>CANQBL010000004.1 GCA_947589105.1 uncultured Bacilli bacterium | reverse complement strand
CTTGAATGCAAACTAGTTTTAACTTTTTTAGAAATATCTTTGGCATACATATCATTCATTATGGCTTTAAAAGGTGCAATATCATTATTGGTATTATCTATAAATGTATCTATTCCATCATTAATAGCAATATATCTTATATTATTATTTGGAAAATATTTTTCTATTAGTTCTCCTGTACCTATATAATCTCTACCTAATCTTGACATATCTTTGGTAATAATCATATTTATTTTACCTATTTCAATATCTTTAATCATTTTCTTAAATGCAGGTCTTTCAAAATTAGTCCCAGTAAAACCATCATCAACATACTCATCTATAACATTATAATTGTTTTCTTTTACATACTGATTAAGTAAAGCTCTTTGACTTACAATACTATCAGATTCAATATTTCCATCATCTCTTGATAATCTTATATATAGTCCTACATTAAAATTACTATTCATAAGACTTAATTCATACTCCTTTTATTTTGGGAATAAAAAGTGACTTTTAATGGTGACTTCTTATTTAAAATATTGCAAGTCGTATATTGTTTTTCTAATTCGATTTTTAATACATTAGTTATTATCTCGTTTAAAGATTTACCATTTTCTTTAAATTTTAAATTAACCTTGTATTTAACCATAGAGTTTTATACCTCCAATAAATTCTATGGCTTTGATGTTTGGTTTAGTAATATTAATTTATATGTTTATAATACTCTAATAATTAGAAAAATTCTATTTTATTATTTAGATTTTATTTTGTACATATAAAAATCATCGTATTTAATTTTTTTTATTAAATATGATGATTTAATTCAATTATTAACTAAAAAACATTAATTATATTATTTTTCTTTTTTCTTTTAATTCATCAACAGCATAATTTATAACTGAATCATTTTGATTTAAATAATCTTCTCGTGTTAACTCTATATTTTTATCAACTTGTATAAAAACAGATTTTAAAAGATTTGGATACTTTTCTAATGCTTTAACAAAGTCTTTTTTATATATACCATGACATTCTAAATTTTCGTCATAATACCAGTATGTTGCACTGCCGTATACCACTAAATTCATATCATGAATTTCTTTTTCCATTACACAATTTCCAAAGCAATTAATTGATGTTCCTGGAGCTGTTCCAATAATTTTAGAACCTATATTTTTTAAATCAATTAAGCACATACGAGCACTTGAAAAAACTCTTTCATCACAAAGTGTAACAACTTTTTTACCATTTAAAAATTTAACCAAATGACTATTAATTGATGAGTCACCACCGCCATTTCCACGTAAATCAACAATATATTTATTTATATCACTTATATTTTCTAATTTGTGCACAAGGTCTTTCATTTTATTTTCATCTTTACACGAACTATAAGTAATTATTGCTATGTCATCAACAATACTCAAATTATAATTTTCCTTTTTTGATTTGTCCTTATATGTATCCAAATTATTCAAATCAAATCTTATTTCATTATTACCAGAGTTAAAAACAATCGAATCTGTTATTGATAAAGATGGCAACGATTGAAGTATATTAGCATTAATTAAATATTCTTCTAATATGGATTTTAAATGAGCTTTAGAAGAGTAACATATAATTTTTTCTAATTCTGAAATAATTATATTTATATTAACTCCATTTATTTTTTTTATTTCATTTCCCTTAAATTGATTTAAGTTTTGATTACAATCTACAATGTATGGTATGTCATTAATAATTCTAACTTTTAAAGGTAAGACTTTTTTATCAATAAACATTGCTCTGGTATGACAATCATAAGGGTGTAACATATATTTGAACATATAGCTTAAGTAATAGTATAAATCAAATTTACTATATTCTTCTTTATCAATAACACTCTCTTTTAACTTATTTTCAAACTCTTGTTTAGAATGAAGCAAATAAAAACAAGGATGCCCATTAAATACGTAATTATTTTTTTTAACTACGCCATTTACTAAAAACTGAGTAACTTCATTAATTCTATTTATTAACTCTTTCTTATTCATTGTTTTGCACCTCAATTTGTATTATAACATATAATATTAAACTTCGTAATTTTGCATTTGAAAAAGTTAAGCCATTATTATAGAATGTTTTGCTTATCTTGTTTGTAGGATAATATAAAAAAATAATAAATAATGTTAATAAATTAAAGCATAAAAAAACATCCTATTTTTTAATATTTTATTTTAATTCTTAGGATGTAATTAATTTTTTATTTAATTTTCTTTAAAGATTTTCTTAATGCATTGTATCTATATGTATTATTTAATTCTTTTCTATTTAAAGAGTTAAAAGCAACTTTAGTACCTTCTAAAATAAATACTGAATAAAAGTATGGTTTCTTTAATTCCCCAATTATTTTTTCTGCAATAGTTCCTTTGCTTTCTCCAATTTCTTGATGATACTTACCATCAGGCATCATAATAGTTACACAACATTTATAAGTAGCATTTCTATTCTTTTTCCCATTTAATTTATTTAATAGTTTTATAACACATTGATGTTTTGGCAAATCGGGATTCATTGAAAGTTCGTCATCAGCATATCTTGCTGTGTAGATACCTGGTTCTCCATTTAGAGTATCTACAAATAAACCCGCATCATCTGTTATAATTGGATATTCGATGCCGTGATCTTTGCAAAAAAATAAAATAGCTTTTGCTTTAATTAATGAATTTTCTTCAATAGTAGAACCATTTTCTTCTATTTCTCCTCTATCCCAACCTATATCTGCCATGCTTAATACTTCTAAGTCTAAATTCATCTCATTGATAATATTTTGTAAATCCTCCGTTTTCCTTTGATTAGTTGTTCCAAAAATTATTTGCATAAAACCTCCTACAAAGATTATATCATATCTTTATCTAATTAATCCAATTTTTTATTTTTGTTTATTATTCCCCATAAAAATTTTATCCCCCTTTTGGACTATATAATATCCTTGTAAACTTTCTGGTATATATGTAACACCAGCATAATCTGCAATAGATTTTACAACAGCCTCAGCTAAAGCTTCATAGTTATCTTTTAGAAAATTAGCATCACTAGCGTTATTAACATAGCCATAATCAATTACTATTGTTTGATTATTTTTAGTATTTCTTATTAAATAATCGTCATCTAATGCTGTATTGTTACTATTTCTTAATTGATAATATTTTGTTACGTTTCCTCCAACAGATTCTATGTTACTAGCAATACTAGATGCAAGCTTACTATTACTTCTTAGAGGATATATTATTTCTGTTCCATTACCAGATCCAGGATTTAATCTATTTGAAATAACTATTATGTTATTGCCAGTTCCGTATTTATTTTTTATAATATTAACTCTTTGTTCATCAGATAAAGTTTCATCCGTGTCTCTTATTAAAAAATTTTCAATACCAAGCGAACTTAATCTATCACCAATATATTTAGAAACTAAAAGAGAAAAATCTTTTTCAACCAAATCATTACCTGTTGCTCCGCTATTTGTTCCTCCTCCCGCGGCATCTATTGCCACTTTATAAGCCATAAAATCATCCTTTCTTAAAATAATTTTATGTAAATAAATTTAAATTAAAACAAATATACATTAGTATGGAGGTAATGTTATGCTGTTAATTGTTGCACCAGAAGATAAATACATAAGTAATCTGGTAAATAAGTTTGAGTATACTAAAAAAAATGCTCTTGATGGTATTAATCTTTATAGTTGTAATTATAATGAACATCAATTTTTAATTGCAACAACAGGTTATGGAAAGGTAAATGTTACTAATACTCTAAGGTATTTGTGTGATAACTATGATGTTAAGGTTATCGCTCAAATAGGAACTGCTGGAAGTATATCTGATAGCAATGATATCTTTTCTGCTATAGTATTTAGTAGTGCCATTCAATTTGATGTTGATTTTTCGCCTAATGGTTATTCCCCAGGTGTTATTCCAAATATTCCAAAAGGCATATATTCTACCAATAAAGATTTAAGGGAATGCATGCAAAGATCATGCCAAATTTGTGGTGTTAATTATAGTAATGATTTGATTGCATCTGGCGATATGTTTGTTTGTAATAATTCTCTTGCAAATAGTATAAGAAGAGAATATAATGCCGGAGCAGTTGATGTCGAAAGTGGTGTGGTTGGACAATTTGCGTTTCAAAACAAAATTGCTTATGTAGGTGTTAAAGTAGTTTCTAATTTTGCTTATAATAACGCGCTTAGACAATATAATCTATATGAAGATGAGGCAATTTTAACCTCTGAAAAAATTGCTAATAAATTTATTAAAAATTACTATGATTAGTATAAATTTAGAATATATAAATATAATATAACTGGTGATGAAATGAAAAAAATAAATTGGAAAAGATTAATAATCATTATATTAATCACATTTATAGTAGGAAGTTTTTTTAGCTTATTTACGATGAATAACATGGATGCGTTTAAAGAACTAGAAAAACCTATAAACGTTCCTGGTTTTTTGTTTCCTATTGTATGGAGTATATTATACTTACTTATGAGCATATCATGTTATATTATAACAACTAAAAATAATCCAAATAAGAATAAAGCTCTTGTGATATATGCTATTCAGCTTGTAATTAATTCAATTTGGAGTCTTATATTTTTCGGATTCGAAGCATATTTATTTGCATTTATATGGTTACTTTTACTTTTAATATCTATTATATGGATGATAATAGAATTTTATAAAATTGATAAAAAAGCAGCCTTACTTCAAATACCATATTTACTATGGGTTATTTTTGCGGGATACTTAAATTTAGGTATATATTTATTAAACAGATAAAAGTTGTTTATCTGTTTTTTTTATGGAAATAAAAAAAATGTTCTTTTTTTAAATTTTTATTATATAATATATCACTAAAGAGGGTGTTTATATGGCATATATTGAATTTAAAAACGTAGATAAAATATATAAAATGGGTGAAGTCGAAATAAAAGCTTTAAACAAGGCTTCATTTGAAATAGAAAAAGGAGAGCTTGTTGTTATTTTAGGACCATCAGGTGCAGGAAAAACAACTTGCCTTAACATATTAGGTGGTATGGATTCATTAACCAGTGGTAAGGTTATAGTAGATAAAAAAGAAATAACTAATTATACAAATAAAAATCTTATAATGTATCGAAGAAATGATATAGGCTTTGTGTTTCAATTTTATAATTTAGTGCAAAATTTAACAGCATTAGAAAATGTAGAACTTGCAGTTCAATTATGTAAGGACCATTTAGACCCTAAAACAATTTTAAGTAAAGTAGGATTACAAAAAAGGATGGATAATTTCCCATCCCAGTTATCAGGTGGTGAACAACAACGTGTTGCAATAGCAAGGGCACTTGCTAAAAACCCTAAGTTACTTTTATGTGATGAACCAACGGGGGCTTTAGATTATAAAACTGGTAAGCAGATTTTAAAATTACTTGAACAAACCGCAAGAAAAGAAAAAATGACCGTAATAATAATAACTCATAACGCTGCAATAGCGCCAATGGCTGATAAAATTATAAAATTTAAAAATGGAAAAGCTGAAGAAATCATTATTAATAAAAATCCAAAATCAATAGATGAAATAGAGTGGTAATCATGAAAAAGAATAGAATAAATACTACGAGTGTAAGGGAAATAAAACATTCTTTTAAAAGATTTATATCACTTGTTATTATGAGTTTATTAGGAGTTGGGGTTTTTGTTGGAATAAAGATGGCTGCACCTGATATGATGAAGTCACTAGATAGTTATTACGATAAAAAAAACCTATATGATATAAAAGTAGTATCAACGTTAGGCTTAACAAAAAATGATATTGAAGACATAAAAAAAATAAGAGGTATAAATAAAGTATATGGCTCTTATTCTAAAGATGTTTTAGTAAAAACTAATAAAGATGAGGTTGTATCAAAAGTAATTAGTATTACAAATGATATAAATAAAATTGAAGTAAAAAAAGGTAGAATGCCAAAGAAAGCTGGTGAAATAGTTGTAGAAGAGAGTTTTCTTAAAAAAGAAAACATGAAAATAGGGGATAAAATAAACTTATTAGATGGGGATAAAACTTTTAAGAAAACTAGTTTAACAATCGTTGGGACGGTTAAAAGCCCTTTGTATATAAGTAGGGGTACTTCTTCTTTAAAACGAGGAAATACAAATATTGGCTCTGGTAGCATAGATTATTATACGTACGTGTTAGAAGATAATTTTAACATTAGTTATTATACTGAAATATACATAAGTTTAGATAATGCTAAAAAAGAAGTTACTAATTCAAAAGAATATAATAAATTAGTTGATGCCGCATTAAAGAACATAGAAAGAATAAAGAAAAATAGTGAAAAAAGAAGATATGACGAGATTTATAACCAAATAAATGATGAAATAGTAAAAAATGAAACTGAAGCCAACGAAAAATTTAACACTTATAAAAAAGAGTTAGATGATGCTAAAATAACCATCAATGATGCTAAAGCAAAATTAGATGATGCTAATAATTATTTATTATCATCTTTACAAGAGTTAAATTTAAACAAAGAAAAATTAGATCAAGCTAAAAAAACGTTAGATGGGTATAAGTTAGAGTTAAGTGATGCCTCAGCTAAAATAGAAGAAGCTAAAAACGTTATTAACGAGGAATTAAAAGATTATAACATTAATTATGAAGACGTAAAAAATATAATTAACATGTTAAATAACTTAGATAAAAAAGCCATAATAGATATGATTCCAAAAGAATTACCAAATTATGATGTGATAGTAGATAAGTTAAATAAAATGGATGAACAAGAACTAAAAAAGCTAGCTTATAATATAATAAAAGATCCAAAGTATGTTGATGTTTTAATTATGCTTATTCCAAAAGAGTTACCAAATTATGATAGGATAATAACATTTCTTAAACTTTATAAGGAAAACCAAGATAAAGTAACGGAATCTTTAGGTAAAATAAATGACGTTATTAATGCCGAAGAAGAATATAATAAAAACGTTAGTTTATACGATTCTTCTTTAGATGAATATAATAAAAATAATAGTTTGTATAATACTTATTATAACGAGTATCAAAATGGATTAAGTACGTATAACAATAATCTAAGAAGTTATAACAGCAACTTAAATTTATATAACTCGAAAGTAGAAGAATACTATAATAGTAAAAAAATATTTGATTTAGAAATTATAAAAGCTAAGAAAAAACTAGATGAAATTCCAAAATCAGTTTGGTACGTATATAAAAGGTTAGATGATAGCAACTACTCAAGTTACATTGATGATGGAAAAAGTGTTTCTAATTTATCTAAGATATTTCCAACCATATTTTTTGTTGTTGCAATATTAATAAGTTTAATTTCTATGTCTAGAATGGTAGAAGACGATAGAATGATAATTGGCACTTTAAAATCACTAGGTTTTAGTAATAAGCACATAAGAAAAAAATACTTACTATACTCTGGAATTGCAACCTTATTGGGTGGCATTTTAGGTTCTTTATTAGGATTTTTTATTCTTCCATTATTTATTTGGAACATTTATAAAATATTGTTTGATGTTCCTGTGTTTAGCTATGATTTTAATCCTTTAAATACGGTGGTAGGAATATTAATAGCCATTATTTGTATATGTGGTACAACCCTTGTTACAATAAGAAAAGTAGTTAAGGAAAAACCATCAGATTTAATGAGACCAAAGGCTCCTTCTAATGGTAAGAGGGTAATATTAGAAAAAATACCATTCATTTGGAATAAAATAAAGTTTTCAAATAAGATAACAATAAGAAATTTATTTAGGTATAAAAAACGTGTGTTAATGACCGTAGGTGGTATTTTAGGATGCACTTCTCTTATGTTAGCGGGCTTTGGTATTCGTGATTCTATTACTGGAATTCCAGGCAAACAATTTGGTGAAATATTTAATTTTGATGAAATGATATACTTAGCAAATGATTTAAAAGAAGATGAAATTAATAACATGTTTAATAGTAATCACATCATATCAAAACTTAATACTAAAATGGATGTATCAATGAGCATAGATGGTTATAGTGTTAATTTGTTTGTTCCTGAAAACGAAAAAGATTTAAAGAAAGTTGTTAACTTAAAGAATCTAAAAACCAAAGAACCACTTAATTTAGAAGATAATAAAGTAATTATAACTGATAAATTATCAGAGTTAACCAATAAAAAAGTAAACGATAAAATTACGTTAATATCACAAGATAATAATAAGTATGAATTTGTTATTTCTAAAATATCTGAAAATTACGTTGGTAACTACGTTTTTATGAATAAAAACACGTATGAAAAAAAGATTGGTCCTTATAATACTAACATAGTATACGTTAGCTTAGATGATATAAAAGAAGAAAATAAATTCTCAAAAGAGCTACTTAAAAATACGAACGTAATGAGTATTATGTCAGTTAACTCAACCATAAATAATATTAATGATATGCTTAAGTCATTAAATAGCGTAGTTTTAATATTAATTGTTCTATCAGGATCGTTATCACTAGTTATTTTATATAACTTATCTTACATAAACATAAGTGAAAGAAAAAGAGAAATAGCAACCCTTAAGGTATTAGGATTTACGGATAAAGAAGTAGATAAATATATTACCAAAGAAACGGTAATTCTTACGTTAATTGGTATATGTTTAGGATTAATCTTTGGAATATTCTTAACCAACGTTATCGTTGATACCATAGAAATTGAAATGGTAAGGTTTATTCGCAACATAAGGTTATATAGCTTTGCAATAACTAGTTTATTAATCATTTTGTTTACTTTAATAGTAAACAGAGTAACTCATTATACTTTAAAGAAAATAGATATGATTGAATCATTAAAAAGCGTTGAGTAATATATCATATATAAAAAAGAAGAATTATTGAGGTTATCAATTTTTCTTCTTTTTTAAAATGATTGTTTTTTACTATTTTTATTTAATTTATAAATAGGACATAATGGATATATTAAGTTTTCATTCTCTTCTGCTATCATTTTAGCATCTTGTAGATATACTATTTTTTTATCACAATATTCAGAAAGCTTTTTTCTTAATAAGATGATAAATTCATTTACGTTTATTAACTCTAAACCAATTAAAGAATTATACATATCATTTAATTCCTTAGTTTGATTTACGAACTTCTTAAAGTAAAAATCTACTAAAAATTCTGCTATTTCACTGTTAAAATAACCAATATTTGACTTATATATTTCATCTTCTCTTAAATTACTAAAGTCATACTCATTAGTATCAATTGCTCCAAAATTATATCCATCGTACATAAAGTTATACTTCATATCAAACCCTTTTATATGCTTTTTACTTATGTCTATTGTAGCCTTATTAAATCTATCAATTGCTTTAGTAAAAAGATTAATATTTATACTAAGTGGGTCAATCATAGTTAATAAATGACCGTTACATTTTTTCATTATTCCAGCTTCTAATTCATTATCAACATAAATTACCCCTTTTATAAAATAATATAATTTACTATCTATATTTGAAAATTTTAGAAGTTGTTCTTCTGAATAATTCATATTTTCTTCAGATACGTATTCTTTTATTGATTCATCTTTTAAGTCTTTTAATATTAATCCGTTTTTTAGTTCATAAACAATACTTGTACTAGATGGGGTTCCTATTACTTTGCCTTCGTATATAAGTTTATTAAACTGATCTTTAGTTAATCGTAGAACTCTATCCATAATTCACTCCTAAGTAGTCATATATTATAATGATTATAATTTAATAGTCAATATTATCAAGAATATATCGTTAATCAAATATAATTTTATGATAATCGATAAAAATATATTGACTTTTAATAAAATATATCATATTATTTTATTGAGGTGATGAATTTGAAAAAAAGTTTTATATCAAAAATAATATCAATTATATTAATAATTATATTAATAGCAGGAGTAATTTGTTTACCTTTTATACCAACTTTGTATGATATGTTTAAAGATCCAAGCTTTGATTTATTTAAAAATCATCCATTGTTATATAAAATAGCATTTTTTACCTGTTATATCATATGTTTAGGGGTTGTGGTAATCCTAATTAGACTATTTAACATCGTGTATAAAAAAAGTCCATTTAGAAAAGAAATAGAATCCTCTCTTAAAGTAATGGCCGTTATGTTTATGATATTGTTTTTAATAGTTATAATAAAATCCTTTTTTATCCCAACGCTTCTTTCTTTTGCCGTTAGTTTATTATGCTTTTTAATATCCTTAAGTTTTTATGTTTTAGCACAAGTTATAAAAGCTGCGATTAATTATAAAAACGAAGTAGATTATACGGTGTAGGTGAATTATGATAATAGTTAATTTAGACGTTATAATGGCAAAAAGAAAAATATCTTTAAACGAATTAAGTGAAAAAACCGGGATAACTCCAACTAATTTATCGATTTTAAAAACTAACAAAGCAAAAGCAATTAGATTCTCAACTTTAGAAGTAATATGTAAAGCACTAGATTGTCAGCCTAGTGATATATTAGAATATAGGAGTGATAATGATGATAGATAATTTTAAAATAGATAAAAAGAATACGTTAATATGTTTATTAGCAGCAATATTAATAGTAATATTTCATAACCTTAACATCGATTGGTATTTAAAAAATATTATTATTCCTTTTGGATTACTTCTTATTAGTATTACGGTAATCCTACAATATAATAAACAAATAAATAAAAAAGCATATTTTATGCTAATTCCAATAATTTTAACATTAATAAGTGATGTAATAATAAAAATAGATATATCTAATAAAATAATAAACGTATTTTTGCTTCCAATTCTTATTTTTACATTCTTCTTTTTATTAGTAAATAAAAATTATAAGATATCACTTAATAACTTTCCTTTATTATTTAAATTATTTCCAAATAATTTATTTAAAAATATAAAACTATTAAAACCTAATATTACTAAAGAAAAAAATAATAAAATAATAAACGTTATTTTAGGATTAATAATAGGAATTGTTGTATCTAGTGTTATACTTCTTTTACTTGTAAGTGCGGATGATTATTTTGATGCTTTTTTAAGTAAGATAATATTTATATATGACATAGATATAAGTAGTATAATTCTTTTAATCGTATCATTTATTGTTCTTTTTAGTATATCTATTAACAGCATTAAGGCTAAGAATATAAAAATGAACGAAGAAAAATATAAGATAGTTGATAAAACTATAGTAATTACGGTATTATCAGTTATTAATTTTGTATTTTTGTTATTTCTAATTTCAGAGATATCAAAATTATGTGGCAATTTCTTAAAAATACCTAAGGGTTATATTTATTCAAGTTACGCAAGAGAAGGCTTTTTCCAGCTTTTATTTGTAACGTTAATTAATTATTTTGTAATAGCTTATTTAATGTATAAAACAAAGGATGTTTATAAAGATAGAACCGTTAAAATACTTATTTTATCCTTAGTTTGTTTTTCCGTTCTTTTAATATTTAATTCATACTATAGAATGTTTTTATACATAAGACAATTTAGTTTTACTATTTTAAGATTACAAGTAGTATTATTTTTACTAATGGAATTAATATTGTTTACCATTATAACGAAAAAACTAATAAAAGAACTAAAAAACGATGGCGTTATATTTTTAATAATTTTTAGCACGTTTTACGTAATTAATCTATACTTATGTAACGACTGGTTCATAAAGATAATAAGTAATGTATTTAAACCATTAAAGGGATGATTGTAATATAATTAAAATAAGATAACTGGGTATTTATTTTATCTAGTTGTTTTATAATATAATTTTAAAACAGAAGATCTTCTTAATAATATCTTTTGATTTTCTTGAAAATATTCTTGTTATATTAATTGATTCTTTTTTGATTTGATTCTATTTCTATAACAAATTGATTTCTGTCAGTATCATCGCTGTTTTTCTCTATAGAAATATTATATGATTGAATATATTTGTTTTTATAAATATCCTCATACATAAATTCTAAAATATATTCCCCCAAATCATTTTTTTTAATATCTGTACAGAAGAAATTCAAGTATATTGAATCTCCTATTTTTAAATTTAATGGTTTTACATATTTTTTCTCATTTGTTGTAATATTTTTTTTGTTAAATCCTATTCTAATGCTTATGGCAGCTCCATTTCCCACATTTTCTATTTTTATAGGCACATTAAACGTTGGAATATTTGTGAGTATTTTTTCTCCTTTTTCACCGGGAATCCATACATTTCCGCCCCTTTCAGCTAATTTCATTTGTTCTTTATTTAATCCAACTTTTACAGTTATAATTCCATCTTTAATTATAAAGTACATTTTTTTAAGCTTTATTTCTTTATATTCTTGCTTTTTTACTGACTCTGATTTTGCAGTATTATAAATCTTTGAATATATAGATTCTGAAAATGGATCGATTAGTTTTTTTTCTAAAATTTCTAAGGATAAATAAGGTAGCACTTTATTTAAGGTATCTTGTAAATAATTTTGTTGAGCATATTTAATTGATAAAAAAACACCTAATATACTTATTATGGAACCAATAATACTTCCATAGAATGTTAATGCATCTCCTGCATTCCATTCTATAATAAAAAAGTTAATTTTTGTCTTTAATTTAAATGAATAATTAATTATTAATGGTATTACAAATAAAAATAAAAGAATTAAGAAAATCAAAAAAGATAATTTTGGTGCCTTTTGTTTCTTCATACTTTAATTACCTCCTGTAAAAAAATAAGAAAAAACCAGCATAAACTATTAAAGTCTATACTAGCCCTTTAAACAACTATATTATACCAAATTCGACATAATAATAAAAGTTGTTTTAGGAATTATAATATAATTGCATTTATAAAAAAATGAATATTTTAATGTAAACTTTAGTTTTAAAGAACTACTTTATATAAATAATAATTGCTATTTATGATAAGATTATATTAAAAGAAGGTATTTTTATGGTGGTTAACAGTAGAAACATATATGAAAAGGCCAGTGTTCCTTTAACGGAAGATTATGTAGCAAGAGTTGTAAATAATTTTATTAATATGTCTAAAAACTATAATATTAGGTCAGCTTTTAAAGAGCCATATAAAGTTTTTTATAATTTTCTAAAAAATGACCCAAATAAAGGAAATAGTGTACACGATAGTGTAAGTGATTTAGCTGAAAAGATAGTAAAATCATCCATTCAGAAAGGAACATACACTCCTTTTATTAATGAAGATGGGTTTCAGGCTAACCCCATATTTTCAACTCAATTAGGTTGGCAAACTTATCAGTCTTGGCACTTATCAAATAATAAAATGTATGAGAAAGGTGATATAAGTCATAGATTCTATATAAGTGTAGATCCATCTGTAATACCAAATTTTATAATATTGTTAAAAGAAAAATTTGAAAAATTAAATATAACATACTATTTTAAAGTAAGTGATGGAACAATTATTGGAAATACTCAAAAAGATGGTTTAGTTATTTATTCATCAACAGAAGATATGGATAATGTGCTATCAATACTTAAAGAAATAGAAACTGAACATCCCGAGCTTATAAAAAAATGTAATGAACCGCATCTTTTTTGCGGTAATATAAATGGATGGATAGGTTATGCAAACGAAATAAAAAAAGAAAAAAATAGTTATACAAATTTAATGTCGAAAATTATGTATGATTCAATTGAAATTAGCGTATTAAATTGGATAAGAACACATCCTTTATTTACTATAAATGAAAATGGTAAAAATATTTATTTAAGCGAATATTTTAATTCGCAAATTAAATCAGGTGAAACAGAAATCGAATTAATTAATGGTTTAAAAGAATACATAAGAAAATTAGGACATTTGGTTAAGGCCATACCACAAGTTGATAAAACTTTCAAACAAGAAGTGTATAAAACAATAAAGAATAATCTTATTAAAAATAATTTTGATCCAAATAATATTTGTTTTAATTTTGATGTTTTAAAGGAAATTAATGAATATAATTCTAATATTCAAGCTAATAAAAATAAACAGTTACAACAAGTTAATGAGCGTGATTATAAAGCAGAATATAATCAATTATTAAATAGTAGGAATTCTTTACCGAATTATAATGAACTTGTTAAAAATTTAAAGAGAAAAGCTTGGGAATATTTTAGGAATGTAACTAATGTTATAAATTTGGAAAGCAATATGCAAAAGGATACAAAAGTTTATAGTGCACCATTATTAGAGATACATAGTTCTAACTTAGTTAATTGGCGAGTTGCTAATGGTAACGAAATATATATTGATGAAAACTTTCTTAAAGATCCTAACAATGCTAATATAATTGTTTGTCAAATTATGCATGAAATTTCCCATGGATTGAGCCAGTTTAAAAATAAAAAACAACTATTTTTTGGCCATGAAACAAATGAGTACCAGGGTATTGATGAAGCAACTACGCAAATGTATGCCGAAGATATTACTAAAATAAGATTATCCGAAGAAGAGGACTATATGTTTCCAATAAAAACTTTTATGAGAATATGTAAAATTTTGGTGGGAGAAGATAAATTAGCTAGTCAATATTTAAATAATGACTTAAGTTTCGAAGAAAAATTTAATAATATATCGTCTGGTAAATTTACTGAATTTGCAATTGAAATGAATAATATATATAAATTATGTAAGCAAGGAAAATATGGTAATAATGTGGATTTACAGGATTTAGAAACCAAAAAAGCTAATATGTTAAAATTTTTAGGAAATATTGTTGGTAAGCGACTTGATACTAGACCAGAAATAATTGAACAATTAGAAAATGAATTAGGCGTTAATTTGTTTAATAATTTGAAAAAGTAACATTATTATATTTTTGTTAATAAGGAGAAAAGTATGAAGACAACGATTTATATGTTAAGACACTCAGAACCTATGAAACTAAATTTTTGTAATAGTAAAGATAATTTACAAATACAAAATGAAAAACAAATTTTATCCTTAGAAGGGGAAAGAAGAGCTAGAATATTAAGCAAAATTAAAGAATTAGAAGATGTAGATGTAGTAATATCAAGTAATTATGTAAGGGCAATGGCAACTGCAAAATATATAGCTGATAAAAATAATAAAAAGTTAATTGTTATGGATGATTTTGGAGAAAGAAAATCTGGAATTCGTTCATGGGATGAATTGCCTTTAAACTTTGAAGATAAGCAGTTTAAAGATGAAAATTATAAATTGCCAAACGGGGAGTCAAGAAAAGAAGTAGCAAAAAGGATGTTATATGCTTTAAGTTGTATTATAGATCAATATAAGGGTAAAAAAATAGCTATAATATCTCATGGAACAGCTATGTTGTTTCTTTTTATGACTTGGTGTGAAACAAAATTAAGTAAATCTATTTTAAAATTAACTTTTAATAATAAAATTATTTTTGAAGATGCGTTTTTTGCACCTGAATTATTTAAATTTGAAAATAAAGAATTAATCAATATAGAAAATATAAAGGTTAACTATGAGGAGTAATATGGATAAAGAACAATACGTTAAATTAGTAAATAAAAATATAAAAAATAACGCAAGAAAATTATTATTAAAACAAATAGATAGATTTTATAATTCTATAAATAATTATAAGATAGAAAGTAATGATTACAAAGTGGGAGATTTAGTACGATTAAAAAAAGGTACGTTACTTCATGGAACTTATAAGAATATCGAAGGATTAGAAAAAATAGCTAAAGTAGGGCTAATGTGTGATTTAGTTGTTAATGGAAGAAACTCTAAATATCCTTATACGGTAGGAGTTTGGAATTTACAGAAAGATTATTTGTTAAAGGATTATATAGACTTTTATAGTGGTGCAACTATTATGTTTAAAGGTGAGGGTTTGAAAGACACTTCTGTGATTCCATATAGCAAAATGTCTGATATTATGAGTATTGTAACTAGAAATGATTATTTTATTTGGACTATGGAACAAACTAAAGAAGCTAGATTTATGCCTAGTTATCAACAGGAAAATGTCCAAATAGGAATTATATTTAATGGAAATAATTATTATGTTAAGGAATTATTAAAAGGAGATATTTTAAATACTACTATAAGTGATGAAGATGTTAAACCCTTTATTAATGAATGGTTTTATGAAAGATTTTTAAAGGACAGGAAAGAAAAAGATGCCTTTTTTACTGATAGGGAAAGTGCAATTGTTTTTTTGTTACCAGCTTGCTTTATTGAAGGTATATTAGTTGGAAGAAAATATGAAAAGGATAATAAAATTTTAAGAAAAATAAAAACATTATTTCCTAATTGCTATATTTGTAACTTGGATGGGAAAGTAATATTTAATTAAATTTTTACTAACCAATCTTAATAAAAAAACACTATAATAGTGAAAGGTGAATAAAATGGATGAAATATATGATAAATATTACTATAAAATATATAATTGGGCATTAAATAAAACAAATAACAAAGAAGATGCCGAAGATTTAACAAATAGCGTTTTTCTTTCTATATTTGAGTACTTAAATAAAAATATTAAGGTTGAAAAAATTGAAAATTTAATATGGAAAATTGCTTATAATTTATGGTGCACCAAAGCAAAAGAATATATTAAAGAAAAAAATAATATCAATCTTAATGAAGAGTATCAGGTTAAATATGAAACAAATGTGCTAGATAAAATTATATATAAAGAAATAGTAAATAATTTAGGTAATATAGGATTAACTCAAAAAGAGGAACTATCATTTAAAATGTATTATTGTAATGACCTTTCAATAAAAGAGATTAGTGAGAAATTAAATTCTACACAATCAAACATAAAGTATTATTTATATAGTGCTAGAAATAAAATTAAGGAGAGATATTATGAATAATTTAAATTTAGATAAGTATTTAAATATTACTAATCAAGAAAAAATAAAAAGGGGATTAGGAAATTATATACCATTATATCCAATGCTAAGAGTAGAAAATGGTAAATTATATGTTGGGGTAATGATAACTGACGAAAAAGATAATGCTTGGAGCAAAGATGAGCAAATTAAAGCTGAATATTGGGTTTTAATTGATATTGAAACTGATAAAATTATAGAATTTAATAAAACAGAAGAAAAAGATTTTGTATGTGGAGATTTGATTTTAAAAAATATAGATAGTAAACAAAAAGAAATGTCAAAATATACTGTTGAAAAAACTTTGCAATATAAAAATTACTTAATCAATGATATAAAAAATGAACAGCTTCCATTACAAAAAAAACTATCTTCTATACTTAGTAATGAGTTTGAAATAGATGGAGAAAAAGTAAATATAAATGATTATTTATTATCAAATTTGGAAGAAGATATTAAAACTAAAATTAATGATTTAGTAGATATTCTTATCCAGTCAAAATACGGCTCAATTACATTTTATTACGATCAATTATTTGCTAATATAATAAAAGATTATAAGCAAAATAAAATTATCGATAAAGAAAAAATGAAATTATGCATTGAGATTATGAATAATTATTACGATGGTGTAATAGCAATAGATAATTTTTTTAATATCTAATTCATATTTTTATGTAATTTGTGATATAAAATGATGTAATAATCTCTGATAAATATTGTGTATGATATAATGAAATTGTAAATATTTAACAATTTCATTATTTTTATTTTCTTTCATACAAAAAATCCTTTCTTAGTTATATATTTCTATATTACCATAGAAAGAATTTATCTTTACACAAAATTATTTTCATACTCTATAATGTTTTTTTTAAGATTTTTTCTTTTACTATTTTTTTCTTTTTTAAAATAAAATCTTCATTATTAATTAATTCTATTTCATTTGGAGTTAATGGTTGAACTTTGTATGTTTGATTATAAATTTGTTTTTTTTCATCCGATAATTCACTAGATATATCTTCGTATTCTCTTGCAAATAATTTATTATCTTGAAATATATTAGCATAAATAACTAAATTAGAAGCACTCTTAAGTTCATTGTCACCTGAATAAGTTATTTTCTCTTCATCTATTTCATTACCTGACAATCCCAACTTTATAATTCTATATATATTTTTTTCATATAAATCTTTTCCTTTAAAGTGTTTACATAACATTCCTACTTCATACATTTTTTATTTCTCCTCTCTAATCATATTATATCAATAGTCTTTCTTATTTGCAATCATCCTTAAATTTTATTGCAATAAATAAATTTTAACTTACGTCGTATTTCATATAAGATAAATCTTATTTGGATTTGGTAGTTTACTATTATTTTTAGATATTATTAAATTAACACAATATAAATTGTCAATTTTTTTAATAAAATGATAATAAATTTGAAATAGATAATGACAATTTTTTATTTTTTCTATATTTTTCTATATACTAAATATAGTTATATTTAACTTTTGGAAGGTTAGATTAAAGTTTATATGACGAGCGCCAGAACTTTTATAGTTGAAGAGGTTAGTAGTTATCGAAAATTCGGCGGGTGCCACTGCGGAGGGGATAATCGTTAGATATATATTTAAAATGCAAAATAAAGGTATATATTAAATCCAAAAATTACACAGTAATGGGGGTTTATGTGTGCAATAATAGGTTATGTAGAGAAAAATGGACTACTAGATATCCTAATTGGGATATGATTTATAATGAACTTAATATAATCACTCTCAAATATCTTTATTACCATGGATTGGTAATTTTACACAAAGTTTTTTAAACTCTCTAGGAGTTGAATTGATTCGAACCTTTTAGGTTCGTTTTTTTAATTATTTCGAATTGTATAGGCACAAATACATCACAGAAATATATAACCTAATTTTACATAATAAAAAATCACTAAATATAAGGTAAGGGTGTTGCAGCCACATGCTTTAACTAACATTGATTCTTTTGGGGTACTCTTTTAAAATTCAAGAGATAAAATTATTATAATAAAGTAAAATTTATATAGAAAAATAAATTTTACATTAAATAAAAAAATCTAGTAAATGACTAGATAATATATTATAAATCGCTATAAAGCGAACAGTTGTTATGGCAGGGGATGAGAGAATCGAACTCCCAACAGTGGTTTTGGAGACCATTATTATACCATTTAACTAATCCCCTAAAAGGAACAAGTAAATTATAACATAAACTTAAATAAATTTTCAATATATACTATTAAAAAAATAAGAAGTTTGTGCATATTAATTTTTTGCCACTTAATAATATGTTATTTTATAATAGCCTTATGAATATAATTAATTGGTGATAAAATGAAAGTTAAATTAGATATTCCTTATCCAATAGTAAGAGTTGAGGAAAAAAATCCATATTATGCAGATTTGCTTAGTCAGGATTATGCTGGAGAAGTTAGTGAAACGACAGCTACATTACTTTATTCATATCAACATTTTGATACTTTTAATTCTAACGAAGAATTTTCTAAAGTTATAGAAGAAATTTCATTTGTAGAAATGAAACACCTGGAAATGTTGGGTAAAACAATTAATTTATTAGGTAAAAAACCGGTGTATAAAACTTGTGAATCTTCAAGAGGAGACTGTGTTATGTGGACTTCTAGTAATGTGAATTATGATAATGAAATGAGAGATATGCTTAAAACTGATATTAAATCTGAGAAAATCGCAATAAAAAACTATGAACATCACAAAGAATTAATAGATGATAAGTACATAAAAGAAATGCTTTCGAGAATAATATTAGATGAAAAAAGACATTTGGAAATATTCGAAACTTTATTAGAAAAGTTATGTTAGTTTACAATTTTTAAGAAAAAAACTTAAATAAATTAAATAGTCATGTTATAATTGCATTAGAATAAAAGGGTGATAATGTGGATAAGGAATTTGATGTATTAAAAAAGGTTGCAAAACAATTAGCGGGAGATATTGTAGTTAGTGAATACGTTAGATGTGGTCATGTTGCTTGCGCGTTATTAACTGAAGCTGGTAATGTTTATACTGGTATATCTATAAATGCAAAATGCGGTATAGGATTTTGTGCGGAACATAGTGCTATCGCAGATATGTTAAAAGCGGGGGAAACCCATATTGTTAAAATTGTTTCTTCTAGTGAAAATGATGTGGTTGTTTCTTGCGGTAGATGTCTAGAATTTATAAGACAACTTAATAATGATAATCTAAAAACAAAGGTATTATTAAGAAATGGAGAAGTTAAAACAGTAGATGAGCTATTACCAGTAAGATGGAATATGGATGAATTATAAAATATTAAAAGAATGTATGAAATTTATTTTATACATTCTTTTTTACTTTAATATTTACTTATAATATTCTTCTAATGTTAAATTGTTTTTCTTTAAATATTTAGCAAGATTAACACCAACGTACCTTAAATGATAAGGTATATAGTTATATCCAGTAACTTTTTCTTTATCTTTTGGATATCTAATTATAAAGCCATAAAGATAAGCAATGTTTTCTAGATAAAAATATTCTTCACTTTTATAATTTGTTTCGTATGAATTTTTATTATTAGATATTATAAAATCAAATGCTAAACCGGTGTTGTGTTCAGAGGTTCCAGGTTTAGCAATGTATTTTTCTGCGTAGTTAATTCCGTTTTTTCTCTTATAATTATTATATATAATTTTTGATTCATTAAATGTTTTAAACCCTTCTATAATGTTTATGTAATAACCTCTTTCAAGTAAATTTTCTTTTAATTTTAGATAATTTTTATAAGTTTCTTGCTCTATTTTTATACCATTATATATGTTGTTTTCCACATTAGTTAATACGTAACTATTTAAAATTTCTTCGCTTATTGGGTTTGCCTTATTTACTATAATAGAATATTTATCTTGTAAGTTATTATTTACTAAATTTAAATCATTACTAAAAGAATTTAATTTCTCATCTATTTTATTTGAAGCGTTTATTTTTCCTAGCGAAGCTGTAATATTTTTAATTTGTTTTTTTTGATAATTATTTAAAACTAGTGTCATTATTGTTATAAAAAAGCAGATAAATATAGTGTTAATAAATATTTTTTTATATATTTTTATTTTTTTAGGTTTAGACGCTTCTTTTAAAACAACTTTTTCTGCGTCACTTTCAAATAAAAACTCTGTTTTATTCTCATTTTGATCATAATTTTTTACTTTGTTTTCACTCATTTTATCACTGCCTTATTATTCTATAAAAATTATATCATATAATGTCAAAAAAGAAAATAAAGCCTTTTTATTAAACGAGGTTCATAACAACTGTAACTTAACTAAAAACCAATTATCTTTTATTTTACTAGAATTTATATAAGTGGTATAATTTATGTATTGAGTTTGGAGATGTTTATATGAATGATGCTTTATTTAATGAAACAAGAAAAAAAATAGAAGATAAAATAAATGAAATTTTAGATAAAGAAATATTAAAATATCAAGATAATGAGTTTTTAAAAAATTCTTTAGAAGAGTTAAAAAGATTATCTCAAGGAGGAAAAAGAGTACGTGGATTTTTAATTAAATTAGGACAATTATTATTTGGCAAAGATGATGATTTTTACATTGATATTGCTGCTGCTATAGAAATATTTCAAACTGCCATATTAATTCATGATGACATTATTGATGAGGCAGATAAAAGACGAGGCATGGAAACAATAAATGCAAAGTATAGCGGACATATTGGAATATCTAAAGCAATATGTATAGGCGATTTAGGTTTTTTTATATCATATAGAATAATTAATAACTCTAGCATTAGTAATGACTTAAAGGATGAAATAATAAGAGTTTATTCTAAAACACTTTATAATACCGTAAATGGAGAAATTATAGACGTAGAACTTCCTTTTAAGTCTGTTGAATACCATAAAAAAATGGACGAAAAAATAATATACGATATATACGTTAATAAAACTGCTTGGTATACGATAATAGGCCCTATATTAATTGGAGCAGCTTCAGCTGGAGCTAATTATGATGATAAGCAAAAACTAATAGAAGTGGGTACAAATTTAGGAATAGCTTTTCAAATTAAAGATGATTTATTAGGTTTATATTCTAACTCAAATGAAATGGGTAAAACCTTAAATGATATAAAAGAAGGAAAGCAAACGATTATTTATAAATATGCTATTGACCATGCAACTGATAATGACTTAAAGACAATAAAAAAATATTATGGTAATCCTAATGTTACCGAAGAAGAAAGTAACATAATAGCCAATCTTTTTGATAGATTAGGGGCTAGAAAAATTGCAGAAGAACTAGCTGAAAAGTACACTATTAATGGTATAAATAAAATAAAGAAAATGGATGTTAAAAATAAGGAATTATTTATCAAGTTTGCTGATTATTTATTAAAAAGACAAAAATAATTAACATTTATAAAAAAAGATAAAATGTTACTAAATTAGCACTCTATATTGACAAGTGCTAATTTTTGTTTTATAATTCTCATAGTGCAAAAAAAGATGTGCATAATATTACTAAGGGGTGGTATATATGTTTAATATGAATGAAGAAAAAGAAGAAAATGTTTTGGAAAAATATGGTAGAGATATTACTCAGTACGTTAAGGATGGTAAAGTAGATCCTGTAATTGGAAGGGATGAAGAAATACGTTCTATAACTCGTATATTATCTCGTAAAACTAAAAATAATCCGGTATTAATTGGAGAACCAGGAGTAGGAAAAACCGCTATTATTGAAGGCCTTGCTTCTCGTATTGTAAAAGGTGATGTACCAAGCTCTTTAAAAGATAAAACTATTTGGGAACTTGATATGGCATCTTTAATTGCAGGTGCTAAATATAGGGGAGAGTTTGAAGAAAGACTTAAAAACGTTTTAAATGAGGTTAAAAAATCTGAAGGAAACATTATTATGTTTATTGACGAGATTCATATGATAGTAGGAGCGGGAAAATTAGAGGGAGCTATGGATGCTGGTAACATGCTTAAACCAATGCTTGCAAGAGGAGAAATTCATTGTATTGGCGCCACAACTTTAAATGAATATCGTAAATATATTGAAGATGATGGAGCTTTAGAACGTAGATTTCAAAAAGTAATGGTAAAAGAACCTACCGTATCTGATACTATAACTATACTTAGAGGGTTAAAGCCTAGATTTGAGGTACATCATGGTGTATCAATTTCAGATGCAGCATTAGTAGCAGCAGCAACCCTTTCGAACCGTTATATAACCGATAGATTTTTACCAGATAAGGCAATTGATTTGATTGATGAAGCTTGTGCTACCATTCGTGTTCAAATGGATTCTGTACCAGAAAACATAGATTCATTAACTAGAAGGATTATGAAACTTCAAATAGAAAGAGAAGCTATAAAAAAAGATAAAGATGATATAAGTAAACAAAGGGTTAAAGAATTAGATAGTAAAATAAAAGAAATGAAAGAAGAAGAATTGACTCTTAGAAATGCTTGGGAAAAAGAAAAAGCTATTCAATCTGATATTAAAAAAACTAAAAAGGAATTAGAAGATGCTAGATTTAAATTAGAAATGGCTGAAAATAATTATGATTTGGAAAGTGCGGCTGTATTAAGGCATGGTACTATTCCAGAATTAGAGAAGACTCTTGATAATTTAAAACAAGCAAATGAAAACAAAATATTATCTGATAGGGTAAATGAAGAATCTATTGCGGGAGTTATTGCAAGATGGACTAATATTCCAATAACAAAATTAGCTCAAGGTGAAAAAGAAAAGATTCTTAATCTTGAACAAAACATGAAAAAAAGGGTAAAAGGTCAAGATGAAGCTTTGAAGCTTGTTAGTGAAGCAATCATAAGATCAAGGTCTGGTATAAAAGATGAAGCAAGACCAATAGGTTCATTTATTTTCTTAGGTCCAACAGGAGTAGGTAAAACAGAGGTAGCAAGAACACTTGCTTATGAACTTTTTGATGATGAAAAACATATGGTTAGAATTGATATGAGTGAGTATATGGAAAGTCATTCGGTTGCAAGACTTATTGGGGCGCCTCCAGGTTATGTAGGGTATGATGAAGGTGGTCAATTAACGGAAGCCGTTAGAAGAAACCCGTATAGTATAGTTTTATTTGATGAAATAGAAAAAGCTCATAAAGATGTTTTAAATATATTACTTCAAATATTAGATGATGGAAGAATAACTGATGGTCATGGACGTACCGTAGATTTTAAAAATACTATTATAATAATGACTTCTAACGTTGGAAGTGAATATGTTTTAGATGGAAAAGTAGATGAACAAATTATAAATAGTGAATTAAAAACTTATTTTAGACCAGAATTTTTAAATCGTGTTGATGAGATAATAATTTTTAATTCGTTATCTAAAGATGTTATTTATGAAATATTAGATAAACTAGTAAGTGATTTAAATAATAAATTATTAGGAAATAAAATTTCTATAATATTAAGTAGTAAGGCAAAAGAATGGATTGTAGAAAATGGTTATGATCATAATTATGGGGCAAGACCTCTTAAAAGATTCTTATCTAAAAATTTAGAAACATTACTAGCTAAGAAGTTAATAGATGGAAGTATAATAACAGGTGATAATTTAACAATTGATATTAAAGATAATAATCTAGTTGTAATAAGGTAGGATTACTTAAATGTAATTCTTCTTTTATTTTTAAAATATAAAATAAAAAATTATGAATAATACTATGGATTTTATAACATAACTATAATGTAGTAAATAAAAATGTAAAGTATTATAAAAAAAGTTCGATTTTTAGAGTTTTATGGTATTATTATATTAGAATAGAAAAGTAAGGAGTTGACGTTATGGCTAAGAAAGAAGAAAATAATAAAGTAGGAAGACCAAAATTAGCTAGTAAAGAACTTATTAAAGATTCATGGTTTAAGATAGGGGCTTGCTTATCAGTTGTTTTAGTAATGTCACTATGTGCAGTAGGTGTTCTAACTAGTAGAACTCCTTTGCAAGTACTAACTTTCCAAAATCCAAATAAGATTCAAGCTAATGCTAAAAAAAGTCAAGATGTTAAAGTTATTGAATCTAAAAAAGCTACTATTAAAATAATTAAACCAAATGGAGAAGTAACTTATATTATTCCAGTTAGTGAATTATCAGACTAGAAAAAAACGTCTTTAAGACGTTTTTTTGTATAAATCTTTTGAAATTTAATTAAAGAAAAAAAGAAAGAAAAGTTATTAGAATTTATAAAGGAAATATGATATGAAATTAATTAAGAAAATAATATTTTGCATTTTACTATCAGTATTAGCTTTTTTAACATTTAATATGAATGCAAGCGCTAAGAGTGTTAATGTGTATATGTTTTATGGAAAAACTTGTCCTCACTGTAAAGAAGCATTTAAATACTTAAATAATATCAAAGATAAATATGATTTAAAAATATATAAATATGAAGTTTGGGAAAATGAAGAAAATAAGGCTTTGATGAAAGAAGTTGCAACTCTTTTAGATATAAATGTACGTGGTGTTCCTTTTGTAGTTATTGATAATACTGCTATTTTTGGTTATGCAAGTAGTGTAACTGATGAAACTTATAGATATCATATAAAAATGGCATCCAAAGAAGATTTTTTAGATAAAGTAGGAATTAAAATTGGTGTAGTTAAAGAAACTGAAAATTCAATTCAAAAAGAGGATAGATTATTACAAAAAGGAAGTTATAAAATTAAATTACCAATTGTTGGTATGCTTGATTTGAAAAGATTTTCTCTTCCTTCTATATCAGTTTTATTGGGAGTAATAGATGGTTTTAATCCATGCGCAATGTGGATATTATTATTTTTTATAAGTACTTTAATTGGTGTGAAAGATAAAAAGAGGTTGTGGACTTTAGGTCTTATATTTTTAGTTACTTCTTCCTTTATATATATGGCTTTTATGGTATCATGGCTTTCTTTTGACAAGATGATAAGTTGGGTTGCAATAGTTAGAACTATAATTGCTGTTGCTGCGATAATTGGTGGTGCCATTAATTTAAATAGTTTTGCTAACTCTCTTAATAAAGAAGAACTTTATAATGTAGAACATACTAAAAAAGAAAATAAATATTTTTTAAAAGTAAAGAAACTTCTAAAGAAAAGGACACTTATTATAGCAATAATTGGTATTTTGTTGCTAGCTATATCAGCTAATTTAATAGAACTTGCTTGTTCGGCAGATTTTCCAGTTATTTTTGCCAAACTTTTAAAAATGAATAATCTAAGTTTATTTGAATACTGGTTTTATATAATAACTTATATATTTTTCTTTATGCTAGATGATTTAATTATTTTTACTATAGTATTTAAAACTATGCAACTAACAGGTATTTCAACAAAATATGCTAAATACTCGCATCTTGCTAGTGGTATAATAATGTTTATAATTGGTATTTTATTAATTGTTAAACCGGAGTGGTTAATGTTTAATTTCTAGGTCTTTAATAAGGCCTTTTTAAATGATATAATAATTTTAAAGGACGTGTTATTATGGGAAATTTATATGTTGTTGCAACACCAATTGGAAATTTAGGGGATTTTTCTTCTCGTGCGGTAGAAACACTTAAACAAAGTGATATTATATTAGTAGAGGACACAAGACAAACGATTAAATTACTAAATTATTTTGATATTAAAACAAAAATGATTTCATATCATAAATTTAATGAAAGTAAAAGAACTGAAGAAATAATAAAAGAATTAAAATCGGGAAAAAACATATCTTTAGTTTCTGATGCAGGAACTCCTTGTATATCGGATCCTGGTTATATTTTAGTTAAAAAGGCTAAAGAAGAAGGAATTAACGTAATTGGAATTCCAGGTTGTAGTGCGGTTATAACAGCTCTTTCAATAAGTGGATTAGATACGTCTTCATTTTCTTTTTATGGTTTTGTTCCTACAATAAATAAGGATAAAAAAGAGCTTTTTAATAAAATAAAGCATTCTGATGTCAAAACAAAGGTTATATACGAGTCTCCAAAACGTATTTTAAAATTACTTATGGAACTAAAACAAGAAATGCCAGGGTGTGTGGTATGCTTATGCAATGAATTAACAAAACTTCATGAAAACTCAATTTATGGAAAAATAGAAGAAGTATATGAAAAAATGGTATCAAATATAGATGCCGAAAAGGGTGAGTATGTAATTTTAATAAATAATGATGTTGTAAAAACAGACAAAAATAAAATTATTAGTTTAGAGGCTAAAATAGTTGAAGAAATGAAATTAAATAATTGCTCATTAAAAGAAGCAGTAAAAAAAGTTAGTGATAAAGATAATGATATTAGTAAAAAAGATGTATATAATGCAGGTTTAAATTTAAAGAATATGATTCGCTAAGAACTTGTATTTTTGTATATAAAAATAATTTATATGTTTCATATAATATTAATATGAAAATATATGTAATTTTTAATATTTTAATTCAATTTATTATTCTTTTTTATTCGTTTAGTCTTTATTTTGATACTTTAAGTTTAAAATTATTATTTTCCATTCTTCTTATTAGTGCTATTTTTATTCCTAGCATAATAGAATATACATTAGAAATTAAGTTTAAAAGTATTTTTCATTACATGATAACGTTTATTTGCTTGTTTCTTTTTTTAATTTTAATTGCAATTTAAAAAGATTATTATATAATAAAGATATAAATATACTTAAGAACGGAAGGATTAATATGAATAGTAATTATAATGATATAATAGATATTATTATTACGTTAATACAAGATGAAGAAATAGCTAGTTCTATTTTAGTGTCTGGAAGTATTGTTCCATATATTATATCAAATAAAGAATCTTTTGAACAACATACTGATTTTTACATATTAGTTAAAGAAAAGAAGATTGCACTTATTCGAAAAAAAATAAAAAAATTATCTAAGGAATATTTATTTGATGTGGTTTCTGATTCTAAAAGTTACTCAAAAGAAGATTATGGTTTTAAAATAAAGTATGAAAATACAACCGTTGGTTTTTTTCCTTATTCTCTTATTGATAATAAATTTTCAATAAAAACGTATGGTATAAATAAGGATACAATGGAAGTAAGGCTAAAAACAAAAGTAATTTCGAACGTAGCTAAGAGTAGCGTTATAAGATTAACTAATTTTAATAATGATAAAAACATTATGATAATGAGCCCTGAGTTTATTCTTGCGGATAAGGAAATTAGGGAAAAAGAACCAGGAAATCCTACAACGGAAACCATGCGGCTTTTAAATAATATATGTGATGAAAGCGTTCTTAAAATAATAAGAGAAAGTGTAAAAAATACGAAGGTTAGGGTACAAACTAAGAAGTTAAAACAAAATAACTCTATTTTAATTACTATTTTAATTTTATTGTTAATTTTGTTAATGATAATTTTATTTTTATCTTTAAAAAAATAAACCCGTAAGGGTTTTTTAATTAAATCATAGAAAATAATTTACAAACAAATGTATGTATGATAGTATGAATATGTATTAAAAAGAGGTGATTATTATGGAAAGAATTATTTTTCATATTGATGTAAACAATGCCTTTTTATCATGGTCAGCATTAGAGTTACTAAAAAAAGGAAGTAAGATAGATATAAGAACGATACCTTCTGTAGTTGGTGGAGATGAAAAAAAAAGAAGAGGGATTGTTCTAGCTAAAAGTTATCCTGCAAAGAAAGCAGGAATAGTAACTGGAGACCCTATTTATTTAGCTAGACGTAAGGTAGATAATTTATATATAGTAAACTCTGATAGGCAAAAATATAATGATTATTCTAATGCCTTTTATAAAATATTATGTAAATATAGTCCGGTAGTTGAACGTTATTCCATAGATGAATGTTTT
Organism: uncultured Bacilli bacterium; assembly: GCA_947589105.1. Classification (GTDB taxonomy): domain Bacteria; phylum Bacillota_I; class Bacilli_A; order RF39; family UBA660; genus Aphodocola. Next base: position 36,363 of record CANQBL010000004.1, on the reverse strand, counting down.
TTGGATATGACAGGAATGGAAAAAATGTTTGGAAACATGGTTTTGTTAGCCCATAAAATAAAAGACGAAATAAAAGATTCTCTTGGATTTACTGTTAACGTTGGTGTTGCAAATTCTAAACTTTGTGCAAAAATGGCTAGTGATTTTGAAAAACCTGATAAGGTGCACACTCTTTTTAATAATGAAATAGAAACTAAGATGTGGCCTTTATCCGTTGATGATTTATTTATGGTTGGAAAAAGTTCAAGTAAAAAACTACATGAAATAGGTATTGATACGATTTATGATTTAGCCCATTGTGATGTGAACATGTTAATTAAAAATTTTAAATCAATGGGGAAGTTAATGCATGATTATGCTAACGGTATTGATAATTCAGCGGTTGAAAAACCTATACCTAAAAACAAAGGAATAGGGCATTCAACTACATTGCCTGAAGATGTATATGATTTGGTTGATTTAAAAAAAGTATTGCATAGACTATCTAGTATGGTAGGCATAAGGCTTAGAAACGAAAAAAAATATGCTACGGTTATTTCTGTTCAACTTAAAAATAATGAGTTTTTTAGTTATGCTCATCAAAAAAAGTTGATTAATCCCATATCTTCAGATGAGGATATATATGATAATGCATGTGAGTTATTAAAAGATATGTGGAAAGGTGAACCAATAAGGTTAGTTGGGTTAAGGGTAACTGATTTTACAGATAAAACTTATGAACAAATATCCTTATTTGAAGAAATAGGAAAAACTACTAAGAGGGATAAAGTTCAAAAGGCAATGGATGAGATTAATAAGAAATATGGTAGTAATACTATAAAAAGTGCCGCTTTACTTAATGAAGAAGATGAATAAAATAAGTTAGTTATTAATTAATTTTATTTTTATAATTTTAAGAAATATATATTGATTTTCTTTTATATGTTTGTTAAAATACTACTAGCATTTATTAAATGCCATACATTATATGGCGGAGTTGGTGAAGTGGTTAACACACTGGTTTGTGGCACCAGCATGCGTGGGTTCGATTCCCACACTCCGCCCCATAGTGAATTTTACGCACACCTTTGTGCGAAAGATAAGTAAAAGTTCGTAATACTTGATATTATGGACTTTTTCTTTTGCAAAGGAGGTGAGAATAAATAATGAATGTGTCCATAGAAATTTTAGAAAATAAATCAAAATAATTTAAATGTTAATTCTATTAATTTAGAAAGTTTAAATAAAGGCAATGATTTATTACAAATAATTCCTAATAAAAAAGGAGCAAGATTTAATAGAGAAAAATTTACTTTATTGCAGATAAGAGATTAAAATAGTGCGTAATTTATGTTAAAATATTTATTAGATGAACTATATTTGAATTGGTAAATCTGATCAATCGTGAAAGGAGGATTAAAATGTTAGAAAAAAATAATGCTGAAATGATTCAAGAAATTAAAGATGTTATTTTGAGTAGTAGAAAAAAAGTAGCTTATGAAGTAAATAATACTATGTTATATGCATATTGGAATGTTGGAAGAATTATTGTTGAAAATGAACAGAATGGTAATATTAAAGCAGAATATGGGAAACAAATTATGAAAGAACTTTCTAAGGAATTAAGAAAAATTTTGGGATCAGGGTTTTCTGTCAGCAATTTATTTAACATGCGTAAACTTTATATAACTTATCCAAAATTCCAGACAGTGTCTGGAAAATTGAGTTGGTCTCATTATTGTGAATTATTAAGTATTGAGAATGTTGATGAACGAAACTTTTACTAAAAAGAATGTTTAAATTCTAACTGGAGTGTACGAGAATTAAAAAGACAATTAGAAACTTCTTTATTTGAAAGATTACTACTTTCTGAAGGAAAAAAGAATAAGGAAAATTTTTATGAATGATGAATGGATAGAAAGAAAAGATGTTAAAGAAATGTTTTCATTAACTACAAAACAATTTGGAAGAGTTATTAGAAATATAAAAAAAAGATTTTTAATTTAGAAATTGAATTAAAAATTAGAGGAATAACTTAAAGGTCAAAACGCGATGAATTGGTGCAAAACTCATATTCTTATTGCCCATAAAAAAATAAACTCACAAAAATTGTGGGTTTTTATATTATATTAACTTATAGTTAATATAAATTAAATCTTTAAAAACTTTTTAATTAAACTTTATTTAGCTTTTAAACTTGAAGTTGGACCAATATAATACATAATAAATATTTCATTAAAATATATTTTAATGAGGTGTTTTTTTGAAAAAAGTATTGATTTTATTTGGTGGAAATTCAAGTGAACATTATATATCTTGTAAGTCTGCTAAAAGTATTATTCAAAATATTGATAAAAAAAATTTTAAATATGAAATAGTAGGTATTTCTTATGATAATAAGTGGTATAAGTTTAATGATGATTTATCATATTTAGATTTTCATGACTGGTTAGATGCTAATGTATTAGAAATAGACAATATAGTAAGCTATATTAAAAACTTTGATGTTGTTTTTCCGATTACTCATGGTACCAATGGAGAAGACGGAAAACTTCAAGGAATGTTAGATTTATTCAATATAAAATATGTTGGATGTAATACTTTAGCAAGTAGTATTGGAATGGATAAAGTAATGTCCAAGCAGTTATTTAAAAGTTTAAATATTCCGCAAGTTCCATACCTAATGATAAAAGAAGATTATAAGGTCGAAAACATTCTTAGAGAGATTGATTTTCCTTTAATAATTAAGCCTTCTAATGGAGGTTCATCAATTGGAATAAGTAAGGCGAGTACTAAAAAAGAACTAATAAAGGGAATAAAAGAAGCAAAGAAATATGATAATAAAGTATTAATTGAAAAATTTATTAAATCAAGGGAATTAGAAATTGCGGTTTTACAAAGCAAAGGGAAAATAATAATTTCATCACCTGGAGAAATAAATTCTGCAAATGAGTTTTATGATTATGATGCTAAATATGCTAATGAAAAAACTTATACTACGATACCTGATGATTTGCCTATAGAGGTGGTTAATAAAATTAAGGAATACGCATCAAAAATATTTACAGGATTAGATTGTAAAGGTTATGCTAGAATAGATTTTTTCTATGATGAATTAAATAATGAAATATATGTTAATGAAATAAATACAATTCCTGGCTTTACTTCTATTAGTATGTTTCCTAAATTAATGCAAAATGAAGGTATTAGTTTTTCAGAATTAATAACTATATTAATAAATAATGCGTAATTATGTTTATAAAATATTTTAATTCTTTAATAAATTAATTTGGTTTATGATAAAATTTGTCGTTTATATGTTATAATTAAATTAATTAAAGGGCTAGTACAGACTTTATGTTTGTTCTAGCTTTTTTGTATTAAGGGAGAAAAAAGTGTAATGAAAAAAGTAGTAATATTTTTATTAGTAGTTTTTAGTTTATTTGTAGGAGTATCTTCAGTATCGGCTGGAAGAGGTTGTTGTTCTCATCATGGAGGACAATCTTATTGTAGCAATGGGCGTTGGGTATGTCGTGATGGTACTTATAGTCCAAGTTGTACTTGTGGCGGAGGATATTCTTCAAATTCTAGAGGAAGTACTACAGCTAAAACAACAACCGTAAGACAAGTTTATGGGTGTATGGATAATGGAGCAATAAATTATAATGCTAATGCGAATGCATCAGATGGGACTTGCAGATACGAAAAAAAAGAAACTATTAAGGAAACCATCTATTATGATACAAAAATCGAAGGAAATAATACGATTGGTAATAAAAAAGTGTTGCAATCTGGTAAAAATGGTGAAAAACAGGTAGTTGTTAAAAAGATAGTTGATGAGGGAGGCTCTGAAATTTCTAGAGAAACTATTTCTGAAACTATTTTAATAGAGCCAGTTAATGAAATTGTTAAATATGATATTAAAACAACTAAGAAATTGGTAATTAATAGTAACGAAGAAGAAAATAGTAGTTCTACACCATTAATAGTTACAATAATTTTTTTAATTATAAATGTAATTTATGGAAATAAAAATAAAGAAACAAAGCTTATTATAAATGAAATAAAAAAAGTTGATTCTAGGATTAAATACATTTTATATATATTATATTTTATATTTGTAATACCAGTATTTGTAGATATTGTTTTAGTAATATTAGATTTTATAAAAAGACGAAAAGCTTGCTTTTAATAAGCGAGTTTTTTGATATAATTATATCGGTGGATGTTTATGAAATCTGATATTTATAAAATTAATAATAAAATAGAAAAAATAAAATCTGGAAAGGACACTTCTTTTTTAGATAAAAGAGAGTTAAAGTTAGTGACTTCAAGATTAAAAAAGAATGAATATAACATATATTATCCTTATCCAGATAGTGAAAAAGTTATTTTATATACAAAGAAAATACCAAAAATTAAACTTTTTAAAATCAATACCATTGAAAGTATAAGACATCAAGATATATTAGGAAGCTTATTTGCTTTAAATATAGATTCATCATATTTTGGAGATATAGTTTTATATAATAATAATTTTTATATATTTGTTATGGACGAATTATCAGTTTATATAAAAAATAATTTAAGAATTATTGGTAAAAGTGAAATTAGCTTAGAAGAAGTAAATTTAAACACGTTAAGAGATTATCAAAGAAAGTATGAAGAACATGAAATTATAATATCTAGTATTAGAATAGATAACGTTGTTTCTTCTATCATTAATTCATCTAGAGGTAAAGCTTTAGAAAAGATAAAAAATAAAGAAATAATTGTTAATTACGAAGTGGTAAATAAAAACTCTTATATTCTTAAAGAAAATGATGTTTTTAGCATAAGAAAATATGGAAAATATAAGTTCATAGGAATAATTAAAAGTACTAAAAAAGATAATTATATTGTTAAATATTTAAAGTATGTATAGTTTGATGATATATCTTTTTTTATAAAAAGATAGTATAATTTATATATAAATTGAAGTTAATTTTAAGTATAAAAACATGAATAAAATTGTATAAAAGATAAGGTAGGTGGTAAAATGAGCAAAAAAGTAGTAGTTGGTATATCTGGTGGGGTAGACTCTTCAGTAGCAGCTATAATACTTAAAAATCAAGGATATGAAGTAATTGGTATAACTTTTAAATTTACTAATGATTTTGATTGTAGTAATGCTATTAAAGCTTGTAAGAAGTTAGAAATAGAACATCATATTATAGATTATAGAAAAGAATTTAAAGAAAAGATAATTGATAAATTTATTAATGATTATAAAAAAGGTATAACGCCTAATCCTTGTGTGACATGTAATAAACTCGTTAAGTTAAAATTTCTTTATGATCAAATGATTAAATTTAATTGTGATTTTATGGCTACGGGACATTATGCTAAAAAAGAAAATGGTAATTTATATAAAAGTGCGGATGTAAATAAAGATCAAACTTATTTTTTGTGTGAAATTACAAAGGAAGAACTTAATAATATTTTGTTTCCATTAGATGGTATAGATAAAAGTGAAGTAAGAAAAATAGCTTTAGAAAATAATATGGATAATGCTTCTTTAAAGGATTCTACAGATGTTTGTTTTATAAATAATGCTTTTAAAAATTTCATTATAAATAATATTAAAGGTATAAAAGGAGATATTATTGATATTTCTAATAATAAAAAAATAGGGGAACATAATGGTTTATTTAATTATACTATAGGACAAAGAAGAGGATTAAATATTGGTGGAACAACTGATAGAATGTTTGTTGTTGGAAAGGATTTATTTAAGAATATTTTATATATTGCAACGGGTGATAGTAATGAGTATTTAATATCAGATTCGTGTATATTAAAAGAAGTTAATTGGTTATATGAAAATAAAATTACTAGTTGTACAGCTAAATTTAGGTATAGACAAAAGGAAGAAATGGTAAGTTTAAAGTACTTAGAAAATGGAGATTTATTGGTTAGTTATCCCCAGGGGATAAAATCGGTAACTCCTGGACAAGTTTGTGCTTTTTATAAAGATGATTTGTGTTTAGGCGGAGGAATAATTAAAGAAGTAAGAAAAAATGATAAAAAGTTATGGTATTTATAATAAAAAAAGAAAATCTATTTATTAACAGATTTTCTTTTTTGCTCAATTATTTTCTTATTGTTTAATAATCTTTCGTTATTAGGTTCCATTTCTATGGCTTTATTACACCACGTAATAGCTTCATTAAGTTCATCTAAATAAAAGCAACTTATTGATAGAAGGTCGTATACTGTGTAATTCCAACTAAAAGGTTCATTTATATAGGTTTTTGCGTGGCTTTTAATTTCTAAAGCTTTAAGACAGTATTTTTTAACTTCCTTATAATTATTTAATTCATATTCAAGAATCGCTCTTTCCATATATGGATCTCTTAAATAAGGAGCTTCGTTTATAGCTTTATCAAGCCACATTTTTGCCTCATCATATCTTTTAAGATTTTTATAACATCTTGATATGAACCTCATAGAGGCACATCTTTCATCTTTCCAAGTAGCACTTTTTAAAGAAAGATGTTTTATTAATGTATCAATAGCTTCATTCCACCTGCCATAAAACATGTATTCTCTTCCTAAGTAATGCATGTTTCTATCGTTATTTGGTTTTTCTTTTACAGATAATTCTAAAAGAGGTAAGTAACTACTTCTTGATTTAGTATCATCAGGAAAATGATCTAATGTTATTTCATTTGTAGTTTCCCATATTTGCTTTTCTCCACTAAATTCTAGAACTTCATGAACCGGATGAATCCATTTGAAATCGTTTCTAGAATGTATTTTTTCTATATAAAAATTAATTAGTGGTTTTCCGTTTTCATCGTGACTCCAATTATAATTGTATCTTATATGATTAACTCCATTTTTCCATAACGATTCTAATTTTTTTCGCCACCCTTTATTAAATATTTCATCTAAATCCGTACATACACAAATGTCACAATCTTTTGGTACTAAAGATAAAGACTCATTTCTAGCAACATCAAAACGCCAGGGATTGATTTCTTTTATGGTTACTTTAGCTCCAAGATTTTTTAAAATATTAACGGTATTATCAGTAGAGCCTGTATCTAAAACGTATACTTCATCTGCTTCTTTCATTGATTCATACCAACGTTTAGCAAATTTTTCCTCATTTTTACTTATTGCATAAACACATACTTTATTTTTTTTCATATTTTAATTCCTTTCAATAATTTATATGAAACATATTCTTAATTAATTTATTAACCTAAATATAAAATAGTAATTGTTATTAAAGGATTAACTAAATATGAATCTGATAATATATCATCTATCAAAGGGGTATTTAGTGTTAAATTAGTTTTTGACAAATTCACAAATTCCATTTTTTCTCCAGCTTTTCCTATTACAAATAAACCTTGACCAACAATAGGAGAAGAAACACTTTGTCCATACCATAAACTTCCTCCAGCATACACTATTGGCTCATTTATTTTTTTAAACCCAACAGCTGCCATAGTTGCTAAACTATTTGTATTTGAGTGGTACGTATTTACTACAAAATCTATTTTATATACACCTTCTTGGTTAAAGGTTATGGTATTTTCTGTAGAATCTAAAGAGCATAAATTACCATTATCATATGTTTTTGCTGAAAGTGGTAATCTGTTGTTTGATGCTATTGTATAACCTGTTGGAATGTTGTTATTATAGGTTGTTATATAAACTGCTTTAAGATCATATTCCCCTTGTGGACCAGGAATTCCTTGAGGTCCTTGTGGACCTGGTACTCCTTGAGGTCCAACTGGTCCTTGAATGCCTCGCTCTCCTTGAGGCCCAACAGGTCCAGGAACTCCTTGAGGTCCTTCTGGTCCCTGAGGCCCAGCAACACCTTGAGGTCCCCTTATTGTTCCAACATTTTTCCACGTGCTATCTTCATTAGACCAAACATATAAATCATTACCAACTAAATAAGAATCTCCTGGGTTGCCTTTTTGATGGTCTTTTTCCAATTCTCCAATATCATCGTAAGAACCCAATATAGTAACACTAGTTCCAGCTGGACCTGTTGCGCCAATTGAACCAGTTTCCCCTTTTGGACCTTGAGGTCCAACAGGTCCTTGAATACCTTGATCACCAGGTACTCCTTGAGGCCCTTGTGGTCCGGGAACTCCTTGAGGGCCTTGAGGCCCTTGAATGCCTTGTAATCCAGTTTCTCCTTTTGGACCTCTTATTGTTCCAATATCTATCCAAGAATCTTCATTATCAGACCATATATATAAATCGTCACCTATAACATAAGCATCATCAGGATTTCCAACTGGATAAACATTTTCTAAATCATCTAAAGAATCATATGCACCTTTTATCGTAACTCCTATACCAGGAACACCTTGTGGACCAGTAGGTCCCGTAGGCCCAGTTGCTCCGATTACCTTATCCACACAATATATTTTTAAGTTTGAAAATTCCAAACAATTCTAATATCTCTTTGAGATCCATTCTCTAATTTTCCAACTTTAATTTGATCTACAAATTCATCAAGTAACTCTGGTGTTAATTCTTCTATATGACGATAATTTGAAAATAAATGATCCTTATCTTTTAATTTCTTTTGTTTTATTTCGATAAGTTTTAATTCATCATTTATTGTAGATAATCTTTCGTTAAGTTTATCTACATCTTCTTTATACTTTAATCTTAATGAAGTGAAATCACTTTCATCAATTATCCCTGTCGCTTTATCATCATATAATTGTTGAAATATTGTTTTTTTCTTTTTTATGAGAGACTGAATATCAGTTTTTTCTTTATTAAGACTATCGGTTTGATCTTTAAATAAATCTTTGTCAACAATTTCTTTATGTAATTCTTTTAAAGTGTTTTCATCGTAATACTCATCTAAAAGGGAATTTATTGATTCTAAAACATATTTTTTCAAATCTTCTAATTTGATTGATTTATTGTTATCACAATTTGCCCAATGATTTTGTTTATCTTTACATATTAAATATTCTGTTTTTTCTTGTTTTGAATTTTTACTTGAATTTTTATGTAAGATACTTCCGCAAACATCACAATAGACTTTACCACAAAATATATGTTTTACACCGTCTGATCCTGAACGACCATTTTCATTTAACTTTTGTTGAATAGCAAGCCAAGTTTCATCATCAAATATTTTTTCAAGAGCACTTTCACTTTCTACCCAATGTTCTTTTTTCGCTTTGATACATTTGTGATTCTTATAGCTTATTCTTCTAGTTTTTCCTTGTATTAAAGTTCCGTTATAGACTTCATCACGTAACATATTATAAACAACTCGACCGCTCCATTTGTATTTTTTTCTAATTTCATATTCAAATGAAAAAGGTGTATCAGTATCACTAGCAATAGATCTAGTAAATAGTTTATAAATGTTATGTGAACGATTTTCATCAAGAGTAACTTCTAATTCAAAACCTGTTTCGATCAATCTGTCTAATTCTTCATTATTACTTGCTAGATAACAAATATCATCGGGAATTGTATCATTTACTTTTAAAGGTTTCCATATTTCATTATTTTGTAAGTCAAGATTATTTAAGTCAAAATTATCTATGTCATAAAAATATTGTGTAGTATAGTAAAGTTTTAAATCTTCACTTATGGATCTAACTCTAATATGAAACTTTGAATCATACTTTTTTAATTCATCAGTACCAAATACAAAAAGAGACTTAATATTTCTTAATATTTGTTTATATTGATTGTATAAAGAAATTCTAACAATATAACTACCAGCTTTTAAAATTGAAGTCTTATCTTCCTTTTTCGATATAGGAAGTTTTAATTTACAACCATTCATAGCTTTATATTCATACGGACTAGGTATTTTTTTATTTTCTAATTGAGAGGCAATTTTGTCTTGCCCATATCCAGCTAGTACCATATTACCAATTTGTTTTAAAACTTCACTAGCAACAGGATCGATAAGTAAATGATTCTTATTCTTTGGATCTTTCATTAACCCATATTTTGCAAAAGACGCAGTACATTCGCCATTTTGCCATTTTGTACGAAATGTTGCTTTGATGTTGTCTGATAAATCTTCCAAAAACCATTCATTAACTAGGGCATTTATTTGTCTAGCTTTTTTATTTCCTTTATTTGCAGTATCAGCATTATCAACTAAACTAACAAAACGAACACCCCATTCAACAAATTTGTTATGAAGATATTTTTCTACAACTTCCATATCTCTTGAAAACCTTGATTGACTTTTACATAATACAATATCTACATCGCCATTTTCACATGCTTTTATCATTTTTTCAAAGTCAGGGCGATAAGTTCCAGCACCAGAAAAATCTTCATCACAATAAACGCCTACAATTTCCCAATCAGGGTGTTTGGCAACTTCATCACGAAGCATGAGCTCTTGATTCTTAATACTTTCGCTTATAGCTTCTTTTGTAGGTTTATCAAGATCTTCTTTTGATAATCTTAAATAAAGTACCACTCTCCTTATAATAATATCTACTGTTTCAATAATTTTCTTCATATTAAATCTAGCTCCTTTACTGATTTAACGAAACTTATTGATAACATAATTAAATTATAACGCGCTTTATTAAGAATTACAGCGCCCATATATATTTTTTTCTTTGGAAAGTATTACTTTTAAAAGTTTCTTATTAAAAATCAACTTTAAATCTTCTTTCGTATTATTTTCATTAGTATTAAATTCGTTTATAATTTTATAAGTTATCTTTTTCATTTTTTCAACCCCCTTAAATCTCTTTTTTAAATTTTATGCCATAAAAAAAAGAAAAGAATAGACAAACAAAATATTTATCTATTCTTAACTTTAATCAGAAACTTTTTTAAAACTAAATGGATTATCATTTATGGTAATAATATTACTTTTAATTTTTAATAACTCAATAGCATTATTGTAGATCTTTTCAACTTCTTTATTAGTAAATTCTCTTAAACTAGGCAATTCACTTAAAACATCTTTTTTAGATACATCTTTAAAACCAAATTCGTATCTTAATAGTAAAAGCTCAGATAACAAATCAGAATAAAAGTAAGATAACTTTTTTGTTTTTTGACGACTATATCCAATCTCATAAGCATTATTTTCCATTTATAGCACCACCTTACAAACGAATTATAACGCGCTTGAAAAAAGTTGTCAGCGCTAAAAATTATAAAAATAGAGAGACATCATCATACAAGCCCATATTTTCATCTGGATAAAGAGTTTCATTCTTTGATATTTCCATATCATAAAATTTATTAAAATTATTAGCAAATTTACGACCTTTATTCACAATTAGTTTTAAAAGGTGATCTACATTAGACATATCTTGTTTTTTGTACCAATCAGTAAATTCATTAAATGAAATATCTTCTTTATCAATTCCAATTCTTCTACATATAACCATATTAAGTAGATCCTTTTCCATTTGATTAGAAGAAATATCATCAGTATAAACATCTAGTATAGAAAGTAAATGTATTTGTTTATTAAGCCCTTTTTTTAAACTAATAATTTTATTGTCTTTATCTAAACGAAATTTATCGTCCATTACTTCGTATTTAACTTTATAACCGTCAGAGTATAGTGCTTTTACAAAACTATCATATATCTCATCATAAGAAGAATAAAAAAGAGCCGGTAATGGCCCACGATCATAATCTATTTTATTCATATCAGTATCTTTGACATCATATAAAGTAGTAGTATTTAAACCTTTAAACTCTTTATGATGAAAGGTAATATCTGAATCTTTATTTTTATATCTTTCTAATTCTTCTTTTGTTAAATCATTTGTATTTTTTATTTGTTCTTTATTATCTTTTTTTATAGATACAAATTCATCATTTATAGGCGATAGTATTTTTATCGGGATAGCACCGTCAATTAAGTTATAACCTTTATCATTAAATGACTTTTTTGTACCCAAAGACAAAAAGTTAGGATATTGAATTTTAACTAACAAAGTATTTATCAAAGTATAATCACTATATAAAGTTAGATCATCAATTAAATTTTTAAATTCAACATCATTTTTACAATCATCTAATATATACTTTTCAAAGTTATATGTTAGGTCTTTAATTTTATCAAATTCATTATTTTTAGAATAATTTTTAAAATCATTTAATAGTTTATTTATATCTATAATATAACCCCCTTTATTAAGACATAAAAAAAACTAGCTTTCGCTAGTCAATTTATTTAATTTTTCTTTTAATTTTTTTAATGTATTTTTAGCACTAACAAGTAAATTTTGTAAAATATCATCAATAGTATTTGATGTAATAGATACTTTTAAACTTTCAAAGTAAGTATGAGCAGTTTCAATATCAGTTGCAGCATTACCACATAAATTATGTAGTGTTTCATTTTCTTTTAAATTTTTAATACTCATATAAGTAACATACTTATTAGTAGATGTATTTTGAAAGGTGTAAATATAAAAAAATAAATCTTCTAATGTGTACTCAAAACTTTCAATTATAAGATCTTTTGTATCTGGAACATTATTAGGATCATCTGAAAATAAATAATCTAACTCATTATTTTTTAAGCGATCGTAAAATTCTTTCATTTCCTGAACATTTTTAAATTTTGGACCGTCATCATGATTCCATTCAATTAAAGCAATTTCATCATTTGTTTTATTCATCTCGCAAACAGTAGCTTTCAATTCTTTATAATTTTCTAACTTCATATTTACAGCTCCTAAATATACATCTTTGAACGAGGTAGAGTTTATATTACATTAAAGCAATATAAAAGTCAATGGCGGAATTACAATGTTTCTAATTAAGTTAATTATATCACAAAGTTAGTAAGTTTTATATATAATTAAACAAAACTTATAAGATAAAACATACCTAGTTATCAAGTGCATTTACAATGTTAATTGCAATTCTTTCAATAACTGGTACAACAACACTATTACCAGCTTGTTTATAAAGTCTAGCGTCGCTCATATTTTTAGGTAATTTATAATTTTTTGGAAAACCTTGAGCATAAAAACATTCAATAGGCATAAGTTTACGTATTCCATATTCAGTTTTTATAAGTGGAACATTATGTCCGCCTTCGCCCATATTAGCAGTAAGAGTAGGAACAAGATTGCTTTGATTCTTTCTGACATATTTTCTACGCCATTGATAAACTGTATTGTCATCGTCCATACTTTCTTTTAATAAATCATAAATATCGCCTTTATATTTTCCAGAAGTATAATAATATTTTTCATCAACTTTGTTTTTAAAATCAAATATTTTTTTAATACTTGTAGTTAAAGTTATAGGCATAGGCATACGAAATTTGTCGTAATCTTTTTTATCTCTAAAAGCAACAATATATATTCTTTCTCGATTCTGTGGAATATTACCATATTCACAAGCATTTAAAACTTGATAACTAATTTTATTCTTATAACCAGCTTTTTCTAATCGATCAATTACTGTCATAAAGGTTTTACCTTTATCATGTCCAACTAAATTTTTAACATTCTCTAAAAAAATAACACGTGGCTTTTTAACTTTAAATATTTTTTCCATTTCAAAGAATAAATCGCCTGTACGATCATCATTAAAACCTTTACGATAACCAGCAACAGAGAAAGAGGTACAAGGAAAGCCACCAACCATAATATCAAAATCTGGTATTTCTTCAACTTTAACTTCGTGTATATCTCTACAATCAACTTTGTTTTTAAAATTTAATTCGTATGTTTCAACAGCATATTTATCAAACTCATTTGCATAAACAATTTCACATTTCTTTGTATTTATAAACCCCAAATCTATACCACCAACACCAGCAAATAAACTACATATTTTATACATGATAACACTTCCTTTCGCTGCGGCGTGCCGCAATAATAGGATACTTTTTAAAGAGTAATAAACACTCTTTCCTTTCATATCCTATTGTTCGATTTGACCTCTACGAATATTGAAAACAACTGTTGGCTCTAAATGTTTTACTTCAATAATTGACTTAATGATACTAAGATGAGGTCTTTTTCCTACTTTTTGATAATCTGCTACTGTACCAGATTGTGAAATTCTAATTTGTTTAAACTCATCAGAATTAACACCTGTATCATATACATATAACATATTTGTTTCAAGATTAAATCTTAAAAAAACTAAATCATCAAATTCACATTCTGGTCCAAAACTACTTAAATCATATTCATAATTACTTGTAGCCTTGAACTCAATTTTCTTTCCGTCTTTTGATTGTGCGTCCCCACCAGAACTTTTATTCCATAAAAGATCTAAACAATAACAGCCCATAGGTTCGCTAATTGCGTCAGGCATATTGATTCCCCTAGAAACTAAACTTTTAACATAGGTATTTAAGTCTTTCCACTTGAAATAAGCGTCGCAAGTTTCTTGTATTCTGGGCTCGTCAATAGTAACTAAATATTTATTTTTCATTTCATACTACCACAAGTGTTTTATTACCCCAAGAACATTATATCATAAAGTTAGTAAGTTTTAAATAATTTAACTTTAAAATAGATTTTTAAGAATGTAATAAATGACATTTGTTGCAATACTATTACCAGCTTGTTTAAATAATTGTCGATTAGAAATACCACTATTTTTTGCTTTGTAAAAATCTTCATCTGAAAAACCCATAAAACGCCAACTTTCAAGTGGACTAATTTTTTTTACAAAAAAACAATTATTTTTATAAATAATCATTTTGCTTGTATCTTCGGTAGAGTTAGCGGTTAAGGTAGGACAATATCCATTCATAGACCATAATCTAGCAGTTTGATTATATTTACTAGATGTATCACGTCCACAATGATTCTTACCGTCTATAAACCTATATAAATCTATAATATATTTTTTCCTTTTATCTTTTAAATTTTTACATATTAACTTACTATTTTTATCGAAACTTTTATTCTTTACAAAACTTTCTAAATCAAAAGGTACTTGTTCAGATAAAATTAAATTAGGATCAATATCTTTTTCTAATAAATCTTTTAACCTTAATTTTAATTTTTGTTTAGGTGGAAATTGATATAAATATTTACCTTTGACAGCTACTAAAAAATATCTTTCTCGATTCTGGGGTGTACCATAATCTAATGCACACAAAACATTTTCATACAAACTATATCCAAGATCCTCTAAATCTTTTCTAAATAAGTTTAATGTTCTTCTAAACTTTTTTTGTGTAATAGCAGCAACATTTTCAAAAATTACAACCTTTGGTGGATCTTCAATCTCACGTAGAAATTGGATCATCTTCCAACCTAATGATGATCTTGTATTACTATTAAAGTCAAAACCTCTACGAATTCCAGCCATACTTATATCTTGACAAGGAAAACCACCGATCCAAATATCACAATAAGGTAAATCTTTACCATTTATTTTAGTTATATCCCCAACATTATCATTTGGTGTTTTGTTATGAATAGCACAAAAACTTTGTATAGCAAATTTATCTACTTCACAAAAAAATACAGATTCATAATTCTTTATAATTCCATTATCTTTTAATCTTTTAAATGCCATTTCGGGACTACCAATTCCAGAAAAGAAAGTACCAACTTTTACATTACTATTATCCAACTTGATAAAAGGATAAGTAAAGTTAAATAGATTGATTGTCTGATTGTTGATCGACATCTTTTTTTCTTCTCTTTGTTGGACTTGCTTTTTTAGTAGGTTTAGCTTTTATTTCTTCTTGATTAGAAAACAATTCTTTTTCTATTCTAAAAGTGTCTAAATCAAACAATTCTAATGAATGAAATTCCTCTTGTTTAATCTCTATATTATCAATTACTTTATATTTTATAGGATAATCTTTTATTTGTTTTAAAACACTTTTAATAGGCGACATTCTAGCCCTTAAAATAATTGCCTCGCCAACTTTGAAATTGATAAGCTCATCAGTAGTTTTTAAATCTCTACCAGTTAGTGATGTATCAGATGACAAATTAAAATCAGCTTTTCCATATCGATTAGATGATGATGTTCTGGTAGTAGCTATGGTATAACGACCTAGTCGATTAGAAATCTCACGTGCAGTATTATAATCATTCGTAAGTAAATAAACCCAGTTACTACAATTTGCTTTTATTGTACCAGCCGATTCTTTATAAGTTTCTTGTAATTGATTAAAATCTTGAATAACCATATAGAATCTGATATTCCTAGATCTTGCAACCGTTAACTTTTTTGATAACTCACTTATTTTTATGGTATTACATAATTCCTCACATATAAAATTAACTCTTATAGGAAGTGATCCGTCTTTATATTTTTGAGCTTCTTCAACTAAAACTTGATAAATTTGATTAACAAATAAACCACCAATAAAATGACGAGATAACTTTTCATCTGGAACAATTAAGAAGATCGCAGTTTTTTTCTTACCAATATCCCTTATATTGAATGAAGTCTTACTTGTTATATAACTTACACCAGTATCTCCAAAAACTCTTAATTTTGCCGCTAAAATAGAAAATATGGTAGCTCTTGTTTCGCCACGTGCAAAGTTACCAGTAGAATATAAATTTTTTGCAACACTTCCAAATGGACGATCTGAAAAATATTTATCTAATGAATTCTGATCGCCATATTTTTTTGCACCATGTTCAACAAGTAAATTGTAAATAGAATGAAAGTGTATTTGACTTTCACTTTTTGCGTCTTCAATTAAAGCTAAACATAAAGCACTTAATACTGATGAAGACGATTCTTGCCAATATTTATCACGACTTGTTACATCATCACATATAGCATTTGATAAATCGTTTACTGTTTCAATTTCTTTTTCAAAATTTTTCTCTTTATAATACTGATAAGCAATAGATAATGGATTCCAAAAATCACTATTAGATGTATCTCTTAAATTGATAATTTTAACATCATAATTTTTCTTTTTTAAATAATCATAAGAGGTTTTAAATAATTCCCCCTTAACATCATTTACAATCATCGATTCGCCACTATCGGCTAAATTGAAAATCAAAGGATCTATTACAGAAACCGTTTTTCCTGATCCAGTATTTCCAACAATCAAAGTATGATTAGAACTTGTATCAACATAGTATTTATTATTTTCTATTGCTACGACCATACCACCTGATTTGTTTTCTTTTCCAAAATGCCAAGTAGTAAAAGTATCTCTAATTTCTTTCATAGTAGCAAAATCACTACTACCAAATTCATTACTATTAACACGTTTAGGAATACCATTATTAGAGTTGGTATTTCTTATTTTAAAGTTATATCTATAATATATTAAAAGTAAAATAAAAAGACATTCCAAAGTAGAAATGCCTACAATCATACTTTTATCTTTTAGTATCATACTAGATAATTCCAAAATATTAAAAGTAAAATTAAATTCAAAATTATTCTGAATACAATTAACTAAATTCGGAATGAAAAAAATTAGTAACAATAAAGAAATAATAACTACTATAAAATAGTAAAATTTCTTTATAGTTATAACCCCCTTATAAATCTTTACCTTGTAATTCTTTTTCTAAAATTTCAAGTAAAAATTCTTCTTCTTTTTTATTTTCAATCATTAAATAATGATTTGCTTTTTTAATAAATTGTTTAAATCTTAAATTTTTATAAAATGATTTGTTTTTATAACGATCGTATCTTTCTTTTGTATAACCAAGATGAGAAAGAGCTTTATAAAAGTCAGTAGCATTTATGTCTTCACGAGAATTAGAAACAGCACTATATAGTAAATCAACATCATAACTTATATTAGATTTCTTTAACCATTTACTTAATAATTTTTTCATATCACTTTCAGAAAGGGAAGCAAGTTTTCCTAATCTATATAATTCTGTTGCGTGTTTAATAATAGTAGATTTCTTTTTTATATTTCTACTAACAAAGTCCATATTCATAATATTTATTTCTAAAAATTCTTTTTGATTAACTAAAAAATCTTTTGAATTATAAACTTTAAAATTATATAAAATATCATTTCCAATTTTAGAGTATAGTCTTTTCATTTTATTTTCTATATATTTATTATTATTTGAATTACCATACATCTTTTTTTGTTCTCGTTCTATTGATTCCAACGAATGATAATATTTCTCAAAATCATATTTAATGGTATCATGATATAAAATTTTTTCTATAATCTTATCAATATCTTTTCTACAATAGTCTAAATTTTTAGAATTATATTGAAGACGGCCACGTTTTGGTAGTTTACTATATAAGTTAAGTAAATCTTTATTCAAACTTTTTCTAAAACGATCACTAAAAAATAATTCTTTATTCATTTTAGTAAAATTACTTTTTCTAATTTTGTTATCTAAACCTAATAAAAGATAATCTTGATCTTTATAAAAAGAAGTATTATCAATTAAATAAGAAGCTATATTACTTTTTAAATATTTAACAGATGTTTTTTCTAATGTATCTTTTTTACGAGTTTGTTCTTTTTCAAAAATAGATATATGCAAATGTGGGTTATCAGTATCTTTATGTAAAGAAGCATACCACATTGTGTTAGTAAGATCTAAATCATTATCTAAAATGAATTTCGGAATAATAGCTTTTGTCATCATATAATAATCTTGTTTTGTTTTTAGTCCAGATTCATCAGCAAAATCTGGGGGAAAGGAAATAACTAAATTCCACATTTTACCGGCCTTATCATTTGGCAAATTTTTAATAATATCTTTCTTATCTATATCGCCATTTTTAGACCAAATATAATGTTCTTCAAATTCTTGTGTGTCGTCAAATATTCCTAATTCTTTCTCGTAAAGATCATTGACAGAAGACAAATCTCTTAAAGACTTACCGTCAGCACCGTCTTTTGAAACATAGTTACACCAACCACTAACTAGCTTTTGAAAATTAACATCTTTTTTATATCTAACTCTTACAATAATATTGCTTTTACTCATCTAATTCATCTTTCTTATTTCTTAATTCACGAATATTTTTAAGTACCTGTTCACGTGCTACCTCTGTAATAGGGTGATTAACTAAATGGGTATTTAATTCGGCCCTAGTTTGAGGAATATCAAAATATTTATAAGTCATATCATTTTGAAGAATTATAGTTTCTATTCCAATATTATTTTTATTTATCATAGTAAGAATTTTATAAAATTGTTTTTCGTTTGCGTCTTTAACTGTTTCAATAATTAACTCTCTTAATTTTTTTTGACTATCAAGTAACATAGTCTGATCTAAATTATCCAACAAAACATTTTTACAATATTCACTAATTTTCATATTGTTTTTATCGGCTTGATCTTGTAATAATTTTTTCTTGTGTGGATCTAATCTAAAAGCTATTATATTAGCATTTTTATTTTGATCCATGATTATTATTTATAATACAATCAAGGTTTTCAAAGATATAATTTTTTAACATTTCTTCTAATACACCTTGAATAGTAAGACCTTTAATTTCTAAAATTTTTCTAAAAGCTATTTCTGTTTTATTATCTACTTGAACTTTTAGATAGACACTTTTTTTATCATTCATTATAACAACCCCCTTAAATCTTTCTATTTTCTTTTATTCATTTTTTCTATAATTTCATCAGCATTACTTGCGACTTTACAAGCACAATAAATAAACAACAATGAAAACAAAATAATATTAACAATCAATATAATTAAAAATAATTTCATAAAACAAATTCCTTTCTTTAATGATTAAATGTTAGGCCAAAACTTCGGCCATAAAAAAATAAAATTAACTAATATTTTAGCAACACTTTTAAAGCAGGATAAATCCTGTTTACAAACAACTCGCCAGTGGCGAGTTTTCCCTTATTTCATAAGGGTTTAGAAAAAACACAAGTGTTTACATTTATCTAAAATGTTATACAATCGTTTACTTTAAAACCTTTATAAATAAAGGGGTGTGTAACAATCGTACACACTTTTTTAAATTATTTTTTCTAAAAACTCGCCCTAGAAAGTCGTTTATATAAAATATATCTTCGGCCTAAATTAAGGCCTATAAAATTAAGGTTTAAGTGTTGGTGGTGTGTAGTAAGGATCTCTCAATTCTGGGTGTAATTTATCATTATCAAATGGCTTATTGTTATCATAATCATATAAGTTGTATTCCTTTGCACTAATATTATTGTTAATAACAATACTAGGATCGGTGTATTCAAACTTTTGACTACTAGCATTAAATTTTTGTAATGAAAAATGTAAATGTGGACCA
Source organism: uncultured Bacilli bacterium (assembly GCA_947589105.1). Taxonomy (GTDB): domain Bacteria; phylum Bacillota_I; class Bacilli_A; order RF39; family UBA660; genus Aphodocola. Next base: position 16,178 of record CANQBL010000004.1, on the reverse strand, counting down.
GTAACTCGTCCAGTAGCACCCATAATTCCGATTTGTTGTCCTTGCTTAACAACATCGCCAACTTTAACCGTTCTTGAATTTTCTTTCATGTGATGATAACCAGATCTATAAACTTGACCGCCAAGTTTATGTTCTATGATTACACTTTCGCCCCCTGATTCTTGTACTTCACTAACAACAACTGTACCGTCAGCAATAGCAACAATATTACTACTTGTTGGTACAACATCAATACCGGAATGAAAAGACTTTTCATTGTTAATAGGATCTATTCTTTCCCCGTAAGGTGATGTAATTGTATAAGTATTTGTATCAAAAGGTAAAACAAAATATGATTGATAAAAAGCTGTATCACTTCCAAATAGTGAAGCAATAATTGTAAGTATTATCAAAATAAGAAGTATTATGCCAGCGAACGGAAGAATTGCAATTAAGAGTTTTGCTTTCATCATACCGCCAATAGCATTTTTAATTAACGGCCACCACCTTTACCAAAAAGTTCTTTTTCTTCTGGGCGAAGATGAACAAAAATAGGAATTCTTTTATCGTGCGATATGACAAATAGAGCTTGTCCTTTTCCAGCGGTTTGCAAAAATCTTCTTTCATTTTCACTTAATCGCAAGACCTTTTGTAATGAAATAATTTCTTCGCTACCTTGTGCCATAACAAATTGATAATCAGAATTATCTACAATTACTTGACCGTATCTAACAACTTCTGGGGAAGTAAAGTCAATCATATTTTGAGTACAAACGATAAGACTACCGTTATATTTTCTTATTCTTTTACTTGTTTTTTTCAAAAACTCTAAACCGTCTTTATTCTCTGGATCAATTAAAAGATGAGCTTCATCTACAATTAAAATTTTCTGATCCTCGCGATTCTGACTTATGATATGCCAACATAAAGATAAGATATTAAAAAATTGTGTTCTTAAAATTGTATCATCACTTTCTAGTAAACTATGAATATCAAATACAATTAAATCAGAATTCAAATCTATATTACTGTGATTATTCCATAATTTACTATCAACACCAGTCGCCATACGACGAACAATGGCCTCAATTTTTTCTAATGACTTAACATTGTCATCATTAACACGTTTATCATTTTTAACACGTTCTAATTCGGCCACAATTTCATTATGAAAATCACTTATAATAGGATAATCTTTCGATGTAAGTTTGCTAATATCAGTATCTAAATCAATACCTTTTTTCTTATAAGTAGAAAGTAAAAGTTCTTCAATCTTTGTAAGTTCTAGTTCTGTCAAATCTTTAAAATAGTATTTAATAAATGTTCTAAAAGTTTGAAGATGTCGAACAACCGCAGTATTATTATCTTCATCAGATGTTGAATCTTTAATTTCTAATGGGTTGATAATACAACCAGATCCACCACCAGCGTCGATCCATTTACCACCCAAAGATAAACATAAGTCTTTGTACTCACGTTCCGGATCAATGATTAAAATTCTTGTCATTATCTAGCACCCCCACGAGCAAAGTTACCACGTATTAACTTCTTTATGAGAGTTGATTTACCACTACCACTTTTACCTATAATACACATATTAGAGTTTGTCCTTTTATTTGTTCTTTTCCATAAATCAAACATTGTAAGACCACCGTTGATGTCATCGCCCAAAATAATAGAATTACCGTCATCTTGTATAGATTCAAAAACGAAAGGGAAAGAAGCAGCTACTGTCGTGGTAGGCATAGGAAGACCAAAAGAATTTTGTAAAGGCATATCTAATGTAGGAAGTGATGTTTTAAGACCTTGTTCTTGTTCAAAAACAAGTTGTGATCCTCTTAAATTTAAACTACTTAATGCAGATTTAATTTCTTTAACTCTTTTTTGTAGTTCTTCTCTTGTTTCAGCATAAGTAAAAAACACTACTGACATCAGTAGCATTTTTTCATTTTCACGATCCATTTTGTTAGTAAGTTTCTCGTAGTCGTCTAATTGATTTTTAAGAACAATTTGATCGTTCCTATCATTTGTATTGATATACTTACTTCGAGTTTCTGACATACCTTTTTTTAATGTTTTAGCAACCTCTACATTATCCATAGGTGTTACAGAAATAATCATACGTGTATTTTTGATGTTAGATAACATACCTAACCAGCTACCCCTAGCATAAGAGGGGAAAGTATCAATTATCATGCTAGTTGCATAACAATCGCCCATTAAAATATCTTTTTCATTAAACTTCATCGCAATAGGTGCAATTTTTTCTTTTAATGATTTAAGACTTGAATCTTGTTTAAAAATTTCTAGTGATTCATTTGGGTTTAAGAAAGTAAATAATAGTTCTTTAATATCATCAGTTTTAGCTTGTTCTGAAGCTAGACCTATATTAGAAAGTTGAGAGATAATATCATTTAATTTTGATTTCAACAATTTAACATTGTCTTTATCTTCATCTATAAGTAAATAAAATTCACGATTATTTACTATGTTCTTATTCATAATCATTTCAGCATAACTAATGTCTTGATCTAAAAGTTGTCTTTTAATCTCATCATCAGTATTTTTTGATAAGTATAATAAGTTTTCTATATGATCCGTAAGACTAACAGGTTTATCTAGTGCTAGTATTTTAAAAGGATATTCTAAACTTAATAATACTTTTCTAAATTGAAATATTTTAGATGTCTGTTCATCATTTGAATAAAGTTGTAAATTGATACTATTTACTTTTATAATGCCTACAACTTTATCATTATCCAAAAATAATAGATCGTTCCAAACTTCTTTAAAAGGTAACCATTCTAAAATGGACTTATCAACTTTTTTAGTCTTTTCCTTTTTATTCTTATTTTTCAAATTATAACCCCCAATCCATTTTTATTGAATTGTAGGTATCATAATAAATACTATCTTTGTTATCAGCTCCAACTTCTAACAAACAATCTTTAATTTCTTCGGCTGACATTTTGGTAGTAATAGCATAATCGACGATAATATCGTCAATACTTTCTACAATACCATTGTAATAAGGTTGCCAATCTTTATTTTTGACTTTATTTTTAGTATATTCAGCAATTTTTTCTTTTGCTTTTAATAATGTAATATAAACTTCATCATTTGTTTTATTCATAATATCTAACCCCCTTAAATTTCATAAAAAAAGGATCGGTAATACAACACACCGATCCATAAAATAAAAAAACAATCTTTATATAGCATTAAGATTGGATACATCTTTACTTCGACAAAAGGATACTTCATTGCTATTCCTCTTGACTTCTTAATTTTACTAAAAATGTCGAATAAAGTCAACTATATCTTTTATATTTTTTTTGGCTTGTTCTGAATTTTACCATTTTAATTAAAATACCTAGTATATTACCATTTCCACTAGGCATAGGCAAAGTAATTAAAAATGTTAGTATTGGAAAGAAACAAAAGAAAAATATCTTAATAAGACCTTTTCCAAAAAATTTGGCTAAAATAAAACCTAAAAGTAAAGAAAGACCTAAAAGTAAAACTTCTTTAATTCCATAACCTCTAAAAATCTCTCTTTTAACTTTGATGTTCTTTGGTATCAGATACATTTATATTCCCCCAATCTACATTAGTTTTGTATATAGGACTTGAAATGTCCTTATTTAAAGAATAATTACCGTCTGTCATATCTTTATAAGTTTCTATTCTATCAGCTAGTGAAGTGGTATTAGTTGTACTAAAACTATCATTACCAAAACTTACATCACTAGAAGATATATCTTCTGGCGAATAACCATTATCTGATCCAGAAGAAGAATTATCAGTATTACTACTGTTATTATTGTTATCACTTGAACTATTACTTTGACTAGACGATTCTAAATTAGAAGAATTATTTGATGTCATATTAGGATCGCCACCACCACTTGATGATGTATCATTATTTGAAGTAGAGTTATCACTACTTGTATTATTGTTAGTAGAGTTATCTTCGGTTTTACCATATTTCGACATAGCAACCATACTTGTACCTAGTGCAACCATACTATGTAATTCACTAGCACCAGACATAGCACCTGTATTTGCATTAAGCAGTGCAGATACTAATTGAGGGGAAGAAATGATAAATAGTAAAGCCCCAATAACAATTAAAATAACCGACATCGTATAAGATGTTCCTTTAACTACCGATCCAAAAACATTAAATAAAATTCCTATACAAAGATATTGTACCGTAGTTACTAAAAAAGTACCCATAACACCTTTTGCCCATACCTCGAAAGTACGGGAACGATTAGAAATCAAAGATGTGCAAACAAAAGGTGCTATGGACTTATACAGAGCTAATTCTATAACACGTTTTGCAACTTGTATTCCAATAAAGAATAACAACACGACAACGACCAGACCAACCAGAAAGATATAGAATGTATTAAAACTATATTTATATTCGCCACTATCCAGAAGACCGTCATTCATAACCGCATTATAATCGGCCGTAAACCAGTTTTCAATAAAATATTTTTTATCAGATTCGTCCATTTTGGTATCATCAGCAAAAGCAGTTAAGATCATCGAGGACATACTTGCTTCAAATGATGTAGGACTTGTTTCAGCCGATGAAGACGCAGATATAACATATTGTGTCATATTAGAAGATAAATCATAACCCCAATTAAAAACAGGTGGTATTAAAAACATCATTACAATAGCAAAGATAATGCCTTTAAATACTCTTGTAGGGGAAGAATTGTCATCTTGATTAACAAAATATCTCATAACAATTTCTATGAGGACTTTTAGTATTAACCAAGTACACGCGACAATAATTGCAGCACTATAAATTTTATTTACATAAGGATTATCAAAAAATTTAAAACGCCAAATATCATCTATTATTAACCACATTCCGTCAAGTAATATTAAGACACCTTTTGCAAGTAACCAAAATATTGAACGGATCGCGTCAGAAATCCAACCAGCCGCCTCGTGTTGTACCGCTAATATTTGTATCACAGAATAATATTACATAGTCATAGATTTATCTGTATAATCAGCAACTTTTCTTATTTCTAAACTTCCAATATCTTTAAACATTCTTTTAGTCATATAAATTGCGTCGTTAGTAAGTTTTCTTTGCCATGCTTGATTTTTAGGAGACCATTTAAAAGCATGACTTTTTAATTCTTTTCTTGTTTCTTCATTTGGAATGGAATCAAAAAATATTTTAACTCTCATATCCTCTTTATCAAATCTTACTTCGCCATTATCAAAATAGTAACCGCCTGATTCAATCTTACTCATTTTATCCAAAGTTTTTAAACGATCTTCAACAGACTTTATATTTTGATTAGAATTTGCTAATACATAAGGTGGTAACTGATCCGTACCACTTTGTCTAGCTCTCTTATTAAATTCTTTATATGAATTGTGTTTTTCTTTTAAATATTCTAACTTTGCCTCTAACTTTTCTTTTGCAAGAGGATCATCAGAACTGATTGGCTCATTATATCCAGATCTATATTTACTTATAATTTCATCTTTGGTATAAGCATTTTTTAACATATCATCAGTATTTTTATAAAACTTTTGAATTTTCTCATTTGTTTCACTCATAATTTTATCCATACGATCCATAACTTTATTCATTTTATTGCTAGGATAATTCGCTGGACCAGCAACTGTAACAGGGACAAAATTCGTATTAGTTTCTAAATAGTGATTATAAGTAGATGTTACTAATTCTTTAAACTGTTCTTTTCTTTTATTTAAGATTTCAAGTTGAGAACTATTTAACTCTCTATCTTTGTATCTTTCTAAAAATTGTGTATATTCATGATTGGCGTCTTCTTGTATATGATCGCCACGATTAAACATACTTTGATTATTACATCGACTAATTAAGTCTTTGTCTAATTCTATATTCAAATTATAACCCCCTTAAATTTTTATTTCTTTATTTTTATTCAACCACTCAATACAATCATCATCTTTAAATACATAAGGAAGATGTTTATTATTATCAAAAAAGTTTTTTCCTAAATATCTTTTAACTAAATTTTTATTATATTCCCACTCAAAACCAAGAGGGGAATAGATTAACCTATCATTAAAAACAAGATCACTTTCATAATTGCTTGCCAAAGATAAAGCGTCTTTAATTGTAGATTTAAAACTTTTTCTACCATATCCGATGTCAATATCAAACCTATATTTTTTATTATTGTCAAAGTCTAAAAAATCTCGATCGTACAAATCACGATCTATAAAATAATCATTTTGAGAGGAGACAATTTTTTTATAATTTTTATACTTTGTTTTATTTTCTTTATATTCCTTTTCAACATCGTTAGGTAAAAAACTATCATTTACAAGATAAATAAGTGCTTTTGTTTTATTAGAAAAGTCTTCAACAAAAAATTGACCGTTTGAATTATCAACAGCTATAACAGATTGTTTACCTTTTGTAGTGAAAATAAATTTATCATTAGTAGGATACATTTCTATTTTTTTATATAAAGACCTATCAATTTCATAAATTTTACTCATTATAACCTCGTATAATATCCAGATAGTTTTTTATTAAAATTATTAACATCATATAAGTTTTTATCATGATCCATTGTATTATTTACGATCTTATTTTCTGTAAGATCTTTTTTAATAAGTGTTCTAACATAATCAGACATAGAAATATCTAATTCTCTGGATCTTCTTTTTATATCATTTTTTAATTTTTTTGTAATGCAAAATTTAAACATTGTATTATACCTTTTTATTTTTATTACCCCCTTAATTCAGCAACAACAATAAGACGTTGTTTATTATTACTTTTACAAGTAACAAGAGTTAAAATTTTTTTATTAGTAACTTTTTTAAAATATGACATATCATTATCAGAAATAGTATGCCTTTCAGTAATTACATATAAATATGTTTTTTGATGTGTAACAATTTTAATTTGATCCCCAATCTTTGTATAATGTAAGTTTTGAAATACATTACTTGTACTATGACCGGCTAAAATAACATTTCCAACTTCATCATCAAGATTAGCAGAAGTCTTTAATGTACCAACTAACCCTTTATCAAGAGTAGCTTTATCCGTTCCAGTAGTAATTAGTCTTTTTATTCCATAATTTGATAATTCAATATATCCAAGATAATTGTTAGTTAAAACAATGTCAGCTTGTTTTTTGGGTGTTTCCTCAATAGGTGTTTCTTCGACTTGTTGTTCTTCATTATTAGAATCAATTTCGTTGTTAAATATTTCATCAATTATTTGTTCAGTAACTTGTTTATCTTTATATTTTTCATAGACAAAATAAAAAGAATAAAGGGCTGATCCCAATATCAAAATCAACCCTATAATCTTTATAAAATTATTTTTCTTTTCTTTTTTTAGCATATAGTAATAAACCAACCCCAGCTAGTGCAGTACCACCAATAACAAACATACTAATTAAATCAGTATTGAATGTTTTAGGCATTTCTATTTTTTCATCTTTCATCACAGCTTTAACGATTTGACCGTCTTCTAAAATTTCAAAGAACATTTTTTCTTCGTTTAATAGATAACCCTCTGGTGCCTCTTTTTCCAAGATGTAATACTTACCATATTCTAATTCTTCAATAACAATTTTACCGTTCTCATCAGTTCTTCCAGAGAAAACTAACTCGTCAGTTTCAGCATTATAAATTTCAATTAGAGTATTTGGTAGAGCGTCGCCAGCAAAACTTTCTTTTGTGAAGTCTAATGATCCTTTAAATTTTTCGTTAGTCATTTCGGCTTTTACTATTTCGCCATTTTCTAAAATTTCAAAATATACCTTTTCATCACTTAAACGATAACCTGTTGCAGCTTCCGTTTCTACAATATAAAATTTACCAACGAATAAATCTTCGATAACAATTTTACCGTTCTCATCAGTTACACCAGTAAAAATAAGCTCATCATTTTCAGTATATACTTCAACCTTAACATTTGGTATTTCTTTTCCAGATGTTAAATCTTTTTTAGAAAATTCTAAATTACCTTTTTCAAGATAATTTTTTAAAGTAAATGTTTCTGTAACAATAGGTGTATATTGATCTTTATATTTTAATTCAATATCATAAGACTTTTCATCAAGTACGAAACCGTCAACAGTTTCTAATTCTTTTAAAACGTATTTACCAAGTTTTAAATTTTCAATTTTGATATATCCGTTTTCATCAGTAGTATATTTTCCTACTAAATTACCAGATTCATCGTATAAACCAAAGACAACATTTGGAAGTGGTACTTCAACATAAGTAAACTTACCGTCTTCAATAACAACTTTTTCGCCAGTCTTTTGAATTTCAATACTACCTTTAACTTCTTGATTAGCAAATCTTAATTCAAGAATGGCGTCAAAGTCTTCTGTACTTTTAATATCAGAATTTTCATTGATAGAGAATTTTAAAGGTGTAGAATTCCAAACATAACCGTCGATAACTTGATCTACTTCTTCAAGTTGATAATTACCAGAGTTTAAAGGATATGGTGTAATTAAAACACCGTTCTCATCTGTTTCAAATTCACAATAAGTCGTATGATTAGGATAAGCTACTGTTTGGCAAACATATTTACCAGTAGAAAGATCTTTAATTTTAAATCTAATACCAGCTCTTGTGATGATATTACCGTCTTGATCTACTTTTACTACTTTAATTCTTGCAGTTATTTCAGCATTTGAAAATACTTTATTGATAGTTGGACCAGATTCTTTTATTTCAAATTCATAGTCTTTTATCTTTTCAAAACCGCTAGTTGTAGTAAGTTGTCTTAAAATATATTTACCATAAGGAAGTGTGAAAGTAATTTTACCCTCATCATCAGTAGTAAGTGTTTTAATAAGATGATTGTTTCTATCATAAATACCAAATTGAACATTTGGCTCTGGTGTCATTATTTGTGTCTTATCAGAAGCTACTACTTTTGTAATACGATATTCTCTTTCAATAACTTTTTCTTGTACTTGAATTGTTGGATATAAATTTTCAGTTTTTAAATCAAAATAATATTTTTGATGATCTAATTCATATCCCTTACTTGGTGTGATTTCTTGTAAATAGAATCTACCTAAACTTGGAAGATAACCACTTTGTGCATATCCGTTTTCATCAGTTACAATTTGAGTTACATAAGTACCGTCTTCTTGATATACCCCATAAACAGCACCTTTTAAAGTTGCCTCGCCTTGTGGAGTAGAAAGACCAGTATCATTATCTACTTTATTGATAGCAATTTTTCCACCAACTATGTTAATATTTATAACTGTGTCGATTGGATCATAACTACCAACTTGTACCAAATCTTGTGTTCCGGGCTTAACATATACAATAGTTGGGTGTGAATATTTAACATCTTTTTTAGTTAATGAAAGAGATGTATTTCCAACATTTTTTGCAGTTAAGTGTAATTCATTTCCACTTTTTGAAGCAGTAATATAATCATTACTTGATACAGCATATTTTGACAATACATTATTACTATCAGTTAATTTTAATGTATTTCCAACAACCATATCAAAGTTAGTTGATCCAAAATCTGGTGTAGTATAGTGTTGAGAAAGTAAATTTTCCATTTCTTGCATTTCTGATGTATAACGAGTAATTTTATTTCCATTTAATGTGTCAGTAAAGTAAATATCCATACCATGTGGTACTGTTTGCCAAATCATTACTTGGGTAACACTATACCATTTTAAGTCTGAATGATCTACTGAACTATCACTATAACCATATCCATAGTAAGCTAGTAATTGAATTCTACGCCATTGAGCTTGTGTCATGTTTGAGACATAAGATTGATCGTAGTCTTGGCCTGTATAAGTTTCGTTTGGATCTAATGGTGTACCGGGCTCAATACAATAAACAAATTGATTATCACTTTTTCTAGTAATCATTGTTAATTGTTGATAATGAACTCGACCGTTAGATTCTTTCTTACTAACATAAGTGTTAGGTATCCACATATACTTATCGTTAAATTGTTCTTGATAAGTTGCAGCTTGTACTTTTGAAATAGGACTAATTGCAACCATAGCTAATAAAAGTAATAAATATTTTAATTTTCCTTTCAATTTTATACCCCCTTTAAATTGCCACAAAAAAAATACCTATTCGTTAGGTATTTGTATAGTATGATAGTCAAATTCTTTTCCCGTATTTCGTTCATATATCGTCAGCATATAATAGGTATCCCCGCAATCATCTTGATAATAATCGCAAAAATAACCATATCCAGCATTTTTATATTTTGTTCCAACACTATCACATTCAGCATGAGAAGAAAAGTCAGCTCTTACAAAACTCATATCAAACTTTTTAGGAGTACAACTTTTCGGAGTTTCTACTCTTGGTGTTTCCACAACACTTGGAGTAGGTACTGATTGTGATGTTGTATTTTGATTATTACTAGAAGTAGTTTTGGAATTAGAATTATTATCTTTTTTTGTAGCAGCATTATTATTTTTATTTTGATTATTATTTTTTTGTGAACTAGATTGTTCTTGATTGTTTTCGGTTATAGTATCATTACTTGTTTTTTTATCATCAGTTTCATTTTTTAAAATAGAATCAATACTTTCTTCATAAATTATTGTTTGTTTTTGTGATGTATCAGATATTAAAGATTTATCTTCCGTTTTAGATTTACTATCTTGATAAATATATCCTCTAACAAAAACACCTATAAAACCGATCAATAAAATTATTGTAAAAATTTTTAAACATTTCTTTAACATATAAGCACGTCCTTTCTTCTTTAAATGAATAATAACGCGCTTTTATAAAAAATACAGCGCCTAAATTGAAAATTTTTATAGTTTTTTGTCAATTTCTTCGTTTTTTTCTTCTTTTTTGATATTACTAGACAAAAAAGATATTTTTTCTACATTGATTTGAAGATTATTTTTATAACAATTTAATGATCCCTTAATTCCTATAAGATCGCCTTTTTTAACATATTCAGAAGAACTTACCGCCATTTGATTAAATAAAGTAAATGGAATAAAATCAGTTTCATATATACCGTTTTTATTTTTAAATGACCTAGAAATAGCTAATGTATTCTTTGCAATCTTTTTTCCGTTTTTTTCTTCAAAAATAAAATCATGAGTAACTCTCCCAATTAAAGTAATTTCATTAAGCATTATAAACCCCCTTAAATTCTAAATTTAATCTTATTTTTTCTAATTCAATTAAAAGTCTTTTTAAACGACTTTTATCTAATGTATGTTGAAATCTTTTTAATCTCATTTTTTGATAAAAAATATTGAGTAAATTTTCAACAAAGATAATATCATCTAAACCGTCAATTATCTTTTTTTGAACTAAATTATTATCAGTTTCGTCTTCCATTATTTTAAAATATTTGCACGTTTTTATAATTTCTTTAACTAATTTGTATTGATCCATAAATATTATTTAAAGTAAGTTAGTATCCAGTTAACAAATTGAACTACTAAAAATACAGCAACACCAGCTATTAAAGTTGTTTTAATTCTACGAAGTGAAGCAGCTTTTTGATGATCCTCTGAAGCTACCATATAAAAAATACAATCTTTTAAAACAAAAAAGCCCGTAGCACCAGCCACGAACATTTTTAAATAACTTGTTGCGTCATTTATTAAATTTAATATTTGATTAAGTATAGATTCCATTTATAACAATCAACCCCCTTATAGTGTAAAAGTATCAAGCATACTCTTAATGTCTTTTTGATCTATTTGTTTTTTTACTTCTTCACATGCTTTATACATAGTATTGAAACTATCATTTTTATAATTCGGATCATTGTTGACTTTACAAACATAATTCATTTCAACAAGACCATTATTATTGTCAGATACTTCAACATTAAAAGAAGTAACATCACGATATTTAGATCCTAGTCCAATATTAAATCGATAACCGTCTTTTTCTATCGAATCGCCAAAGTAATTACAAATTAAATTATGACAATTTTGTAATGCCTCATTTGTAAGACTAGGATATTCATCGCTATAATTCTCATCGTAGTAATTAAAAACTTTTTTTAGTCGATCTAAATCTGTATTATTTACTTTTAAACCTTTACATAAAAATTGTTCATAAGCAAATAAAGCTATTCCAATATCTTCTCTGGAACTTTCTTCAAATAACTTTATGATCTGTTTAACTCTATCTATAAAAACCAACCCCCTTGAATTCTTATAGTACAAATATTTTAAATTTCTTTTAACACCTCACTTTCTTTTAGTGCATTAAAAAAGATGTCTTGCGACACCTATTTAAAGCACATATAATCTAAACCGAGAGCAGATACAAACTTAATACAAGCACTTTTTCTTATTTCACGAACTTTGTCTTTACCATAATTAACCGCGTCAAGAATTTCATCTTCACTAACACATTTGTAGAAAGTAAGATCAAAAACTTGCATTTCTAAATCATTTAACTTTCTTAAAGCTAGTGTTACTTTTGAAAGTAATTGACGTCGTTTATTTTCAAGTCTAGTTTCCAACATCAAATTTTTTAAAACACAATTTTCAACAACTGATGTTTTGACAGGAATAAACTGTTCATATCTAACACGATAATCACAAGTAATTTTCGGTATCGATATTTTGTCATCAGTCCTTTTTAGATATTTAAACAATTTGAAAATATCTAGTATAATGTTTCTTAATTTGACGTAGTCATATAAAGATAGCTCGTCCTTTCCAAGTAAAGTATTGTTCATAATTCTTCCCCCAGTCTAGTATCCAATAGAAAAGGACGTATTCCTTTCCAAACAATAAAATTGTTTAGAGCGAATAACGTCCTTTCATCAAGATAAGTGCTTTCTTTTTGTTTACTTGCTTTTTGGGGGTAAAAAGCCATTGTTTGTTTTCTTCTCAACAATACTACAATCCAATTCATAAAGTTAAGATATAGACTCATACGATACCCCCTAAAAAAGGAAGTAGTCGTCGTCCGTTAAGGTCGTAATTTGCCTTAACATAAAGGATACGTACTACTTCCTTAACATTATAAACAACATATAACTAAATTTTGCTGTTTATAATATACCAAAAATTCCCAAAAATCAAGCGTTTCAAGTAAAAAAACACTTAAAATAATGAAAAAATACGAAAAAACGCTACCGATCGGTAACGTCCATTGGATACATTTATTTCGTATTTTACTATATTATATCATGCCATTGTTTATAGTCAATTAGGAAGAAATGTCTTAAAAATAACGCTTAAAATGTCTGATTAAATCTTGTTAAACACTTGTAAACACTAGCATTTTTAAAAAAGATACTTTAATGGATAATGGTCTATTGAAAAGGGTACTTAATTTTTTATTAGTAATTTTATTATTAAAAATTTAATAAAATAAAAAGAGAGTGTACTCTTTTCTCGTTTCGTATAGAAAAATTATTTTAAGAAATCATCAACTTTTTTGTTTAATATAATTGATAACTTCAATAACTTATCAAGTGGTATTTGCTTTGTTGTATCAGATTCACTTTCAAATCTTTTATAATGATTATGATTATAATCTAATAAAGCAGATATATTTTCCGTTGAATATGGGTTAATAGTAGTATGGGAATTTTGCTTTTTAAATTCCTCATATCTTTCAACACGAAACTTCTTAATGTTTTTGCAAATAGTTATATACATAGCTTTTTTATCTACTGATGATACTAACTCTTGCAATTCTTCAAATTCGCGTAAAGCCATTATTCCACCTCGAAATAATTATCTCATCAATTAAAAATGTAAATAGCCACATATCCACGCAAAATACTTGTCAAAATGATATTAAATGATGTTATAATAAATTTGGCACATAAAAAAAAGAATACAGAGAGTATTCTATCGTCTAGGAATTCGTTTATTTTCTACTGGATCACGTTTTACGAATAGTTGCATTATATCAACACCTAGTACGTTGGCTATGTGATCGACATAATCAATTCTTGTGTTTCTTTTAGCATTTTCAAGATTGGATACATATATAGGTGTAGTTCCAAGTTTATCTGCAAAATCTTCTTGGGACCAACCATTCTGTAATCGAAAGTAAACAATATTGTTAGCTAAAATACGTCGAGCATTACTTGTGATTTGAATTGTCATCACACCCTTTCATAAAACTTACTATTATTGTAATAAGTTTTATGGATTCCAACCATATCCACTATGTAGTAAGTTAAGTTCTATTGTAGAATAAACTTAAAGTGAAAAATGGCGAAAAATGAAAGTGCTAGAAAGTGAGTTTTTACAAAAATAGAAAGGAAGCTATATATGAAAGTACAAGATTCAAATCTTCGTGAAAATGTAAAAACTATTTCAAACAATTTTGATACCGAAATCAAAAAGATTATGAACATTGAATACCATTATAATTTATTTAATATGTTTAGCAGTATAGATCAACTTCCAGAAGTTGAACAAAACAATACTTATGAAATTCTGATAAATGAATATTTAACCAAATTAGAAAAATTTGATTATGAGGAAATTAAAAAATTGGATCGTGTTACCGATGATGTTTTAGAATTCTTTGATTATAACTATTTTATTAGTAATGATGAAAAAGAAATCAAAGATAGATACCAAGTTATCGAAGAAGAAGCTGACGAAGTCGCTTATGATCTAATTGCAAAAGTTTTAAATAGAAACGATAGAAAATTGGAATTACCTATAAGTATTGATAATATTAAAAAATATTGTATTCATAACATAATAAAAGAAGACGAAATAAAAAAAGTCATTCTTTGGATAATTTTAGATTTAGCAACAATATATAATGTTGTTAGTAATAAGTAGTAAATTATAAAGTAGTATTAGTAGTAAATTAGCAGTACCCAAAAACTCACTTTCTTTAACATCTCAATCTATGAGATGTTTTTTAATGGTATATCAAACTTACTAACTTTGTGATATAATGTTTAATGAAACAAATAGTAATTTGTAGTAGAAAGAAAGGCAAAATATGAATGTTGTATTTAAAGATAATATTAAATCATATTTATTGATATTTTTATTAAGTATAATAGCAGGGTTATCAGTAGTATTTTTTTGTGAATTTCCTAATAATGATTTATGGGCTTTTTCTTATTGGAGTTCAGAAACATTTGGATTTTGGATGTTTAGCACTTCACTAATTGTATTATTAAGTGAGAAAAGAAAAAGTGCTACTATAAATTCTACTATTTATATTTTTATTATGTTTTTAATTACAACAATATATAAATCTTTTCGTGCCTATTGGAATTTTTACACTCCTTATAATTCGCTTATAGATTTATCAATGCACAGTATAAGTGGTTGGCTTTTATATAGCATACCTCCTGCTTTAATATGTGGTATTTTAGGTTCAATATTGTGGAGTGGTAGAAAAAATAATACTTGGAGCAAAATTTTATGTGTTTTACCTAGCATATTTATTTTAGGAGAAACATTATTATTATTTCATAATGTTTTTGTAAATCATACAAAATTATTTTCAGCGATAACTGATTTAATTTGGTTTATATTATATTTTGTATTTTTAAAAAATGAAGTTTTTAAAAATACAAATAAGATTGATAGTAATTTGTATTGTAGATTTGATCATATGAAAAAATGGCAAATAATTTTAATATCAATATTTCAAATCGTAATAATTATAATCTCTTGTTCTCTTGTGATATTATTTGCAAACAAAACATTTTTTAAAACTACCTATATAGGTGTTAACAAACAAGAAATATTTATTCCAAAATATTCTTATTTCAAAGATGAAAGTGGTATGACGATTGCAACTTTTTATTCTTTAAAATCAGAAAAAAAATTGAGAAAAGAAATAAATAATTATATGAGTGATTTTGAATATTTTGAGAATGATTCTACTTATGGATATAGAAAAGATGATTTAATTATTCAATCTTACGAAGTTGTAGATAATGGCTTATTTAGAAAAATTTTTATAGTTTATGGTGTTGTATGCTCTAAAAGACTTCTTAATCAAGCGGTTGGGAAGTCTCTTAGAACACACAACCTAAAATCGAAGAAAGGAGCGCAAGTTATGAGAAAAAACGAGAAAATCACTGCTCTGTATGAACGATTGAGCCGTGATGACTTTGGCAAAGATGATGACCGCCAGCTTGACCGCATCTACGCCGCGTAATCAGTCACCCTACCCCGCCTGCAGAGGACCGCGCCGTTGGCTCC
>CANQBL010000003.1 GCA_947589105.1 uncultured Bacilli bacterium | reverse complement strand
AGGATTATTTGCCTAATTTTGGTATGAAAAAATAACAGAGATTATTTATTTTCTGTTATTTAGGTCTGAGTAGTAACTATTATATGAAAAGCAATATTTTATTATTCTAATAAATATGCTAAAATATAAAATAAGGAGTAAATAAAATTATGATAATAATTAGTTTTATATTATTGGTTATTTTAATATTTATTAATGGTATTTTATCAGCTAGTGAACTTGCTTTTTTATCGATAGAAAAGTTAGAACTTGATAAAATGGTAAGAAGAAGAAAGAAAAATGCAAAAAAAATAAGAAAAATTATAGAAAATCCTAGTAATTTTTTATCTACTATTCAAGTTGGTATTACTTTAGCAGGTTTTTTATCAAGTGCTTTTGCAGCTTCAACTTTTGCGGATAAAATAATAGAAAGTGGTTTTATTATATTAAATTATAATTTTACTAATTTATTTTTAGTTATAATTATAACAATTATTTTATCTTATTTTACGCTTGTGTTTGGGGAACTTGTTCCTAAGAAAATTGCTCTTTCAAATCCTTTTAAAGTGGCCTCATTATCAGTTAATTTAATAAATATAATGCAAATAATATTTTTTCCATTAATAAAACTTTTAGCTTTTTCAACTGATTTGATATGTAAAATATTAAATATTAAACCTAAAGAAAATGATTTTACTGAGGAAGATATTAAAAGAATAATACTTACTGGTACTAGAGATGGAATAATTGAAAAAAAAGAACAGGAATACATTTTTAACATATTTAAATTTAATGATACAACAGTTGATAAAGTAATGACTCCTAAAAAAGATTGTGAATTAATAAATGTTAATGTTAGTTTTAGTTCGTTACTTAGAAAGTTAAAAAAAACTAAGTTTACTAGATATCCTGTATATGAAGGTAATACAAATAATATAATAGGTATATTTAATGTAAAAGATTATATTATGTATAAAAAGAATAACGATGATTTTAACTTAAAAAAACTTTTATTTAAAGCTAGAAAATTTGAGTTTAATGAAAAAATAGATGATGTATTTGCAACTATGCAAAAAGAACATATACAAATGGCTATAGTAGTAAAAGAAAATGAATTTATAGGGCTTGTAACTTTAGAAGATGCGGTTGAAGAAATACTTGGAAATATATATGATGAATATGAAGAAAAAGAAGGCGTTTAAGTCTTCTTTTTAGTTTATAACCCATACATTATTGCCTTAGTTGTATATAATAGGCTAGGAGGTAAGAAAATAATGCAAAATTATTCAAGTTATGGCTTAGATGATGTTTTTATGAGAACTTATATGATGCCAGCGGTAATGCCAAATTCCGTTAATATTCCCCAAATGAATATGCAAGATAACGTTTCAACAATTCCTAAAAATAACAATGGTTATAATATGATTAATCAAAATAAATTCGTAAATCCAGAAGAAGGCTTTTTAAGAGGTAACATGGAAGCTGGGACATATCTTCCATATAAAAACATGACGTATTTAAGACCGGTTATAAATGGAGAAAAAGAAAATGCTCTTTATAAAGTGCAAGAGTTGGCTTTTGCAGCTCATGATATTAACTTATATTTAGATACTCATCCAAATGATGCTAATGCAATACGATTATATAATGAGTATAATAAGCAAGAGAAGATGCTTAACGATGAATATGAAAGAAAGTATGGACCAATTGATTTATCTGATAACGAGGGGTTAAATATGACTCCTTGGGCATGGATAAAAGAACCTTGGCCATGGAATGAATAGGGGGGTTAAATTATGTGGAAATATTCTAAAAAATTACAATACCCAATTAATATAAAAAGAAAGAATTTAAAAATGGCTAAAGCTGTTATAAGTCAATATGGTGGTGCTCAAAGTGAACTTTCTGCAGCACTTAGATACTTAAATCAAAGATATACAATGCCCGATGCAAAAGGAAAAGCTCTTTTAAATGATATTGGAACTGAGGAACTTGCTCATGTTGAAATGATTTGTACGATGGTTTATCAAATGATGAAGGGAGCAACTATAGAAGAATTAAAAGCTGCTGGATTAGAAGGAAATTATACTGAGCATGGCTTAGCGTTATTCCCAACTGATTCTAATGGAGTTCCTTGGACGTCTACTTATTTTTCTACAACTGGAGATCCTGTTGCAGACTTAGAAGAAGATTTAGCAGCAGAACAAAAGGCAAGAGCTGTTTATGAACACTTAATTGATTTATCAGATGATCCATCAATTACAGGACCACTTTTATGGCTTAGACAAAGAGAAGTAGTTCACTATAATAGATTTAAAGAATTATCTGATGAATATAAAGCAAAATACTATAAATAATTTAAAAAGCTTACGGTTTAACTCGTAAGCTTTTATGTTAAATAGTTAAGGAATTAATTGATAAATTATAATTTAGGTTTTCTATTTCATCGTTTTTATACATATCTTCAATTAATTTTTTATTATCAATTATTTTATTTTCTTTTACGTATTCAAAATGATATACTATATAATCTTTTAAATCCTTAAAATTATAACTAGCAATTGGATTTTCGTTTAAAGCTAAAGACACGTATTTTACCAATTCATCTAGTAAATCATTATCTATTTTTTTATCAGCAATAATTGTAATAGAACCATTTTGTTTTTGAAAACATATACTTAAGTAATTTTTAATTTTTTCATTATTTATTTTTCTTACTTCAATTTCATAATTTTGACACTCACCAGGTTTTACATATAATTCACAATTTTCATTTAAGACTTTAAACACCTTAGTAAAAGAACTTATATAAGCAATTTCATAATCTTTAGTTAACATATTATCACCCATAATATTTTATGAAAAATAAAAAGATTTATACTTCTTATATAAATCTTAATATTGTTTAGCCCAATATATTTTTGTTTTGGCATCCTTCTTGCAGCATATACATTTTTTGTTACCAGTTGGCTCATTATTTTCAAACGGAATACATCTAGATTTTAGACCTAGTTCATCTTTTATTTTATTTTCACATTCTTCATTACCACACCAATTTGTATAGATAAAACCAGGCTTATTTTTAGCTATATCTTTCATTTGTTCATATGTATCAGGATAATATATCATGCTATTCCTTCTTTTTAATGCTTTTTCATACATATCATTTTGTATATTTATTAAAAGTTCGTTTACTTTTATAATGGCATCACTAATTAAAACTTTTATCTTTTCTAAAGTATCTCGTCTTACTATCGTTACGCATCCATTTTCTAAATCCCTTTTACCAACTTCTATTCTAATAGGGTAACCTTTAACCTCTGCCTGTGCAAATTTAAATCCAGGGGTTTTATCAGAATTATCTATCTTATACGTTACGTTAGAATCTTTTAAATCTTGTGTTATTTCATTTATTGCTTTATTTACTGCCTCATCATTTCCGATTGGAATAATTACTACTTTAACAGGAGCAATTCTAGGAGGTAATACTAATCCTCTATCATCGGAGTGTACCATAACTAGAGCTCCTATCATTCTTGTTGTACATCCCCAGGAAGTTTGGTATGGATTTTCTAATTTATTATCTTTATTTAAAAATTTAATATTAAATACTTTAGAAAAATTTTGACCAAAGTAATGTGATGTTGCGTTTTGAAGAGCAATACCATCATACATCATTGCTTCAATTGCATATGTAGCTTTTGCACCTGCAAATTTTTCTTTGTCCGTTTTTTTACCTGTAAATACTGGTATTGCTAATATGTTCTTTTGAAAATCTTCATATATTTTAAGCATTCTAAGTGTTTCATTTAAGGCATCTTCCTCACTTTGATGCATAGTGTGACCTTCTTGCCATAGTATTTCACGACTTCTTAAAAATGGTCTTGTTGTTTTTTCCCATCTTACAATTGTACACCACTGATTATAAAGTAATGGTAAATCTTTATAAGAACTTATAATTTTTTTAAAGTGATCACAAAAAAGAGTTTCTGATGTTGGTCTTACACACATTCTTTCTTCTAATTTATTAACTCCTCCATAAGTTACCCAAGCAACTTCTGGTGCAAAACCTTTTACATGATCTTTTTCAACTTGAAGTAAACTTTCAGGTATAAACATTGGCATTTGTAAGTTTTCATGTCCTGTTTCTTTGAATTTTTTATCTAATATACGTTGCATATTTTCCCAAATTGCATAACCATAAGGTCTTATAATCATACTTCCTTTAACAGAAGAATAATCTACCAAATCAGCTTTTTTAACAACATCAGTGTACCATTTTGCAAAATCTATATCTCTTTTAGTTATTTCTTTTACTTGTTTTTCATTCATATTAACACTTCCTTATCCAACAATTCCTCTTAAAAGTCCAAAAGATAATGTTCCAACTATTATACTAGCCAAAACAACTCCGCAAGTTGCGGCAGTTAATGCTTTTTTCTTATCCATATTTATTAAAGAAGCAATTAAGCATCCCGTCCAACCACCAGTTCCAGGAAGGGGTATTCCTACAAATAACAATAACCCCCAAAATTCCGCTTTTTCTATTTTATCCTTTTTTGATAGAGCTTTATTTTCTAATTTTGTTACGAATTTATTTAAATGTTTTGTTTTTTTAAGCTTGTTAAAAATAGGTGTAATAAACCAAAGTATAAAAGGTAGGGGAAGCAAGTTACCAATTAGGCATATTATAAATGCTGGAATAACTTTTAATCCAAGTAGCGCGGCTGCTATAAGACCTCCTCTTAACTCTAATATTGGCATTAAAGAAATAATAAAAACGATTAATTCTTTTCCATAGGAAATATCCTTTAATCCATCAAATATTCCTAAAAAAGTTTGTACTAAACTTTCAGCCATAAAAAAATCACCTCGTATGCATAATATTATATCATATAAATTAGCATATTATGAAGAGTTTATTATTTATGTTTTCGTAAATAATTACTTTGTAAATTAATGACAAGTAATAATAAAAGACAAGATTTACGTGTTTTAATATGATAAAATGTAGTTAAGAGGTAATAATATGACTAAAAGGTACTTTGATGAAGAAATTTATGGATTCATATTGAAAAAATTAAATGAAAATGGTATTAACGAAGAAATAATTAACCTTGCAAGTAAGATGGATACTGATTTATTAAGTTTATTTTATGAAAAAATATTTTGTGTAGAAAAATATGAAGAGTTATTAAAAAACGTTAATACAATTTCTAAGATGTTACTTGGTGTTTATGGCAATTACCTTGTTAGCTGTTATTATAAAGAACTAGGTTATGATGTTAAAAATGAATACGAAGTGCGTGATAATAATACCCTTGTTACTAGGGCAGACATAGCGTTTACTGACCATAATGGCAAGCTTAATTTATGCGAGGTTAAAGCTACTTCTCAAATAATAGATAACATAAGAAATTATAATTCAAATGATGAAGAAAAATATAATGATAGGTATTATTATGATAAAGATAAACAAATTATACGGTATAAAGAAATAGCAAATAAATTAATAAAACAAACATCTAAGCTTTTAAAGACAAATAAAAGGGTTATAGTAATAATTTTTGATGGCTGTTTTATGGATGATATAGTAAGAGATAAATTAAATAAAATGGGTGCTACTATATTTACATTAGCGGTTAATATAAATGAATTAGAAAGACATGTTTATGATGTAACTTATAAAATAGCATGTGATTTAAAAGATATAAAAATTAGTAAAAACATAATGGATGGTAAGTAATTTATCATTTATTTTTTTTATTTTCATATTGTAAAATAGGTGATATAAATGATAAATATAACCGCTAAAGATTTAGTAAAATACTGTGATTGTAAATTATTAATTGGAAATGAGGATGAAGTAATTAAACAGTGCGTTATAGATAGCAGAATAAAAACAAAAAATGGCACGTTCTTTGGTATAAAAGGTGAAAAAAAAGACGGATCATTATTTTATAAACAGGCGTTTGATAACGGAGCAAAAGTATGTGTTATATCAAAAATTTTAGATTTAGATTTAAAAGATTATAGTGATAAAACCGTTTTAATAACTGATGATGTAATTAGTTCACTACAATCTTTAGCAACTTATAAAAGAAAATTATTTAAAGGTATTGTAGTAGGAGTAACAGGAAGTGTTGGAAAAACAAGTACTAAAGAAATGATTTTTAGCGTACTTGAAAAAAACTATAAAGTACTAAAAACGATTGGCAACGAAAATAGTCAAATAGGACTTCCCCTTACCATTTTAAGGTTAAAAGATGAAGACGTCATGGTTTTAGAGATGGGAATGAGTAAAAAAGGTGAAATGCATAAACTATCAATGATTGCTAAACCTGATATTTCGGTTATTACTAATGTTTATGATTCACACATAGGTAATTTAGGTTCTAGAGAAAATATTTTAAAAGCTAAATTAGAAATAATAGATGGTATGGATTCTGGTACACTTATTATAAATAATGATAATGATATGCTCAAAATGGTAGATGAAGACATAAAAGAAGGAATACAGGTATTAACTTTTGGAATAAAAAATAAAAGTAACGTAATGCCTTATAACATAAAAGAAGGAATAAATACTAGTTTTTCAATTGATGACGTAGACGGATTCTTAGTAAATGGTAATGAAACTTTAATTTATAACGCTTTATCTGCCTACGTAGTAGGTAAGTTACTTGGTGTATCAAGAGCTATGATAAAAGATGGTATAAATAATAGCGTTAGAGAAAAGCATAGGCTTGAGGTTATAAAATTAAATAATAACGTAACGATAATTGATGATACTTATAATGCTAGTTATGATTCAATAAAATTAGCACTAGGTTTTATGAAAAATTTTAAAGGTAAAAAAATAGTTGTTTTAGCAGATGTTTTAGAACTAGGAAAAGAAACTAAGTTTATTCATAAGAAAATAGGTAAAATTATAACTTGTGATATAGTAGACGAATTAATAACCATAGGAAAGTACTCTAAGTACATTAATAAAGAAGCTAAAAAAAACGGAGTAAAAAGAAAATTTATTAGGCATTTTAAAAATGAGTTAAAGGCTAGAAGTTACGTTAAATCAAGAATTAGTAGTAATAGTGTTTTATTAATTAAAGGATCTAATGCGTTAAATTTAATTAACTTAGTTGAATATTTAAAAGAAGGTTTAATTTTTTAAACCTTCTTTTAGCATGTTTTCTAAATTTTTACATTTATCTTTATCCATGTTTGGTGTTTTTTTAAGTGGGTAATTAATTTTTAAATCCTCATATTTACTAATTGCCATATTATGGTATGGTAGTAGTTCTACTTTTTCTATGTTTTTAAGTGGCTTGATAAAATCTATAAGTTCTTTTATATAATGTTTAGTATCATTTATACCTGGTATTATAACAGCTCTTATCCAAAGCCTTTTATTCATTTCTTGACAAAGTTTTAAAAATTTAAGAGAAGTATCTATGTTACCACCAGTCATAAATTTATAATTATTTTTATTTGTTGCTTTTATATCGAAAATTACAAGATCAGTATATTTTAATATTTCCTTGCAATCTAAAATACTTCCTGCGGTATCTAAACAAGTATGAATATTTTCTTTTTTACATAGCTTTAAACATTCAAGTAAAAACTCTTTTTGCATTAGTGGTTCTCCACCAGAAAAGGTAACTCCACCATTATTTTTAAAGTATGGTTTATAATTTAGTATTTTTTTAACTAGCTGTTTTGGAGAGTATTCATCTGCCTTACCATTAATTTCCCAAGTCTCAGGATTATGACAGTACTTACATCTTAATGGGCAACCCTGCATGAATACGACAAATCTAACTCCTGGTCCATCAACTAGTCCCATTGTTTCAATACTATTTACTTTTCCTATCATTTAAATCACCATTTTTATTATATATTAAATAATTACAATATCAAACAAATTTTTTAAAAATAGCTTATATAATAACTACCTAAATTACATTAACTATAAAGAAAAAAATCAGAACAAATAAAGAAATATTATATAAAAAAAGAATAATTCGTTTGTTATGGAATAAGTAAGTAATAATAATATAATAAAAAGGGAATATTTATTGATAAAAAAAACATAGATTTTTCTATGTTTTTTAACATCCCAATTTTTCATGAAACGTTCTATTAATTACTTCTTGTTGATGCTCTTTAGATAACTTATCAAATAAAACCGCGTACCCAGATACCCTAATTGTAAGGGTAGGGTATTTACCAGGATTATTCATTGCGTCAATTAACATTTCTCGGTTAAGTACGTTAACGTTTAGATGGTGAGCACCTTTTTTAAAATATCCATCAAGTATGCTTACTAAGTTTTCTATTTGTTCTTCTTTAGAGTTTCCAAGCGCGCTAGGAACTATTGAGAACGTATTTGAAATCCCATCTTCACAGCAATTTGTGTATGGCATTTTAGCGACTGAATTAAGAGATGCTAAGGCTCCGCTAGAATCCCTTCCATGCATTGGATTAGCTCCGGGAGCAAAAGCGCAACCCATTTTTCTTCCATCTGGGGTAGAACCCGTTTTTTTACCGTACACAACGTTAGATGTAATGGTAAGAACTGATAACGTATGTTTAGCTCCTTTATATAATTTATGTTTTCGTAGATCTTGATAAAATTCTTCAAGTAATTCTTTTCCTATCATATCAACCCTATCATCATCATTTCCATATTTAGGAAATTCTCCTTCGATTTTAAAATCTATTGCAATACCATTTTCATCTCTAATTGGTTTTACCTTAGCGTATTTAATTGCTGATAAAGAATCGACGACAACCGAAAAACCCGCAACTCCAAAAGCCATTAACCTATCAACTTTTGTATCATGTAATGCCATTTGTCCTTTTTCATATGCGTATTTATCATGCATGTAGTGAATTATGTTCATTGCATCTACGTACGTTTTAGCTACCTTATCAAGCACTTTTGAATAAGCTTTTTTAACCGTTTTATAATCTAAGTATTCGTCTTTTATCTTATCTAATTCTGGAATTACTAAATCCTTATCTATTTCGTCATAGCCTCCATTTATACTGTAAAGTAGGGCTTTAGCCAAGTTACATCTTGCTCCAAAAAACTGCATTTGTTTTCCAACCGTCATGGCTGATACACAGCAAGCAATAGCGTAATCCGAGCCATGAATTGGACGCATTAAATCATCTGATTCATACTGAATGGCATCGGTATCAATTGATACTTTAGAACAATATCGTTTAAAGTTTTCTGGTAAATTATTACTCCATAAAATGGTAAGGTTAGGCTCAGGAGAAGATCCTAAATTATACAACGTATGTAAGTAACGAAACGAAGTTTTAGTTACTAAAGATTTTCCATCTTCCGTCATTCCGCCAATTGATTCGGTTACCCAAGTTGGATCTCCCGCAAATAATTCGTTATACTCAGGTGTTCTTAGATGTCTTGCCATTCTAAGTTTCATTATAAACTGATCAATTATTTCTTGAGCTTCTTGTTCTGTTAAAGTACCATTTTTTAAATCTCTTTCAAAATATATATCTAAGAAGGTAGAGGTTCTACCCAAACTCATAGCAGCGCCATTGTTTTCTTTTATGGCCGCTAAGTAACCAAAATATAACCACTGGGTTGCCTCTTTAGCATTACGAGCTGGTCTTGAGATATCAAATCCATATTTTAAGGCCATTGATTTTATCTCTTGTAAAGCTATTATTTGTTCTGATACTTCTTCTCTTAATCTTATTTTACTTTCTGTTAATTCTTCTTTTTCAAGGTTAAGTAAATCATTTTTCTTTTCTTCGATGAGTCTATCTATACCATACAAGGAAATCCTTCTATAATCACCAATTATTCTTCCTCTACCATAGGAATCGGGAAGACCAGTTATTAAACCAGCGTGTCTTGCTTTTCTTATGTCTTTAGTATATGCAGAAAACACACCATCATTATGGGTTTTTCTATATTTAAATTCTTGTTCAACTTCTGGGTCTAATTTATAACCATACGCTTCTAGAGCTTTTTTAACCATTCTCATTCCACCAAACGGGTTAACGATTCTTTTTAAAGGCTCATCGGTTTGAAAACCAACGATTACTTCATCATTTTTTATTAAATAACCAGGTTTATAAGAGTCAATTCCTGAAACCGTTTTAGTATCAACGTCATAAATGCCTTTTTTTATTTCAATTTTTGACATTTTAAGGTATTTATCGTTTAATCTTTTAGTTTTATTAGTTATGGGTTTTAAAAAACTTTCATCACCAGTGTATTCTGTATAATTATCTAGAATGAATTGTTTAACATTTATTTTTTCTTTCCACGTATAACCTTTAAAGTTTTCCCATTCGTGCATAATAACCTCCTTATTATAAATCTATATAATTATACATTAAGAATAAAAAATATCAATGCTTTAATTGCAACATTGATATTTGTTATATTTTTTTTAACATTTGTTTACACTTTATTTTTATTAAATTTTATATAAACAAAAATTGATATTATAATTTGTACTAAAATAATATATAACAAACAATATAAATAGCTTATTATGTTAAATTTACTATCAAAGACAAAAGTTGTAATATCTAAGTTTTTGACTATAAAAGTCGTTATTAAACTTCCTATAATAATCCCAATAAAGCTGCCTATAAGCGTAATTATTAAATTTTCTTTACAAACGTAACTAATTATTTTTTTGTCACTTAGATCAAGTTTATTTAGAAAATTTAATTCTATTTTCTTTTTAATACCATTATACCTTGTAATTTCATATAAAATTATAAAGGTTAAAACAAACATTATTACTATTAAAGAATTATTATAAAAGTTTATTGTTGAAAGTTTATCTTGCTTATCTATAATTATTTGTTTTTTTGTTTTAACAGAGGTTATTTTATCTATTTCTGATAATTCTAATTCAGTTGATTTTATTTTTTTATTATCTTTAAGCTTTAATAAAACAAAGCTTAAAGATGAATCATTATTATTAATTATATTTTTATATAAATTATCTGAGATGTATATGTAATTTCCTGTATAATTACTAGTTACTCCAGTTATTTTTATTTCTTTTTTTAAATTTTCAGAAAAAATTAGTTTTAAGGTATCATTTTCTTTCTTATTTAATTTTTTTGAAAGTTTTTTAGAAATTATTATACCTTTATTATTTAATTTTAGTTTCTTTTTATTAGCTGCATTTTTTAAAATAACAAAATTACTTAATTTCTTATTATCTTTAGGTATTATCAAATATATAGGTTCATCAATACCATTTAAGGTTACGTTTTTTTCTTTCATTATTAAAATATCTTTTATATTTTTGTTTAGCAATAAATTATTTTCAATATTACTTAGTTCTTTATTATTAGTTAGTAATAAAAGATCATAATTAAAAATTTTATTATGTTGCTTTTTAATTACATTATTTATAGAATCTTTAATTCCAAAAGAAGAAAAAAGTAGGGTGGTTATAAATGCAATTAAACTAATTTCTAATATTAATCTTGTTTTGAATTTAAAAATACTATTTAATATCATTTTAGAAGATAAACTAAGTTTTTTTCGTAACTGCACTTTTTTACTCGTTAAATTTTTATTTACTTGTTTCGTTTTTTTATCTTGTAAAAATAAATATAATCCGCAGGTTATAAGTGAAGATAAGAAAGTTATAAAAGCACATAGTATAATACTACTTATCTTAGTTTTAAAACATAAAAACGGAATATCAAAAAATAACCTAAACCATAAAATTATTATTTTAAAAATTATTTTATTAAGTACTAATCCTCCTATTAGAACTCCTATAAAAGATGATAAAAGAACATATAATAAATATTTAAATGATGTTTCTATAAAACTAAAACCAATTGCTTTTTTAACGTTTATTTGACTTTTTTCTTCTTGAACTATACTTGCTATAAAATTAAGATATAACAAACATAAAATAGGTAATAAAATTAAGGGTGAAAATGCTGCTAGTTTTTTTATATTTTGTGATACTAGTTTAATGTCATAAAAATTTTTAGTTTCAACATTTTTTGTTACTATAATTTCTGGTTCTTTTAAGTTAAATAATTTATTTTTTTCATTTTCTAATTCTTTACTTGTTTGTTTTATTGATTCATTTAAAGATTCAGTTGGTAAATCTAAATTATAATAACTATTTAATTTTTCTTGTAACGAATCTATTTGATTTTGAATTAGTCTTTTTTTATTATCATTTCTTTCATATAAAGTATTAGATAAGGAGTATATAATATTTTTTTTATATTCTTCTAATAATTTTTTATATTTTTTAGAGTAGGGGTTTAATTCTTCGTTTTTATTTAAAGTTATATAAACTTCGTTATAATCTTTAGTATTAAAGTTTATTTCTTCAAGATATATAAAATTTTTAGGTTCATCTTCTTTTTCTAAAGTAAAATTCATTGTACTTGAAGAATAACCAAAACTTTTTACAGTTCCTACGATTTTTATTTTTTTTGCTTTTAGCTCATTTTCTAATTTTAAAGTAATTAAATCTCCCAATTTAAGTTTATTTTTTCTTAAAAATATTTCTTCTACTAAACCTTCATTAATAGTTGTAGGGTATTTACCGCTAGTTAAAATAAGTCTATTTATATAATTACTATCATTTTTATTTCTATTGTTACTAATACTAACTATTTTAACATTAAAATCTTTATTATTAATGGTTGTTTTTGTATTTATTGATTTTGACATCATAACACCATTAGTGTTAGGAACTTCTTTTATTAAATTATAGTCATCTTTTGTAAAGCCTGTAGAAGATGATATTAAAATGTCCATTATATTATTTTTATCATAATAAGTTTTAGCACTTTTTGTTAAACTACAATAAGCTATATTAAGGCTTAGATAAATACCAGTTATAAGGCTTATAATTAAAGTTAAAAAAATAAAATTTTTTTTATTAAAGCGTATTTGTCTTAACGAATCTTTTAATATATTTATTTTTCTTACCACTTTAAATCACCTACATCAAGCGGTTTTTTATTAATTTTTACACTTTCTAAATAGCCATCTTTTATTTTTATAACTTTGTTTGCTATAGGAGATATATTATCATTATAAGTCGTTATTATAACTGTTTTGTTTTCTTTATTAGAAATTTCCTTTAATAATTTTAATATTTGTTTACCATCTTTAGAATTAAGTTTACCAGTTGGTTCATCACATAAAATAAATTTAGGATTTTTAAAAAATGCTCTTGCAATAGCAATTTTTTGATTTTCTTTTATTGATAGTTGAGAAGCAAAATTATCCTTTTTGTTAGTAAGGTTAAATTTTTTTAATATCCATGTTAGGTCTTGCTTAGAATTATTAAATGATAATTCTATGTTTTCTTTAGCGGTTAAGTTTTCAATTAAGTTATCTTTTTCAAAAACTAATCCAATATTTTCTCTTTTATATTTTAGTAAATTTCGTCCTTTTAAGTCGTTTATTTTAACACCATCTATTAAAACATTACCACTAGTTGGAATATCTATACCACTTAAAATGTTAAAAATAGTTGTTTTTCCCGCACCAGAGGGGCCTGTTATTATGACAAATTCACCGTCTTGTATTTCAAAATTAATCTTTTTTAATGCTTTTTGCTTAATTATTCCAGTCTCATATTCTTTACAAACGTTTTTAAATTCAATATATGCCATAGTAAACCCTCCTTTTCAGTTATTATATTACCTATCTTAAAATTAAATGTCAATGTTACATAAATAAATATTTTATTTTTATAAAACAAATGATATAATATATTTAAAGTAGATAGAAGGGGCGAATAAAATATGGAAAATAATGATTTCGAAAGCTTAAATGAATTAGAAGAAACTGAAGTTTTTAGCGAAGATGAAAGTAAAATGCAAGATAATGATTTAACTAATCAAGAACAATTAAGTGAAAATGATCAAGCACAAGAACAGACTAATATAAATAACTATAATGAAGTTCAACCTGATGATTCAAAAAATGAAAATAAGGAAACTAAAGCGATTGAAACTTTACCAAATGAAATTGGAAGAGTAAAAAATATAGGAGTAGATTTAATAACCGTTGGTATAACTACTAACTTACCATTTGAAAATAATTTAATTGATCATCATGTTATTTTTAGAAATGCTTTAGGTTCACAAATGGTTGGTCTTGTTACGGATTTAAACAGTGAGTTTGCAAACGTAAAACTA
The DNA here is from genome assembly GCA_947589105.1 of uncultured Bacilli bacterium. Taxonomy (GTDB): domain Bacteria; phylum Bacillota_I; class Bacilli_A; order RF39; family UBA660; genus Aphodocola. The sequence continues at coordinate 90,436 of CANQBL010000003.1, read as the reverse complement.
ATAGGTGAGATTCAAGGTAATCGTTTTGTTCCAGGAGTTATTACAAAGCCTACCATTGGTAACGTATGTTTTATTGCAACCGAAGAAGAAATGAAATTAATTGTTGTTGATGATAGGAATAACGTTTTAAAAAAGGTGTTGTTAGGAAATATGCCTCTTTATAATAATACGCCAGCATACGTATCTACTAATACTTTTTTTAGTAATCATTTTGCTATTTTTGGAAATACAGGTTCTGGAAAGTCTTGTGGGGTTGCCCGTCTTTTACAAAATGTATTTTTTAATGGAGGACAGGTACCAAGAAATGCTTGCATATTTATATTTGATGCGTATGGAGAGTACGAAAATGCTTTATCAATTTCTAACAGTCAAATATTTTTCAAGAGATATTCTACTAACGTAAGAACTGATATGAACAACCTTATAAGAATTCCTTTATGGCTTTTGGACATTGATGATTTTGCTCTTTTATTAGATGTTGATGATCCTTCACAGCTTCCTATAATTGAAAAAGCTTTAAGATTAGTTACTGTTTTTTCCGGGGAAGAAACGGATACTAGAGTGTATAAAAATGATATAATAGCGAAAGCTATTTTGGAGGTTTTGTATAGTGGTGGTGCTGCATCACAAATACATGATCAGATTTTTGCTATTTTAACTTCTTATAATACTCCTGATTTAAACCTTGAAACCCCAATTGTTCAACCAGGTTATACAAGGAGTTTAAGACAGTGTTTAATAATTGATAAAGAAGGTAAAATAGGGGAAATACAGCTTGTTTCTGAATTTATAAAAAAATTCATAAGGGATGATTTAAAACTAGAATTACCAGATGGTACAATTCCTTTTACTTTGGAGAATTTAAAAGAAGCATTCGATTTTGCACTTATTTCTGAAGGTATTTTAAAAAGCGATAAAATATATGACAAGGCAAACGTATTAAAGGTAAGATTAGATTCAATTATAAAAGGCGAGTATGCCGAATATTTTAGGTATGATAGATACATTGATAAAACTAATTATATAAAAAGTTTAATAACTACAAATACTGGAACTAGGGCACAAATAATAAACATTAACATAAGTTATTTGGATGATAGACTTGCAAAGACAATTTGTAAGATATATTCAAAGTTATTGTTTGATTTTACGTCTAAATTGCGTCAAAGAGGTTCTTTCCCAGTACATTTAATATTAGAAGAGGCACATAGGTATGTGCAAGAAGACCAAGATATAAAGATTTTGGGCTATAACATATTTGATAGAATAGCTAAAGAAGGAAGAAAATATGGCGTTATTTTAGGTCTTATTTCCCAAAGACCTTCGGAGTTATCCGAAACTGCATTATCGCAGTGTTCAAACTTTCTGATCTTTAAGATGCAACACCCACATGATGTTTCATTTATAAAGCAAATGGTTCCAAATATAACTGATGAAATAGTTGAAAAAATGAAGGCCTTACAACCCGGAACATGTATTGCGTTTGGCTCAGCCTTTAAACTTCCAACCATTGTAAAGATGGAAATGCCATATCCACAACCTTTATCTGCTAACGTTGATGTATCAAGATTATGGTACTAAAGAAACCTATGAAATGGTTTCTTTTTCTTTTAGTAAGTAATTAATAATACTAATATTTTTATTAGATACATATTTACATATTAATTTATTATTTTCTTTGCATATAATTATTCCTTCGGTTTTGTTATTAAAATTTTCTTTAACACATTCATCTATGTAATTCATGTAAACTTCAATTTGACCAATATCTTTAGGTAAAAATTTTCCTCGTTTTAATTCTATTACTATGTAGCAATTAAGTTTAATGTTATATAAAAGAAGATCTATAAAGTAGTTATTACTACCGACTTTTATTTTGTATTCACTTGCTAAAAAGGTAAAACCATAACCTAATTCTAAAAAGAAATGTTCTAATTCATTTAATATGTATTTTTTAATAGCCTTTTCATTTATGTTATCAAAGTTATCAACGTTAATAATTATTGGGTTCTTAAGCATATCAGATAAAGATGGTTTATGAGTATTATTATCAGTTATTAACGTAATATTATTCTTATCTTTAATTGTTGATCTATTAAATGAATCAGTTTTTATTTTTCTTATTAAAGCTCTAACTGACAAATTATTTGTTAGACATTTGTTTATATAATAATTCATTTCATTTTGGTTTTTAAATTTTAATAAATATCTGTAATGAGTCCACGTTAGTTTAAAAACTTGGCTCAATGAGCCAAGTTTTTGGAAGATTATATAAAACTGTCTCATCCTAGTTAAATTAGTATAGTCGTATCCCTAGCCGTATTTTTTGGATAATTTTAAAGACCAATTTTTAATTAAATTATCTCCATATTTGGCCCTTTTTTCACCACCTTGCACTTTTACAAGTAATTTTCCTATTTCAAAGTAAGTTCTTAAAGTATCATTATTTTCTTGTAAGTTCCTTAACTTAGTATTTATTTCTTTTTTTTCAATTAGGTTTTTTATTTCATTATAGTAGTTCATAAGATATTCCCTTTCGAGGTAGTTATTATATGAGCTATTTTAAAATAAATGTCGAATATAAATATTTCTAAATTGACAAGTAATTTATTTCAAAGTATACTTATATATAGAATAAAAAGTATAAAGGGAAGCTGGTGAAAAACTTGAAATTATATATTGCTGATGGAAAGAAACTAACCAAGTTTAACTTACCTAAAGAAATTCAGGAATCTTTTTTAATGAATTATAAGCCGAGTTTTTCTAGTGAAGAGTATACGATAAGTATAGAATCTAAAAATGATAATTGGTTCTTAGAAAGTAATGGACAGGTTAATATAATACAAAATGAAAGCATAGTTCTTGATTCACCTTTAAAGGATTACTCTTTTCATCAATTAGAAATTTCCAGCAATAATAAAAGGCTATCTTTGTATTGCTTTCCTTCAAAAGATGAAAATTATGTAGATATTAGCTCATTTAATATAAATAGATTAACAATAGGTAGCAGTAATCAAGATAATATTGTATATCAAAATCCAAACGTTATAGCTAATCATATAGTTATATCAAAGGTGGAAAATAATTTTGTTTTATCGACTAGTAATTTTGTTTACTTAAATGGCGTGGCAACAAAAGAGGCTTCTTTAAAATTTGGTGACGTTGTCTTTGTTGAAGGTTTAAAACTCATATGGATGGGTAATTTTATTAGAACCTTTAATCCAAGTAACTTAGTTACTATAAATGGTCTTCAAAGCTTTAATGATATTTCTACAACTGATAATACACAATATCAAAGAGAAAATGAAAATAGTAATGTTGAATTATATAATTCAGAATCTTATTTTTTTCATACCCCAAGAATTAGAAAAAACATGATTCTTGAAAAGATAGAAATAGATTCTCCTCCAGAAGAAGATAAAATAGAAAACACTCCTTTTATTTTGGCAATAGGATCTAGTGTTACCATGGCAATGTCATCGTTGATGATGGGGTACACAGTTATTTATGGAATGAGTAGTGGAACTCGCACATTAGCAAGTTCAGTACCACAAATAATTATGTGTTTTGCGATGGTTTTTGGTAGTTTAGTTATGCCCAGATTATCAAGTGCATATCAAAATAAACAAAAAAAGAAAAAGGAAAAATTAAGACAACAAAGATATAATAATTATTTAGATCAAAAAAATAAGGAAATTAAAGAAATTATAAAAAAACAGTCTGATTATTTAAATTTTGGATTTCCTAAAGCTGACGTATGTAGTAATATCATACTAAAAAAGGATAATAGATTGTGGGAAAGACAAATTATTGATAATGACTTTTTAAACATAAGGCTTGGCTTTGGCGATATTCCTGCAAAAATAGAGATAACTGCTCCTAAAAAAACCTTTTCCTTAGAAGAAGACACATTAAAAGAAAAAGTTTTTAAGTTGGTTAATGATTCTAGAAACCTTGAGGAAGTAAGCATAACAACTTCTCTTTTAGAAGAAAGGATTTCAGCAATAATATGTAATATTCCAAAAAAGACTAACTATATAAATAATTTGATACTTCAATTAATAACGTTCCATAGCGCGGCTGATTTAAAAATTATTTACTTAACTGAAAATGATGACCCAAATTATGAATATTTTAAATACTTACCGCATTGTTTCAGCGATGATAAAAAGATAAGATATTATGCTACTAAAGTAGATGATATGAAAATAATACTTGAATCTATAGATAAAGAATTAAAAGAAAGAAAAGAAACGTTTAAGGGAATAAAAAATCAGGATGATATCATAGACAAAGATAAAATATATAGTAATTTTTCTACTTATTTTTTAATCATAACTGATTGTTATAAAAAAATAAAAAATGTCTCTGTAATTGAAGACATTATAAAGGGTGGACAAAATTATGGTATATCTTTGCTATTGTTAGAAAATAGTTTAAGAAATCTTCCTCCCCAGTGTCAAAGTTTTGCCTACGTAACTAATGATAATACCTATTATGCTGATCAAAATGATGGTAATACTATAATAACAAACTTTAAACCAGATATATATAATAGAATTGATATGGATTTGTATTCTCAAGTTTTATCAAATATACCTATTGAGTCTAAAAGTGGGACTTTTGTACTTCCAAAAAGTCTAACTTTTATGGAAATGTATGGGGTGTCAAAAGTAGAACAATTAAATATTTTAAATAGATGGAAAACTAATAATCCTATTAATAATTTAAAAGTTCCTATTGGAGTGCATTCTGACATGGATTTGTTTATGTTAGATTTACATGAAAAAGCACATGGACCTCATGGCTTAATTGCGGGTTCTACGGGAAGTGGTAAATCTGAATTTATAATTACATTTGTTTTATCCATGGCAATAAATTTTCATCCAGAGGAAGTTCAGTTTGTTTTAATAGACTATAAAGGAGGGGGATTGACTGGTGCGTTTGAAAATCGAGAAAAAGGTATAAAACTTCCTCATTTAGCAGGTACAATAACTAATTTAGATATAACTGAAATGAATAGAACTTTAGTTTCTATAAATAGTGAATTAAAAAGACGTCAGCAAAAGTTTAACGAAGTAAGAGATAGGCTTGGAGAAGGAACAATTGATATTTACAAATATCAAAAGTTATATAGAGAAGGAGTAATAAAAGAGCCTATATCACATTTATTCATAATTTCTGATGAATTTGCTGAATTAAAGAGCCAGCAACCTGATTTCATGGATGAACTTATATCAGCATCTCGTATAGGGCGTTCTTTAGGTGTACACCTAATTTTGGCTACACAAAAGCCAAGTGGAGTAGTAAACGATCAAATTTGGGCTAACTCAAAGTTTAAAATTTGTTTAAAAGTTCAAGATAGGGGAGACTCTATGGAAATGCTTAAAAGACCAGAAGCTGCTAGTATAAAAGAAACCGGTAGATTTTATTTACAAGTTGGTTATGATGAATATTTCGATATTGGTCAATCAGGATATTCTGGAGCAAAATATCTTCCTTCAGATAAGATTGTAAAAAAAGTTGATGATTCAATTTCGTTTATTGATAATATAGGAAATGTTATTAAGTCTATAAATGATGAAGAAAAGAAGGAAACTCTTCCACAAAAAGATTTAGGTGATCAACTTACTAATATAGTAAAATACATTGTAAATCTTGCAGATAAACAAAAAATTAAAACTAAAATGTTATGGTTAAGCAGTATACCAGACATTATATATTTAGAATCTTTAACTAAAAAATATAATTACACTCCTAGAGAGTATTTAATTAATCCTGTAATTGGTGAATATGATAATCCATCTAAACAAGAACAGGGTTTACTAACGGTTGATTTAACTAATCTTGGACATACAGCTATTTATGGAATGACCGGAAGTGGTAAAGAAAATTTATTAACGACTTTAATTACATCTTCTTGTATTTCACATTCTCCTAATGAAGTTAATTTTTATATTTTTGATTTTGGGTCAGAAACTTTAAGAATGTTCAGTAAATTTCCTCACGTAGGAGGAGTATGTACAATAGAAGATAAAGATCAAATAATAAATACCTTGATGTTTATTGATGAAGAAGCCTCAAAAAGGAAAGAATTATTTTTGGATTACGCTGGTAATTATAAAAATTACATAAATGAAAGTGGTAAAAAGCTACCATTAATTGTCCTTGTTATAAATAATTATGAGGTATTCACCGAAAATTATGCTCAATTATCAGAAGCTATTTTTCCATTAATAAGAGAAGGTTCTAAATATGGAATAGTATTTGTAGTAACAACCTCAGCTTCTAATGGAATAAGAGGTAGGGCAGCCCAATTATTTATGAATAAAATGGTGTTACAGATGAATAGAGATACTGATTATAGGGACCTTCTTGGCAGTCCAAAGGGATTAATACCTAAAAAATATTTTGGTCGAGGTATAGTTGGAGTAGAAGGTGGAGGATATGAATTCCAAACAGCATATATTTGTGAAAAAAGTAAAATAAATTTAAGAATTAGAGAATTAACTGAAGAATTGCAAAACAAATATAATGTCAAAGCAAAATCCACCGCTGTAATGCCTAGCAATGTTACAATTAATTTTATAGCTAATAACATTTCTGAGTTAAATTCCGTTCCACTTGGATTTTCAAGCACCGATAAGGAAATATATAATTATGATTTTGATGCCAATGTTATATCGTTAGTTTTATCTAACATGATAAATAATAAAATTGATTTTATAAAGGCTATGGTAAAAATATTTAATCAGATTGATGGAACCTCAACATATGTAATAGACTCATTAAATTTATATGATGATGTTATGAGTAATATAAAACTTTATAATTCAGACTTTAATAATGCTTTAATAGAAGTTATTCAAGCAGTCAACAAGGAAGCCGACGGGGTAAAAAGAATTTTCATATTTGTTGGCTTGAAAAATTTAGTACTATCCTTGAATCAAAATGGCAAAAACTTACTTAATGCATTATTTAGTAATATAAAAAGATTTAAAAACTCAAAGATAATAATATTTGATAATTGTGCATCTATTGAGCAACTACAAAATCAAGATTGGTATGAAGAAGTATTTGGTAATAAAAAAGGTATTTGGCTAGGAGAAGGCTATGATCAGCAAAAATTGATTGATTTGGAAGGTATAACAATTGATCAAGAAAAAGAAAAATTTAATAATATTGCATATGTAAAAAATAATGAAAAAGTTACTATATTTAAATATGTTACTGATATGGAGGAAGAATAATGGAAAATAAGGTTTTGATTCGACTTATAGTTCCTGATATAGATGAAAAATATGATGTTTATCTCCCTTTAAACAAGAAAATTGGTAAAGTAATAGAATTACTTAATAAATCGGTTGCTGAAATGAGTGATGGTGAATATTTAGGTTCTACAACAACGTGTTTATACAATAGGTATACTGGAGCTAGGTATGATTTTAATTCTAGAGTTTGTGATACAGATATAAAGAATAATACAATATTAATATTAATGTGAAACAAAATACTATTATCTTTTTGAACTAATGAAAAAAATAGAGAAAATGTAAACTGTTTATAAATGGTTTACATTTTTTCGTTGACATAGTAAAAAATATATGGTATTATCGACGTGTAAGGTACAAAGATAGCTTTGCATTCATTGATTTAAATAGGGGATGTTATTTATGAGTAACAATGTTATTGGTATTAACGAAACTGAAATAAATAAACTTATTACTGAAATTAATGATTGTAGTAATAAGATTAAAAATATTTTTCAGCAGATAAATGATCAGATTTCTAATACAAAAAACTTCTATGATTGTAAAAGTGCTACAACATTAAGAAATAGGTATTATAAATTAGATGATGATTATATTATAGTGTTAAATAATTTATCAAGTTATTCTAGAGATCTTCTTAATTTAAAATTAAGGTATGCAAATAATATTTCAAATGTATCTACGCAAATAATAAAGGATGCTAGAAATCAAGAGGAATATTTGGATTTCTAACAAATTAGGGAGGAAAGAAAAATGGATTTTGGTTCAACAAGTTATGGACTAAGTAAAAGCGGGTTAAACAATTTTGTTACCGAATTAAATGCAGTAGTATTGACACAGGTAACGCCAACAATTCTAAATACTGGAGATGTGAAAAATGCTTTAAGAGCTGGTTGGCATGGTGTCTCTGAAGATAATTTTGAAAAGAGATTAGATGAATCGGCAAGAAATTTAAGTGAAAGCTTACAACAGTTACAACAAGTATTTCAACAAGAAATGGATAATATAGAAGCATCAATAGCAGATATGGATGCTGGGCTATTTCAGGATTAGTAGGAGGATAAGATGGCAGGATTAACAGGATTAGGAAAAAGAATAGAAAATTTCTCACAAAATATAATTCAGGGTGGCGAAAGCTTTTTAGGAACCGCAAAAAGCATTGTTGGTAATTATCTTGGATCATTAGGATCACAATTATTAACCGGTGATTTTGTTGGTATGGATTATAATCAAGTTCCAGCAATGAGGCAAGCTATTAGAGATTATGTAAAGAATATTCAAGATGCAGTTGATAAATTGAATACGGATGCTAATGCTAATCAAGCAATGCATGGAGAAATAGAGACCGCTACAAAAAGTTATGTTCAATCAGTTAGTGACGCAGCAAAAGCATATACATCACAATTATTAAAGTTAAGTGATAACATGCAAGAAGCTTATGAATCATTCTTGGCACATGAAGAACATTTAAGTGGAGAAATTTCTGGTCAATCTAAAGATTTATCAGGTAGTGTAGAAACTTACACTGAACAAAAATAACGTTAAATGAATAATTTATATGAATTAAATCGAGATAAATCGAGATATTCTAGTGTTAGAGATAATTTAAAACAAATAAATACAATTTTATCAAGATCAGACTTATATGATAATATTTCTGATGCTTCTAAAAGCATCAGAAATAACTTTTTATTAAATGATTCTTCAAAAGATGAAAAAATAAATACGATAAAAAATAATCTTAAGCAACAAAGAGATGTTTTAAATTCGATTTATACGAATATAAACTATAAGATTAAAATAATTAATCAACAAATAGATGATATTGAACTTTAAGCGTGATTGAGGGGTGTTAATTGTGGCACAAATATTCGCAAATGGTACTAAATTAAAAGAATGTGGAAGTAATATATGTGGTTTGGCAAAAAAATATGAAGGTTTAATAAATGGATTGTTCAATAAATTAGAAAAGCTTAATACTTATGCTTGGTCTGGACAATCAGCTAATGATTATGTAAGAAGCATAAAATTAGAAAAGAAACAGTATCAAGAATTAGCTAAAAATATATACGCATATGGTTCAGAACTGTATAATATTGGTGAATCAATTAATAGTACGATTGAAAGGCTTAATTAATATGGCAAAAGTATTTTTCAATTATGATAATTTGAAGTATAATTGTGTTGATAATATTAGAGAAGTAACTAAGTATCTTGATGATATTGATAGATATTTTTCTTCTATGAACATACCTTATAATTATGCTAAAAGGCAAGATTTAATAAATGCTAAAGAAACACTGGAAAGATGCAACTCTGATTTAAAAAAAATTATGACATGGATAGTTAATAGTAATAATCAACTAGAAAATAAGATTGATACGTATAACGATAGAGCGAGTAGATTACCATCCAATTGTATCAAAAGAAGAAATCAAAGAATATAAAGGCTAAATGATTATATTAGCCTTTTTAATATAGGTGATAGATAATGAAACTTAAATTACAAAAAGAAAACAAAAATGGTAAGGTAAAAAGAAAGTGGGCAAAAAATATATTTGTAGTGACATGTATAGGAACAATTATTGTTAGTTTTATCCCTTTTTTCGGTATTAACAAAAATAAATCTCAAGTAATTGAAACGACAACTGAGCCAGTTACTTTATATATTGATTCAGGTGAGGATATTCCCATTAAAAGTGCATTAAATAATGTTTTTATTTCAATAACTGATGAAACCTATAGCGATTTTATTAAGTATCTTAATTCCATTCAAGATATTTATGAGTATAAAAAATACTATCAAATAGAAGAAAGTTTAAAAAAGTATAGTGAATTAAAAAAAGATTTTTATACTAAAGATGATATACGAGATAATAATGAAATAAAAGGTGAAACATTATATAAGAGGGTTATAGAAAATAATAAACAATATTTATCAAATGGAGATACCGTTGTTACGTGTTTTTATCAGGAAATGGACAATGGTCAACTCTTAAAAATTTGTAATTTAGTGGCAGATATTGTAAATTCTACAATTGAAAAAAAGCCTGAAATAGATAAAGAAAAAATATATAGTAATCTATGTAAATTAAAAATTTTCAATACGAATTCTAGTGCTGGAAACATGGCCCAAGTAACAAGTGATTACTGTTTAAAAGTTTCTCCTTCTATGTTGGAAATTTATCAATCTATACATGAGGAAGAAAATACATACATTAGCGTTTTAGCTCATGAAGTTATGCATATGTTACAATCAGGATACATTGAGTTAAAAAAAGATGATATTTTGGAAATATCTGGACCTTGTGTTAAATTTAAGAATCAAGAAATTAATCCACTTTATTGGTCGTTTATGTTGGAAGCATTGGCGGAAGAATCTATGTCAAGTGTAACTGGTAATAGTACCACCATGTATCCTAATCAAAGATCATATATAGATACGTTGAAATTATGTTGCATTCTTGATAATAACACTAATCTAGATGATTTGTTGAATGCATCTTTCAATAATGATATAACAGATTTATATAGATTCTTTGATGTCAAAACGGATTATGAAAAAGAAACTATAATAAGTATGTTATATAATATTCAAACTATCGAACAAAGAGATCCAAGTGAATTTATAAATTTATATAAAAGGTTATATGGAGAAGATTTATCACAAAATAAAGATAAATTGAGCAAAATTAAACAGAATTTAAGATGTGAAGTATATGTTACTTTAAGTAAAATGTTCTATAAAAATCTTATAAAAAAAATACATGAAGAAAAAGTTTCATTTGCAGATGTGTTATATTTAATAAGGGTTTTTGAATCTGATATGCATACACATTTATTATATACGGAGGAAGATAGGTTTGTTAATACAACAGAATTTATAGAGACTTATAAGGAAATTCAAAGTAATTTTTTAAGTGCTATTTCTGAAAATATGAATAGAACAATAGAAGATATGTATAATGAATTGAATAATTATTCAATGTTGACATTTGATGAAAATGGTAATATATGTAATAATTTTAGTTTAAATTTTCTAGGTAAAGATAAAAAAGAATTTATTCTAAAAGTTCAGAAAACCGTGTATAAAACTGGTATTCCAAATATAGTTGATATTAAAAAGAGTTCTTTTTCAAAGTAACTCTTTTTGCTTTATTCATTTTAACAAATATGTTAAAATATAAATATAAATAAGGAGGATAACATGAAAGAAAGAACAAAAAAAGCAATATTATTAGCTGTTATATGTGCGGTAACCCTTATGGTACTTTTTGTTGCTTTAAAGCTAAACGAAAATAGAAAAAATGATATTTTATCCACGTCTATTATTAAGGAGTACTTAAGTGAGATAAAATATGAAGATATATCTTCTCACGTAATAGAGCAACCTAATACTATTATTTATGTATCAAATAGTAGTGATGAAAAGTCGGTAGACTTTGAAAAAAAATTCAAAACGGTAATAAAAAAATATAATTTGGAAAATGAAATTATATATATTAACATAAATGATGTAACGATTATGGATCCAGTTTATCAATTTGCACCGGAATTCGTATTTTATCAAAACGCAGAGATATCTGACATAATTAATTGTAATGCCTTAAAAAGTTCAAAAGATATTACGAAGGTATTAAAGGAAAGAGGAGTAATAGGTGATTAATGTAGTTTTATATGAACCGGAGATACCAGGAAATACAGGTAATATCATGCGTACTTGTGTTGCTACTAATACAAAGCTTCACTTAATTAAGCCCCTTGGCTTTTCTTTAGATGAAAGCTACGTAAAAAGAAGTGGTGCTAATTATATTCATGATTGCGATTACACCATTTATGAAAATTGGGAAGATTTTAAAAGTAAAAATAAGGGGGTTTATTACTATTTAACTAGATATGGAAAAAAACCACATACTTCTTTTAATTATAGTAATAAGAATGAAAATATTTATTTAGTGTTTGGAAAAGAATCAAGTGGAATACCTCTTGAAATCTTAAAAAATGATTTAGAACATTGTTTGCGTATTCCAATGACCAATAAAGTAAGAGCGCTTAATTTATCTAATTGTGCTGCAATAATGGTATATGAGGTACTAAGGCAACAAGACTATAACGATTTATTAAGGACTGAACCATTTAAGGGTGAGGATTATATTAACACAGGTAAGGATGCTAGCTTATAGTTAACATCTTTTTTATTAAAAAAAGAATGCTTTAAAACATTCTTTAATTATTAACTTCTAGTTTTATTGAATTAATGTTATCCATCATTATACTAACATAGTCTTTTTTATCTTTTCTATCAGCTGCACTTAAAGTTGATAGGGAATTTAATCTAACAATTTGAATATCATTATTCTCTTTTAATGATTTAATAGTTTCATTTTCTTGTTCATCATCCATCAAAAATATATGATGGATGATTTTATTATTTATCATTTTTTTTACTTCTGAAATTACTTTATCGGTTAGATTTTCATTTTCTTCTAAAGATATTACGGTAAATCCATATTTTTCTAAGTATTTAAAAGTATCATTACTAACTACTAGTATGTTACTATCAGCATTTACTGCTATACTCTTAAGTTCAGCATCTATTTCTGATAATTTTAATTTTAAAATATCATAATTGTTATCTATTGCCTTTTTTTCAATACTTTCATTAATGTATTCTTCTAAACCCTTTTTTATGTTAGAAGCCATCATTAAGTAGTTAGCGGGATTAAGCCAAGTTTCAGCTACATCGTTGGTATAGTTCATTCCAAGAGATGCGTCTATTATTTTTATTTTCTTGTTTTTATTTATTAATTTTACGGCATAGTCTTTTTCTTTTTGAATGGTTCCGTTATAAACGTATAAATCACCTCTGCTGTAGTCACTTAGTTGCTTGTTTGTTAGTTTATAATTTTTATAATTTGTTCCATCTGGATATATACCATATATAGCTATTTCTTCGCCGTATAAATTATCTAGTATATATTCTACTGGATAGACACTAGTGTATGCCGTCATTGAGCTTTTGTTATCGTTTTTTGAACATCCACTTAAAGCTAATATTGAAAGAATAATACCCAATATTATAAATATTTTATTTTTCATTTTTATTCTCCTTTTTTGGTATGGGATCGTATCCATAAGTTCCAAGAGGATTACATTTTAGGATTCTTTTTATGCCTAAAAAACTGCCTTTTATTACGCCGTGTTCTATTATTGCTTCCTTAGTGTATTGGGAGCAAGAAGGAACGTGTTTACAATAGCCGTGAAATTGTCCAGGAATCTTTTGATATATATTTATAATCCCGATTAATATTTTTTTTATCATATAACCATTCTAACATTATTATAAAAAAAATGATAGGGGTATATTTAAAATTAATTTTCAAGATTTACGTAAAACATTGTTTTTTGAAATTTTTTTAATAATTTGTATGGACATTCTGCTAATAAATATGGTATTATAGTGGTAGCTAGTGGAACCTAGTGGTAGATTGTGGGGGATATGTATGTTCATGGGAGAATTTCATCATAATATAGATGATAAAGCTAGAATAGTTTTGCCTTCTAAGTTTCGTGATGAATTAGGAGATATTTTCGTTGTTACCCGTGGGCTAGAAGGTTGTTTATTCGTTTATTCTAAAAAAGAATGGGAAAACATTATATCCAAGTTAAAAACCCTTCCTTTTACAAAAAAAGATGCTAGGGCATTCTTAAGATTTTTCTTATCTGGGGCGATAGAGTGTCAGGTAGATAAACAAGGAAGAGTAGCTCTACCAACTCCGTTAGTTACCTATGCAAATCTAAAAAAAGAATGCGTAGTTATAGGAGTGAACGACAGACTTGAAATATGGTCAAACGATGCTTTTAATAATTATTTTAATGATAATATTGATGACATATCAGATTTGGCAGAAGATTTATTTTCTAGGGTGGAGGTTTAGATGAAACATGTAAGTGTTCTTTTAAACGAGACGATTGAATCTTTAAACATTAAAGAAGATGGCATATACGTTGACTGTACATTAGGTTATGCTGGGCACTCAAGTGCAATCTTAAAAAGATTAAAAAAAGGGATGCTCTATGCTTTTGATCAAGATCAAGAAGCTAGAAAATTTAGTGAGAACGTACTTGGTAAAATCGGATCTAATTTTGAGATTATTCCTAGCAATTTTGTTAATCTAAAAGAAGAGTTAAATAAAAGAAATGTTAACGAAGTTGATGGAATTATGTTCGATTTAGGAGTTTCATCACCTCAGTTAGATGATGGTACAAGGGGGTTTAGTTTTCACGTTGATGCACCTCTTGATATGAGAATGGATCAAAACAACACATTATCAGCCTATGAGGTTGTTAATTGTTATCCATATGAAAAATTAGTAAAGATAATAAGAGAATATGGTGAAGAAATGTATGCTAGTAGGATAGCAAAAGCAATAGAAAAGGCCAGAAAAATAAAAAAAATTGAAACTACGCTTGAATTAGTTAATATTATTTCTAATTCGGTACCAGAAAAATACAAAAGACTTACACATCCTGCAAGAAGAACGTTTCAAGCTATAAGAATAGAAGTTAATAAAGAATTAAATGTATTACCAATCGCTATTAATGATGCTATTGATTTATTAAAAGTTGGTGGAGTTATCGCGGTTATAACCTTTCATTCTTTAGAAGATAAAATATGTAAATATGCTTTTAATAATAGAATGGGACAAAAGGATTTATTTAAAAATTTACCAGTTGTTCCTAAAGAGTATTTACCTGAGCTTAAGATATTAAAAAAAATAAAACCAAGTAAAAAAGAGTTAGAAGAAAATAAAAGAAGTAGAAGTGCAACACTAAGGGTCGCAATAAAACAAAGGAGAGCATAATATGGCAAAACAAAGAAGAAAACCTAAGTTCGAAAAAACAATGATAACTTTAACGGTTACCACGGCTTTTTGTGTCTTTGTTTCATTGTTTTTCTTTAAGGCTCAACTATCTTCTATTAATATAGAAGTAGAAAAATTAAAAAAGGAAGTATCTAAGCAAGAAAAGGTAAACGAAAGCTTAACAATGAAAGTAAATGAGTTAGTATCACTTGAAAACATGCAACTTGTTGCAGCGCAAAGCGGATTGGAGTATAATAATAACAACATAATTGTTATTCAAAAATAATCATGATACAACAAATGTGTTAAAGGGTGATTTTATATGAAAAGAGAAATGTTAAATAAAAACAAAAACGTAGTGGCTAAAGTTTTTACTTTAATATTTTTTCTTTTCATTTTTATTTTAATATTACGTTTAGGTTATTTATGTTTAACTGCACAAGTAGATGGTATAGACTTAAAAGAATTTTCTAATAAAAGAAATACTAAGCAAGAAACTTTATATGCACTTAGGGGAAATATATATGATGTTAATGGTGATGTTTTGGCACAAACGATTAACTCTTATACCGTTATTGCCTACTTAGAGCCTTCTAGAAGTGAAGGTTATAGTATACCTAAACACGTTGTAGATAAAGAGCTTACAGCAGAAAAATTATCTACTGTTTTAGATATGAGCAAAGAAAAAATATTAAACATTTTAAATAAAGATGCTTACCAAGTTGAGTTTGGTTCTAAAGGTAGGGGACTTACCGAACTTCAAAAGGAAGCTATTGAAAATTTAGGTTTATACGGAATTGATTTTATTACAACTCATAAAAGGTATTATCCTAATAATAGTTTTTTATCTTATATTATTGGTTATACAAAAACTGATTCTGATGGAAACATGACAGGAGAAATGGGGATTGAAAAAAAATATAATGATATAATGACCGGTATTAATGGTTTTGTACGTTATCAAAAAGATTTAAATGGGTATAAATTTCCTAATTCTAACGAAATAAGAAAAGAGAAAGTAGATGGAAATGACGTCTATTTAACTATCGATTCAAACGTTCAAATGTCTCTTGAAACAATCGTTAATAAAGCTAAAGAAGAATCAGGCTCAGAATGGATTGTTGCGGTGGTTGCGGATGCTAAAACGGGTAAAATATTAGGAAGTGCAACATCTCCAACTTTTAATCCAAATACTAAGGAGATTTCTAATTATTTAAATCCACTTGTTTCGTATACTTATGAACCAGGTTCAGTTATGAAAACTTATAGTTTTATGGCGGCATTTGAAAATGATCCTAGTTTTGATCCTTATAACGAAACTTGTATGACTGGTCCTTACGTAATAGGGGAGTATACCATTAGTGACTGGAATAAAACTGGATGGGGAGAAATACCTTACCAAAAAGGGTATACGTTATCATCTAATACTTGTGTTGCTAATTTAATAAAAAATCACTTATCAAAGCAAAAATTAATGGATTATTATAAAAAGTTAGGTTTTGGTTCTTTAACGAACATAGATTTACCTAATGAATATAAGGGGAAAATAAATTTTAAATATGATGTTGAAGTAGTTAATGCTGGCTTTGGACAGGGTATAACAACAACTCCTATACAACAAATAAAAGCATTAACAGCAATAGCAAATAATGGAATTCTTCTTAATCCTTACATAGTAGAAAAAACGGTTAATTCACAGACAAAAGAAATAACTTATAAAGCGGATACAAAAGAGCAGGGAAAAGTAGCTAGTAAACAAACAATAGATAAAATTAAGGATTTAATGTACCGGGTTGTTAATAGTGAATCATCAGAAACTACCGGTAGTAGTTATAGAATGGATGGTTATGATTTAATAGGTAAAACAGGTACTGCCCAAATAGCAAATCCAAGAACTGGAAGATATTATGAGGGTAAATATGATTACATAACTTCCTTTGCGGGAATGTATCCTAAAGATGAACCCGAAGTAATAGTTTATGTTGCTATGCAAAGAAGTTATAATTCTAAAGTTTTACCAGAAACCGTTAAAACTATTGTAAAAGATACTGCTAAGTACTTAGGAATATTTGAAGAAGCCCCTGAATTAAATAAAGAAGTAACAAAATACAAAGTAGAAAATTATAAAAATAAATCAGTTGAAAATACAAAAGAATTATTGAATTCAGTAGGAATAAATTACGTAGTATTTGGTAATGGAAATAAAGTAATTGATCAGTATCCAAATAAAAATACTATAGTAAGTACTAAAGATAAAATATTTATATTTACTAATGATGATTTAATTACAATGCCAAGCCTAATTAATTATTCTTATAAATCGGCTGATATAGTACTAACTAAGTTAGGAATTAAACATAAAATTGATTTAAATGGATATGTTGGTTATCAAAGTGTTGCACCAGGTACTAAAATTACTGATGAAATAGAAGTAATTTTAAATTAATGAAGTAAGGAAAGTAATATGCGATTATTAGATAAAGATTTTGATGAAAGAAAAATAAAGTATGAAAAATTATTAAATTATGGCTTTGTTAAAAAAGATGATATTTATGTTTTTGAAAAGAAAATCCTTGATAATAATTTTAAAATTATAGTTGAAATTTCAAAAAATAAGAAAACTTCAAAACTAATTGACATAGAAACTAATAGTGAATATATACTTGTTGATGTTAAAAATAAAGAAGGAAAATTTTTAAGTGAACTAAAAAAAGAATATGATTTTATATTAAACGACATTATTGATAAATGTACGATTAAAAACATATTTAAAGATAAACAAGAAAAGGAAATAATTTCTTATGTTAATAAAAAATATAATGATGATTTAGAGTTTTTATGGGATAAGTTTCCAACTTATGCTGTTTTAAGAAATAAAATAAATAATAAGTGGTACGCCGTGATATTAAAGATAAATGAAAATAAATTAATTGCTAATACTAATAATTTAATTACCATCATTGATTTAAGATGTGATAATAAAAAAATAAATGAGATAGTGGATAACAAAAACATATTTAAAGGTTATCACATGAATAAAAATAACTGGATAACCATAAAACTAGATGGTAGCATTCAAACTAAAGAAATAATTAAAATGATAGATGAAAGTTATAAAATATCATTAACAAAATAAACAAATCTTTAAAGGTTTGTTTTTTTTAATTTAACGTTTACAAAAAGTACATATACTTTGTAAAAGAAATATATAAAGTAGATATGGAAATGAAAATAGTAATAAGTAATTCAAGTAGAGTTCCAATATATGAACAAATAAAGGTAAAAATAGTTTCTAATGAATTAAAAGAAAATCAATTATAATTACAAATTTTAATTTGTTTATTTTTTTATAAAACTTATTTGTATTTTTATGATATAATATTTATGAATTATAAAATAGAGGGGAATAAATTATGAAAAAATTTTGTAAGTATATAACTTTAATATTGATAGTTTTAGTACTTAGTGCTTGTGGGAATAAAAAAGCTTTGTCAAAAGAAGAGATTGTAAAAAAGTTATCTAGTAATGGATTTTCTATAACTGATGTTACTAATCAAATGGAAGATAAAAATATTAGTTATATAGCTTCTGCTAATAATGGAATGTTTCAAATAGAATATTATGTATTTGCAAAAGAAGATGATGCTAAAAAAGCTTATGAAGGTAATAAAAAAAGTTTTGAAAGTAACAAAACTAAGGGAAAAGAAAAGGTTCAAGACAAATACGAGAAGTATACACAACAACTTAGTGATACTTATAATATGATTATAAGAAAAGATAATACTTTACTATATTCTTCTATTAATATAAAATATAAAAAAGATTTAAAAAAGGTAATTAAGGATTTAGGATTTTAAAGAACCAAAACAAGGTTCTTTTTTTTTGAGTGTTTTTTAAAATTATGTAGAACAATATAAATAGGAGGAACGTATATACATGCTAACTTTAAAAAATATTAAAAAAATATATAAAACTAGTAATTTAAAACAAACTGCTTTAGATAATATTAATTTAAGTTTTAGAAAAAATGAATTTGTGGCAATATTAGGTCCGTCAGGTAGTGGTAAAACTACGCTTTTAAATATAATAGGGGCACTTGATAATTACACAGAAGGAGATTTAATTATAAATAACTTATCTACGCATAATTTTAAGGAAAATAACTGGGATTATTATCGTAATACTAAAATTGGTTTTATTTTTCAAAATTATAATTTAATAAATCATATATCAGTTTATAAAAATGTTGAATTAGCACTTACCTTAAACGGAATTTCAAGAAAAAAATCAAAAAAAGTGGTAATGAGCGTATTACAAAAAGTTGGGTTAGAAAAATATTACAAGAAAAAACCTAACGAATTATCTGGGGGTCAAATGCAAAGGGTTGCAATAGCAAGGGCATTAGTTAATAATCCTGATATTATTTTAGCAGATGAACCTACCGGAGCTTTGGATTCAAAAACTAGCATTCAAATAATGGAATTAATAAAAAATATATCAAAAAATAAGTTAGTTATTATGGTCACTCATAATGAAGCTTTAGCACAAAAATATGCTAATAGAATAATTATTCTAGAAGATGGAAAAATAAAAAGTGATTCTAAACCTTTTATAAATAAATATAAAAACGAAGAAAAAACCAAAATTAAAAAGACAAAGATGGGTTTTTTCCAAGCTTTATCACTTAGTTTAAATAATATCAAAACTAAAAAGGGTAGAACCTTTTTAACAGCTTTTGCTTCAAGTATTGGAATAATTGGAATAGCATTAGTTTTGTCAATTTCAAATGGTTTTAATAAAAAAATAAACGAATATGAAAAAGATACTATGTCTTTGTTTCCGATAGTAATATCTCCTAGTATTTTAAAATATGAAAAAGAACAACAAGATTTTTTGGAATCAAAAGATGAGTTGTATGCTTATAATGAAAATGATAATAAAAGTGTTCATATAAATAATATTAAACAAGATTATATAGATTATATAAATAGGATTGATAAAAAATACGTAAATGCTATAACTTATAATAGATTAATTAATTTAAATTTAATTTCTAAAAAAGGTAGTTTATATAAATATATAAATTCTAGCATGGTTAATTTTGTTGAACTTCCAAACAAAATAGAACAAAATTCTTTTTTAAGGGAAAATTATGATTTATTAAGTGGAAGTTTACCAGTAAATTCTCATGATTTAGTTTTAATTTTAGGTGAAAAAAATAGGGTAGATAAATCTATTTTAGAAGGTCTTTTTATAGATTCTAATAAAAATATAACCAGTTTTGATGAAGTGGTTGGGAAAGGGCTTAAACTAGTTTCAAATGATGATTATTACACAAGTGTTCAAGAAGAGTTATTTGTTATTAATAAACCCTGTAAAGAACTTTATGATAAAAGTAAAATAACGTTAAAAATAACTGGTATTATAAGGCCCAAAAAAAATAACAGTCTTTTAATGATGGATAATACAAACGGGGTATCTAAAATAGGATATTTAGGTGATTTAGTAAAAGAAATAGTAAAAGAAAATAAAGAAAGCAAAATAGTAAAAGCTCAACAAGAATCAAAAAACATTGTTTTTATGGGAGGCTTAACTTTTGAAGAAGCTGGATTATCTAAAAATAGTGTATTAAAAATGCTAGGGAAAGATGAAATTCCTTATAGTTTAAATATTTATCCGAAAAATTTTAAAGGTAAAGATAAAATAATAAGTTACTTGGATTCTTATAATAAACAAAGAAAACAAAAGGAAAAAATAATATATACTGATTATGCAAAAGATATAAGAGAATTATCAGGTACAATAATGGGTGGAATAACTATAATTTTAATTTCTTTTTCATCTATTTCTCTTATTGTATCTTCTGTTATGATAGGTATAATTACTTATATATCGGTATTAGAACGTACTAAAGAAATAGGTATTTTAAGAAGTTTAGGTGCAAGAAAAAAAGATATATCAAGGGTATTTAGTGCAGAAACTTTAATAATTGGTTTAATATCTGGTGTTATTGCAATAAGTATGACGTTACTTTTATTAATTCCTGTAAACTACCTATTATATAATTTGACAGGATTAAAAAATATTGGAGTTTTGAATCCTTTTCATGCCATAATATTAATATTAATTAGCATTATTCTTACTTTAACAGGCGGTTTTATTCCTTCTTTAAAAGCAAGTAAAAAAGATCCGGTTGAGGCTTTAAGAAGTGAGTAATAATAAGAAGTCTAACTATTAAAGTTTAAGTACATTATAATAGATATATAAAAATGAAATAATTTCTTTTAAAAAAAATTTTTCACAAGTAATATTTTGATAAATTAAAAAATAAACTATTTTAATAAAATTAAAAGATTGTAACTATAAGGATGATAAATTTATTAAGTAAAGAAAAACGTAATAATTAAGTTTAAATTATTAAGAAAATGCCTGTTAAAGGTAAATTTAGAATATGTGATTTTAATTAATAATTTACTTATTAAAACCAAATATAATAGAATAAAAATAACTCTTTAAAAAGTTGTTTTACATATATTTTATCTTTACTTTTAAAAAGATCATTATTGTGTTATAATCTTTTTAAAATGAGGTGTTTTTTTATGAGTTGTAATTTGTATCCTGTTTTAAGGCCAATTTTTACAATCCTTTTTAAGGCAATATATAGACCTAAAATTATAAATAAAGAGAATATACCTAAAGAAGGGTCTATTGTTTTAGCAGGAAATCATAAACATGCGTTTGATCCTATATCAATTGGGGTTTGTACAAAAAGAACTATTCATTTTTTGGCAAAAAAAGAATTATATGGGGGAATTAGATTTATTTTTTTTGATTTAGTTGGTACTTTACCGGTTGATAAACATAATAAAAATCAAAAAATCATTGGTAAAGCTGAAGAAATGCTTAATAATGGTGGTGCTATAGGAATTTTTCCAGAAGGAACTAGAAACCGAACTACAGAGATTTTATTACCCTTTAAAAAGGGTGCGGTGTCTTTTGCTAAAAACACAAATAGTTTAATCGTACCATTTTCAATAACTGGTGATTATAAAATATTTCGAAAGAATCTTACCATAACGGTTGGTAAACCTTATAAAGTTAAAGGTGATATCGAAGAAGAAAATGAAAAACTTCGTAAAAAGATTTTTGACTTAATAACTGATTCGAAAAATAATACTTGTACAAAAGGCCTTTGAAATAAAAAAAATTAATATAAAGCTAATTTCAAAGGTATTACTATTTATAAAAAAATAAGAAAGAGGTAAAATAATGAAAAATAAAACAGAAATAAAAACACCATGGTATGATTTATATAAAGGAGTAAGGGCACATCTTGATTATCCGGATCATAGTTTATATGAACAATTAAAAATAGCTTGCTTCAAATATCCTAAAAATACTGCGTATAATTATTTTGGTAAGACATGTAATTTTAAAGATTTACTTAAAAAAATAGATGAATGTGCTAGGGCTTTAAGGGCATACGGAATAAAAAAGAAAGATAAAGTAACAATTTGTATGCCAAATACTCCAGAAGCAATAATCGCGTTTTATGCAATAAATAAAATAGGTGCTATAGCAAACATGATTCATCCTTTATCAGCTGAAAATGAAATTAAGTATTACTTAGATTTATCGAAAAGTAAAATGGTGATTTCAATTGATCTAGCTTGGGTAAAATTAGAAAAAGTATTGCCTAAAACTAAGGTAAAAAAAACAGTTTTAGTATCAGTTAAAGATTCAATGCCTAAATTTTTAGGTTTGGGTTATTATGTTACTCAAGGTAAAAATGTTCAAAGACCTTTAGAAGATGATTCGGTAGTTTATTGGAAAACCTTTATTTCTAAAGCGAAATGTTATAATAAAGATACTAATGCTAATTTAAAAGCAGAAGATGATGCCGCAATCTTATATAGTGGTGGAACTACAGGAACTTCTAAGGGAATTGTTTTAACAAACCTTAATTTTAATGCTCTTGCAATGCAAAGTTATGAAGCATGCGCTTGTTTAAAACCAGGTATGAGGGTTCTTTCAATTATGCCAATATTCCATGGATTTGGGCTTGGAATATGTATACATACTGTTTTAACCTGTGGATTAACGGCAATTATTTTACCTCAGTTTAGTGCAAAAACTTTTGATAAATTACTAAAAAAGTACCATCCTAACGTTATTGCAGGAGTGCCTACTTTATATGAAGCTTTACTAAAAAATAAAAACCTTGAAGAAGAAGATTTATCTTATATTAAATGTGCTATTTCTGGAGGGGATTCTTTATCAGTTAGTTTAAAGAAAAAAGTTGATAAATTCTTAAAAGATCATAATGCAAATATACAAGTAAGAGAAGGCTATGGTTTAACTGAGTGTGTTACTGGTAGTTGTTTAACACCAATGGATACTTATAAAGAAGGAAGTATTGGTATTCCTTATCCAGATACGTATTATAAAATAGTAAAACCAGGAACTACGGAAGAAATTCCTTATGGAGAAGAAGGAGAAATCGTTTTGGCAGGTCCTACCGTTATGAAAGAATACTTAAATAATGAAAAGGAAACTTCCGAAACGTTAAGAAAGCATAAAGACGGATTAACTTGGCTTCATACTGGTGATTTAGGTTATATGGATAGTAAAGGGTACGTATATTTTAAACAACGTTTAAAAAGAGTTATAATATCATCTGGTTATAATCTATATCCTCAAAGAATAGAAAACGTAATAGATGAATTACCTTTCGTTTTAATGTCTTGCGTAATTGGTGTTGATCATCCTTATAAAGTACAAGTAGCTAAAGCGTTCGTTGTTTTGAAAAACGGCGTAGAAGAAAATGAAACTATTAGAAATGAGATATATGATCACTGTGCTAAAAACTTGGCAAAGTATTCATTACCATATGAAATAGAATTTAGAAAAGATTTACCTAAAACTTTAGTTGGTAAGGTAGCTTATAGAAAACTTGAGGAAGAAGAAAAAGAAAGAAAAAATAAAAATAAAAAATAAAAAAGAACATTGAATATGTTCTTTTTTCATACACTTATTACGGGTGATAAAACTTGAATGATAAAAAAATAGATGAAAGATTAAAGATTTTCGTAATAGGTGTATTCTTAGTATTTTTAGTAGTAATTCTTAAAGTTTTTTATATTCAGGTTTTTGAATATGATAAGTTGAATACCCTAGCATCTGATTTATGGAGTCGTAATTTACCAATAGAAGCAGATAGGGGTAAAATTTATGATCGTAATGGCGTTGTTTTAGCAGATAATGTTACAACCACTTCGTTGGTACTTATTCCTAATCAAATAAAAGATAAAAAATATGCTACTGAAAAGTTAGCAAAAATATTGAACGTATCTTATGATACTATGAAAGAACACGTTTATAAAAAAACAAGTATTGAAAGAGTTCATCCTTTTGGTAGAAGATTGGATTATTCTATCGCAGAGAAAATAGAAAAACTAAATCTAGAAGGTGTTTATTTAGTTAGGGAATCAAAAAGAAGTTATCCTTATGGTTCTATGCTTTCTCACACTCTTGGATTTGTAGGAATAGATAATCAAGGTCTTTCTGGAATAGAACTTCAGTATGATAATTATTTAACTGGAGAGTATGGTGCAATAAAGTATTTTTCAGATGCAAAGGGAAATAAACTTAATTTATCTGGAGTTTATGAAGCTCCTTCCAATGGGGTTAATGTAACTTTAACTATTAATCAAAAAATACAAGCAAGTGTTGAAAGGGAACTTGATAATGTTGTAACAAAGTATAATCCTGAAACCGCTTTAGCAATTGCGATGGATCCTAATACTGGGGAAATTCTTGCTATTTCATCAAGACCTAATTTTAACGCGGTAAATTATCAAGATTATGATATTCAAACTCTTAATAGGAATTTACCAATTTGGGCAACTTATGAACCTGGTTCTACTTTTAAAATAATTACGCTTGCATCAGCCTTAAATGAAGGATTGGTGGATTTAGATAAAGATACCTTTTATGATGCTGGTAGTGTTAAAGTTGCAAATGCTAAAATAAAATGTTGGAAAGCAGGCGGTCATGGTTTTCAAACATTTTTACAAGTTGTTGAAAATTCTTGTAACCCAGGATTTGTAGAGCTCGGTAATAGACTAGGTAAACAAACACTTTTTTCCTACATTGATAAATTTGGATTTGGTAAAAAAACCGGGGTTGATTTAAATGGAGAGGCAACTGGTATAATTTTTAATCTAGATAAAGTAGGGCCAGTTGAACTTGCTACAACTGCTTTTGGTCAAGGCGTATCAGTAACACCAATACAGCAGATAACTGCTGTTTCAGCTGCTATAAATGGAGGGACTTTATATAAGCCATACATAGTTAAAAGTCTAAATGACCCTGAAACCAATTCTGTTATTAAAGAAAATAAGCCTATTAAAGTAAGAAAAGTAATAAGTGAAGAAACCTCTAAAGAAGTAAGAAGGGCTTTAGAAAGTGTTGTAACTAATGGTAGTGGAAAAAATGCTTTTATTGATGGGTATCGAGTAGGGGGAAAAACAGGTACTGCTCAAAAAGTAGAAAACGGGGTGTATCTAGTTGGTAATTATATATTATCGTTTATTGGTTTTTTGCCAGCAGATGATCCACAAATAGTAGTTTATGTTGCAATTAATAACCCAAAAAGAGTAGTTCAGTATGGTGGCATTGTATCTGCTCCCATTGCTAAGGCAATATTATTAGATTCAATTGATGCTTTAGGTATAAAAAGAAGAAATGTTACTACCGAAAAAAAATATAATTGGGATGATAAAAAATATTATACGGTGGAAAATGTAATTGGAAAAACTCCTAAAGAAGCCTCTAAAATATTATCAAAGTATACAATTGAATATAGTGGTAGTGGTAATATAGTTGTAGAACAATCACCAGAAGCTGGAACCAGGTTAGAGGAAACCTCAGTAGTAAGATTAATGCTTGGTAATTAGTAAAATAAATATCAAGTAGGTATAAAAAATTGTGAAAAATAAAAAATATATAGTATAATTATAAACATAAATATGAGGTGATAATAATGTTTGTTTTAACTAAATCTACGTTAGCTCTTATGATAGGTTTTATTATTTCTACATTAACTGGCTATTTTTTAATACCATTATTAAAAAAAATGAATGTAGGGCAAAGAATAAGTATTTTCGTAGGAGAAAATCATAAGAAAAAAAATGGTATCCCAACTATGGGAGGTTTAATCTTTATTATTCCAACTTTTATAACTATTTTAATAATGTATTTTACTAAAAAAATAGATATTAATAGTAATTTGCTTATTGTTTTATTTGTTTTTGTTGCTTATGCAATACTAGGTGGCATAGATGATGTTATGAAACTTAAACATAAAAAAAATGAGGGTTTAACAGAAATACAAAAACTTTTTGGACAAGTTGTAATTGCTATTGTATTTTTCTATATATATATGAAAAGTGGTTCTGAACCATTATTATGGTTTCATGCCTTTAACCTTAAGATTGATATTGGATGGTTTTATGGATTTTTCATTTTATTTATGCTTGTAGCATCTTCTAACGCTGTTAACATAACAGATGGATTAGATGGTTTAGCAGGTGGTTTATCTTTTATAGCAACACTTGTTTTAGGAATAATTACATGGACAACAAACTGGCTTTTAGGTTATCAAGATATTGCTATATTTTGCTTTATATTAGCAGGTTCTATTTTAGGATTTTTAGTATATAATACTCATCCTGCTAAAGTTTTTATGGGAGACACAGGATCCCTTGCTTTAGGAGGTGTTTTAGCAGCTGTTGCAATATTAATAAGAAGAGAAATTACTTTTGCTATTATTATGGGAGTTTTTGTAGTAGATACGTTATCAGTTATTATTCAAGTATTTTCCATTTTGGTATTTAAAAAGAAAATCTTTTTAATGACCCCACTTCATCATAATTTTGAAAAATTAGGATGGAAAGAACAAGATATTGTAAAATTATTTTGGATATGTGGTCTTATTTTAGGAACTGCTGCTTTAGTATATGGAGCATGGCTTTAAACAAGTGATTTTAATCATTTGTTTTTTATTATAAATTACCAAGAACGAAATGTTAATAACGTTCTTTTTTTTATATCAAAAGAATATTCTTAAGTAGTAGCTGCGTTAGGTGAGGTGATTATATTTGAAAAAAAAATTTGATATACCACTTTTAGTAACCATAATTTTAACTTCTATTTACGGAATAATTATGATATTTTCTGCATCTAGTATTTGGTCAGAATATAAATTTAATGATAAATTTCATTACGTAATAATGCAAAGTTTCTTTTTTTGCATTGGACTTATTTTAATGATTGTAATAAGTAAAATTCCATACACCTATTATTTAAAAAAATCAAATACAATTCTTTTTGCATGCTTTTGTCTTTTGATATTAGTTTTAATACCTGGTATAGGAACGGTTAGAAATGGATCACGCAGCTGGTTTGGAATAGGGGGATTAGGAGTACAACCAAGCGAATTTATGAAGCTTGCTTTAATTATATTTACTAGTAAATATATTTATAATAATCCAAAAACAATGAAATCGGTAACTAAAGGAGCTTTTCCTATTTTAATAATAACCATGGTAGCATTTGGACTTATAATGTTACAACCTGATTTTGGAACAGGAACTATTTTGGTTATGACTATTATTGCTATGCTTTTTATTTCGGGAGTTAATTTTTCATTTTTTATAAAAATAGGACTTCTTGGTATGGTTGGAGTTGTATTACTTGTTTTAGCAGCACCATATAGAGTTAATAGAATAGTATCATTTTTAAACCCTTGGAGTGATCCTTTAGGAACAGGTTTTCAAGCAATACAATCGTTATATGCAATAGGCCCTGGAGGGTTATTTGGTTTGGGTTTTGGGGGTTCTATTCAAAAACATTTTTATTTACCAGAACCACAAACAGATTTTATTTTTTCAATTATTTCTGAGGAACTTGGAATTTTTGGAATAATTTCAGTTTCATTACTTTTTTTAATAATTATATTAAGATGTACCAAAATTTCAATTAAAGCACCTGATGTGTTTGCTAAATTTTTAACTTTTGGAATAATATTTCAGTTATCATTTCAAACATTACTTAATTTGGCAGTAGTAGTAGGTTTAATACCAGTAACAGGAGTTACTTTACCATTTTTTAGTTATGGGGGAAGTAGTCTTATAATAACTTTAGTATCAATGGGAATTGTATTAAATATATCAAGGCATAAAGAAAATTAAATTATTTATTTTTTAATAACCTAATAAAAAAGAAGTAAAATAGACATTTAAATATAGACTATTGACAAAATTCTAAAAAATGTTACAATTATATTAACCTAGAGGAATTTGTTATGAATATATATGTTTAGAAAAAATTATTTAATCTAGTTTTTTCTAAATGATGTGTTTATATTCATGGCCTATCGTTGTTTGATAGTTGAAAATAGCTAAAAAGCTAATCTTATTTGAATCTAGGCTTTACAATTGTAAATGAGAAAGAAAACTCATTAGAATAAGATATCACATTAAATACTGATAATATTTAAAAATGAATTAAGGGTTTGCCTATATTCAGAGTGATTTTTCATTCGTAAACTAAAAAGTAACGATTTTATCAGGGTCGTTATTTTTTTGTTGTATAAAAATTAATTTATATTAAAATTAACAGCTAATAAAAATAACAAAGGTAACCTTTGTAAAGTACCTTCTTTTTTTTAATTGAAATCATATAATTATGATATAATTATTAATAGTAGGTGATTAATTTGAAAGTGATTATATCAGCGGGAGGAACTGGTGGTCATATTTATCCGGCTTTAGCTATTGCAAAAAAAATAAAAGAAAAAGATAGCAATTCGGAAATACTTTATATTGGAACAAGTAACAGAATGGAAAAAGATATTGTTCCTAAAGAAGGATTTAAATTTATTGGTATTAAGATAGAGGGTTTAAAACGTAAGCTAAGTCTTAAAAATATAAAAAGTGTTTATTTGTTTATTGTAGCGGTAAAAAAATGCAAAAAAATAATAAAGAAGTTTAATCCTGACGTGGTAATAGGAGTAGGTGGTTATGTTTCTGCGCCTGTTATTTATGCTGCTCATAAAATGGGAATTAAATGTTGTATTCATGAACAAAACTCTTCCTTTGGTGTTACAAATAAATTTGCTTCTAACTTTGCTGATAAAATATTTGTATCATTTAAAAGTACTTTAACAAATGAGGAAAATAAAGAAAAAATTATATATACTGGAAATCCTTGTAGCGAAAACGCATTAAAAACTGTTGCAGCAAAAAAAGAGGATTTTGGTTTATCCCCAAACAAAAAATTAGTTCTTATTGTTATGGGTTCGTTGGGATCTAAAACCATTAGTGAAAAAATGAAAAATATGCTTTCTTTATTTAATAATAAAGATTATGAGGTTATGTTTGTAACAGGAAAAAATTATTATGAGGATTATAAAAATTGTAACTATACTAATAATATTAAAATAGTTCCTTATATTGATAATATGGTTAGGCTATTAAAAAAGACAGATTGCTTAGTATCCCGTGCTGGAGCTTCAACCTTAAGTGAAATAGTTTCTTTAAATATTGCATCGATATTAATTCCAAGTCCTTATGTAACGGAAAATCACCAATACAAAAACGCTATGGATTTAGTAAGTAAAGAAGCTGCTATGATTTTAGAAGAATCTAATTTAAAAGGAGATGAGCTTCTTAGAATGGTTGAAAAAATATTAAACGATAAAGTTTATGCTAATAAACTTAAAAATAATTTAAAAACTTTCGAAGTTAAAAATAGTTCTTCTATAATTTATGAAGAAATAGTTAAATTAGCGGGTGATAAAAATGGAAGAAATAATTGAATTTATTAAGAAAAAGAAAATAGGAACCGTAAAAGAAAATATAGATTTAAAAAAATATACTACTTATAAAGTAGGGGGTATAGCTAGGGTTTTAGTTTATCCTAAAAATGAAAAAAAACTACTTTTATTGATTAATAAAATAAAATCGGAAAATATAAAATACAAAATTTTGGGTAACGGATCTAATTTAATTTTTAGTGATAATTTATTTAATGGTGTTTTAATTAAACTTGATTTTTTTAATAAAGTAAAAGTAAAAGATACCATAATAACCGCTGGAGCTGGAGCTAGCTTAGTTAAGTTATCATACTTAGCTTTAAAAGAGGGGCTTACTGGTTTAGAATTTGCAAGTGGCATTCCAGGTACTATTGGTGGAGCGGTATTTATGAATGCCGGTGCTTATAAATCCGATATGGGATATATTGTATCAGAGGTAAAGGTAATAACTCCGGATTTTAAAATTAAAACACTATATAATAAAGATTTAAACTATAAATATAGAACATCTTTTTTAAAACAAAATCCAGAGTACATTTGCTTAGAAGCTAAAATAGTACTTATGCATGGTGATAAAAAATTAATAAAAGAATTAATGGAAACAAGAAGACAAAAAAGACTTCTTTCACAACCTTTAGATTATCCTTCAGCGGGTTCGGTTTTTAGAAACCCAGAAGGAAATTTTGCAGGTAAATTAATAGAGGATTGTGGGCTTAAAGGGTATAGAATTGGTGGTGCAAAAGTAAGTTCTAAACATGCTAATTTTATAATAAATGATAATAAAGCAACCGCAAATGATGTTAAAAATTTAATCGATTATGTTCATGATAAAATTAAAGAAAAAACTGGTGTTGATTTAAAAATAGAACAAGAATTTGTAAACTGGGAGTAGCTTATGAAAAAGCAAAAGAAAAAAAGAAGATTAAGAATTGGAAGATTGTTTATGTTATTACTATTTTTAGTAGTAATTTCTTTTGCGTTATTAAAATTTTTTGATTTTAAGATAAGAAGCATAATAATAACTGGTAATAATATTTTAACTGATCAAGAAATAATAGAAATGGCTGATTTGCAAGATTATCCTTCTTATTTTAAAACTTTATCTTATAGTGTCCATAATAAAATTCTTAAA
Organism: uncultured Bacilli bacterium; assembly: GCA_947589105.1. Lineage (GTDB taxonomy): Bacteria > Bacillota_I > Bacilli_A > RF39 > UBA660 > Aphodocola. The sequence continues at coordinate 59,290 of CANQBL010000003.1, read as the reverse complement.
AATAATTATGTTAGTAGTGTAAAAGTTTCTAAGGGACTTTTAAGTATTAAAATAAAAATTAAAGAAAAAAAAGTTTTATATATTGATAAAAAAACTGGAAGTAAAGTAACAATAGATAAAAATATAAATGATAACAAAATAGTTTGCGTACCTTTTTTGACAAATGATGTTCCAAAAGATAAAAAGTCCTCTTTTTTAAAAGCGATGAATAAAATTAATTCTGACGTTTTATGTCAAATTTCAGAAATAAAATATGATCCAAACGAAATAGACTCCGATAGGTATTTAGTTTATATGAATGATGGTAATAGTGTTTATTTAACCGTTAATAAATTTAAAAAAATAAATAAATATAACACTATTTTAGAAAACGTCGGAAAACAAAACGGAACTCTTTATTTAGATTATGGTGACTTTTTTGAAGTTAAATAATCTTTTTTATTAACTAATATTTTAAATATAAAATATATAATTTTATTTATTAAATGTTTATTTTTTTAAATATATATTTAAAAAATTTTATTTATATAGTATAATATTTTATATGGTATAGTTATATGATAGGAGTTGCTCTAATGAAAAAAATTTATACAAGCATCGATATCGGTTCTGATACTGTGCGTATTTTGGTTAGTGAATATTTTGAGGGTAAACAAAGAACTTTGGCCGTTTCATCGGTTCGCTCTAAGGGAGTTAAAAGTGGAGTAATTACTGATGAAAATGCTCTTTTAGAAAGAATTAAACTGGCAATTGAAGATATTAATTCTAGGATTAATATAAATATAAAAAAGGCGGTACTTACAATACCACCTCTTGATGCAGAATATAGTTTAGTTCATGGTAATGTTCCAATTGTAAATGACGAAAAGATGGTTACCAAAAAGGACGTTATTAGGGTTCAAAATGCTTCTTTAAATGATGTTTTACCTAATATGGAATTAGTTAGTATAACTCCAATAGATTTTACCATTTATGAAAACGGTTCTGAAATAGAAACGTTAAAAGATCCGACGAATAAAATTTGTGATAGGCTAGGTATTAGAGCTATGCTTGCATTAGTACCTAAATCCCATGTAATTTCTTACGTTAAAGTTATTGAAGCAGCAGGAATTGAAGTGGTAGATTTAGCTTTATCTACGGTTTGTGATTATGAAGAAGTTAAAACAGATGAAATGGATGAAAAATGTGGTGCTTTAATAAATATTGGTAAGGATATGACTGTTGTATCAATATTTAATAAAGGAGTAGCAACTAATAGTTCTATATTAAAAATTGGAAGTAGGGTAATTGATGAGGATATATCATATATATATTACACTAATAAAAAAACAGCTCGTAAGATAAAAGAAAATTTTGGTATAGCAAATCCAAGGTATGCTAGCAAAAGTGAAACATATGAAACAAGGGATGTTAACTCAAAATTGGTTAGTATAAACCAGTATGAACTTTCTCAAGTAATAAATAAAAGATTATCCCAAATCCTAAATGTTTCGAAAAATGAATTAAAAGTATTAACAAATAAGCAAATTAGTTATATAATGGTGTTAGGTGGCATAATAGATATGCCTGGTATTAACTTTGTCTTGGAGGATATATTTGGTAAAGTTGGTAAAACTTATTCAATAAATTCATTAGGTATTAGAAAAGCAAGGTTTATTACTGTATCTGGTGCAATTAAGCACTTTGTTAAAAAGATAAAATTAAGGGGAAAAGAATATTCAATGTTTAGTAGTGACGATGTCGATAACTTGGTACATAGTAAGACAAGAATAGGTAGAAGTGATTCGGTATTCGGTAGAATTTTTAACTACTTTTTTGATAATTAAGGAGGAAATAGAATGTTTGGTTTACCAGTAGATCAATTAGCAAAAATTAAAGTTATCGGTGTAGGTGGCGGTGGAGGAAACGCTGTTAACCGCATGATAGAATGTGGGGTAAGAGGTGTTGAATTTATTGTTGCAAACACTGATTTACAAGTTTTAAATAGTTCGCAAGCAGAAACTAAAATACAAATCGGATCTAAGATATCTGCAGGTTTAGGAGCTGGAGGTCATCCTGAGGTAGGAAGGGAAGCGGCACTTGAATCTAAAAAAGAAATTGAAGAGGCTTTAAAAGGAGCCGACATGGTTTTCATAACTTGTGGTATGGGTGGAGGAACCGGTACTGGTGCAGCTCCAGTTATTGCTGAAATAGCACAAAACCTTGGGGCACTTACGGTTGCAATAGTTACTAAACCATTTACCTTTGAAGGTAAAAGAAGAATGGCACAAGCAATTGAAGGTCTTTCAGAATTAAAGGCTCACGTTGATACGTTGATAGTAATTCCAAATGATAGGTTAAGAGAAATAATAGATAAATCTACTCCGATGGTAGAAGCTTTCCATGAAGTTGATAACGTTCTTCATAGAGGTGTTCAATCTATTTCTGATTTAATTGCGGTAACTGGTTTAATAAACCTAGATTTCGCTGATGTTAAAGCGGTAATGGAAAAAAGCGGAAACGCGCTTATTGGTATAGGTATGGGAACTGGTGAAAATAGAGCTGTAGAAGCTGCAAGACAAGCTGTTTCAAGTCCTCTTCTTGAAACTAATATATCTGGAGCTACTGATGCTATAATAAACATAACCGGTGGAGCTAACCTTACATTGTTTGAAGCAGAAGATGCTGCAGAAGTTGTAAGATCTACTTCTAATAATGATATAAACACCATTTTTGGTGCAGTAATCAATGAAAATTTATCTGATGAGGTTATTGTTACCGTTATAGCAACAGGATTCGAAAAAGGTGAACAAAAAGTAGCAGAACAACCAGAAAAAAAACGTGAACCACAAACAATTACTCCAAGAATTAATAATATGATGCAAGATGATGACGACGATGATGATGACATACCAAACTTTTTAAAAAACAGAAGAAGCTTTTAGTTTTAAACTATTTTCTTTCGACACTTATTTAAGTGTCTTTTTTTTATAATTAAATTGGTGATAAAAAATGAAGATATATATTGATTTAATAATCTTATTGAACTTTTTTTTAGATTTTATTTTATTGTTATCAGTTAATATTATTCTAAGAAGGAACGTAAGCATTAAAAAGATTGTATTAGGAGCTTTAATTGGAGGATTAAGTATTGTTTTTTTATTTACCAAAATAAGTTCTACAATGCTTTTTGCATTTAAAATATTAATATCAATTTTAATGGTTTTAACCACTTTTTCTTATAGAAATTTTAAATATATGTTTAATAATTTAATATATTTATATTTATTAAGCATAATTTTAGGTGGTTTTTTATATTATGTTAATAATGAATTATCATATAAAAACGTTGGCTTAATATTTTTTCATAACGGAATTAGTATAAACCTTTTTTTAGTTGTTATTTTATCACCGATAATAATTACGATATACGTTTTTAAATCAAGAAAATTAAAGGAGGAATACTCAAAAGAATATGAAGTTGATATAACTTTTTTAAATAATAAAACCATTAATTTAACAGGTTTTTTAGATACTGGAAATAATTTATATGATCCATATAAAAAAAGACCTATAGTAATAATAAATAAAGAGGTATTAGGTAATTATAACCCAAGATGTATTTTGGTTCCTTGTATTACCGTTAAAAGTAAAGAATTTATAAAATGTTTTAAAATAAAAAAAATAGTCATAAATGGTAAAGAAATAGAAGATGAATGTTTAATAGGAATAAGTGACAATAAATTCAAAATTGAAGGAGTAGACTTACTATTACATAAAAAAATCATAAAGGAGATTGAAAAATGAAAAAAATAATCAATTTTATTAGAAGTTTATTTAAAAAGGTAAGTTACATATTTTTTGTTGGTTCTACTGATGCTCTACCAGAGCCTTTATCAAAGGATGAAGAACTAAAATATCTTATGGAAGCTTCAAATGGTAATATTGAAGCTAAAAATAAATTAATTGAACATAATTTGCGTTTGGTTGTTTATTTGTCAAAAAAATATGAAAATACAAAAATTGATTTAGAAGATTTAGTAAGCATAGGAACAATTGGTTTAATAAAAGGAATAAATACCTATAAGGTAGATAAAAATATTAAACTTGCAACTTATGCTTCAAGGTGTATAGATAATGAAATACTTATGTATTTAAGAAAAAATAAAAAACGAAATGCAGATGTATCACTTGAAGAATCGTTATCATTTGATTCTGAAGGTAATGAGCTTCATTTAGAAGATATCTTAGGAACAGATCCCGATTTAGTTACTAAAGAACTTGAAGATAATGACTTAAAACTTACTCTTATGAAAGAAATTAACAGATTACCAGAAAGAGATAGACAAATTATGAAATTAAGATATGGTTTATTTGGTGAAAAAGAAATTACCCAAAAAGAATTAGCAGAAAAATTAAATATATCACAAAGTTATATATCGAGAATAGAAAAAAAGGTTATAAAAAAAATAAAGGAAACTATAAAAATATAGTTTTTTTTTATGATATAATATAAAAAGGTGATGTTAATGAATAATATAATTAAATTAATAAATAATGAAATAACATATCAAGAAGAAAAAATAAAGTCTATATCTATTAAACTAAGGGATTTAAAACATGTATACGATTCTTTAATTCCCAATAAAAATAAAAGGGATATTATAAAAACAAACAAATTAGTGGATAAAAATACTTTTGATGAATTTATAGAAATATTAGCTTTTTATAATAATGTATTATTTAATAAATTAATGCAAGCTAATAAGGAATTAGATAAATATCAAAAAAAAGACTATAATACGAATGTTTTTTCTTATAAAGTTACTCTTATGGATAAATCTCAATTAATAACAAATTCATTATCTTTAGAAAAAGAAAGTAAAAAAATGATGGAAATATTTATGCTTTCTCTTAAATATATAGTTGATTTTTATGAAAGTTTAGAAAATGAAAAAGAACAAAAAAAAGATATGAAAAAAAAGGCTGAATACGCACTAAAAAATATAAAAAGCAACTTGCCTTTAACTTCCAGAGATATTAATACAATTACTTTATTAATAGAAAAGGAAGATGTTTTAGATAAAGAAGAATTATTTAATGAACTAAATAATTATATAGAATCTAGAAAAATAACTGAAAGAAAAAAAGAAACTAATCAACCTAAAAAGGAAGAACAAAAAACTTATATTGATGATAAAAAACAAATAATAGTGCAAAAAAAAGTAAAAAGTAAAAACCCTATAATAGATAATTATTTAACTACTATAAGAGCTTTTTATGATAACAAAGATGCTATAATTGAATTTTTAAATGCCATTAGTTATGATGATGATATAGAAAATATTATTAATGAAATGTTACTTAACATAGATCCTGTTAAAGAAAAAACTTTATATGATACTATATCAGGTTATATGCTAAAAATGAATCAAGATGAATTTAATGATGATAAAATATCTAAAGAAGAGCATGTTAATGTGTTATTTTATGATTTTATTAATAATACTGATAAAATGATTGATATGATAGATAAAAACATACCAAAAGAGGAATATAAACATCTTTTAAAAGCCTTAGAACTTATTAAAAAAGATGGTGCAGTATCAAATAGAACAATGATTTTTTGTTTAAATAAAATATATAAATTAAGAGTTAACAAAATAAGAGTTACTTTTAAAAGACTAAATCATAATACTTATATTATTTTAGGAATATTTAGAAAAAATAATCAACAAGGTTCAGAAATTATAGCAAAAACCAAATTAAGAAATGATAGATTATCTAGGTATGAAAAATCTATTATAGAATCTATTAATATTCCAGAAGTATGGAATAATTATTTAGATATCAATGATGAAATTTATGAAAATATTAAGAATAAAATAAAAATTGATAAAATCTCAAAGCTTAAATAATAAAAATAAAACAAATGTTATTATATATAAAGGTGTTAATATGAAAAAAGTATTTTTAATAACATTAAAAGACGATAAAAAATTGTCATAATATGAAAAAAAAATACGAAAAAGCATAAGTTATATTAGGGTGATTATCTTGAAAGAGGAATTTAAAGCATTTGTAAGAAAAAAACCGGAACTAATTAAGTACGTTAATTCTGGTGAAATGACGTGGCAAAAGTTTTATGAACAATGGTCATTATACGGAGAAGATGAAAAAGTATGGCAACTTTATAAAAATAACGATAAAAATGAAAATGTTAAAACCGATTCTTTTAACATAACAAGTATAACTGATATGCTAAAAAAAGTAGATATGAATTCAGTACAAAAGGGTGTTAATAGTCTTCAGAAAATAATAGAGTTACTTCAAGGGTTTACAGCAGGATCAGCAGCAAAAGCGGCTAATACGGCATCTTCGTATCAGCCTAGACAATTATTTAAAAAATTTGAGGACTAATGGATATAAGAATTAAGCTTTTTCTTGATTCAAACCCTGATTATAAAAGGTATTTAAGATCTAATTCATATTGGTATAAAACCCTTATTAGAAATCCGGAAATGATAGATGTTTTTATATCAGAGGTTAAAGAAAAATACAAACTAAGAACTACTGATAAAATAAATAACATAATTGATAAAATTGATATGGTAAGTAAATTTATTAATGTTTTGAGGTGATAAGATAAATGGTAGAAAAAGTATATGAAATAATAGATAGTATAGATGAAAATAACATAAAAAAAAGATTAGATGAGATTAAATTAAAAATAAATAATAGTGAAGAAATAAAACAATTAATAAAAAAATTTGAAGAAGCTAAAAAATTATATGAAAAATATAATTATAAAGATGATTTTATAAAATCTAAGTTAGAATTATTAAAAAATCCAGTTGTTAAACAATATATTGAATTACAAAATAAAATAAATTTAATTTCTATTAAAATAAATAATAGAATAGATAAAATTACTAAAGGTGTTACTGAAATAAAGTAACATTTTTTATTATTAAAATTCTATTATTTTAAATTGTATTTAATTATGATAAAATAAAAATAGGTGAATTAAAGTGAAGGTAATTAGTGGTAAGTATAAAGGTAGAACGTTAAAAGGTTTTGATATTGAGGGTACAAGACCAACGATGGATAGGGTAAAAGAATCTGTTTTTGCAATGCTGCAAGATTACATAAAAGATTCTGTTGTATTAGATTTATATTCTGGTAGTGGTAATCTTGCAATAGAAGCTGTTTCTAATGGAGCTTTAAGAGCATACTTAGTAGATAATAGTAAAGAAGCTATAAGTGTTATAAAAGATAACATAAAAATGCTAAATATTGACAATACTATTATTGAAAAGGCTGATGCTAATACCGCGTTAGATCATTTTATGAGTAATAACGTAGTATTTGACATAATCTTTTTAGACCCTCCTTATCACACTAATGAATTAGATAAATCACTTTCTAAAATAAATGATAACATAAAAATTTTATCAATTAATGGAATAATAGTATGTGAAACTGAAATAGAAATTGATTATTCAAAATATGATAATTTAACAATTTATAAAACAAGAAATTATGGTAAAAAGGTTGTAAACATATTAAAAAGAAAGAAACTATATATTGACTAAATAATTTATTGATGTTAATATTAATAATGATAATAGGAGGAATAAAAAAATGAGAAAAAATTTAAATAAAAAAGGGTTTACTTTAATTGAATTGTTAGCGGTTATCGTAGTACTTGCTGTTATAATGGTTATTGCAACACAACAAGTAAATAGGGCAATTAAAAAGTCAAGGGGAGAAGCTTTCTTAGAAACTGCGCAATCAGTAAGAAAGTCTATGCAAACGGTATGTGCTATGGATAATGCGATTACAAAAGATACTCTAGAAGCTCAAGTTGACAATGCCGAGGCAATTGACATCGAGATAGTTGCTTCTAGTGATACTACCTCTGGGAAAGTAAATGTAAAGGCAAAAGCAGGTAAAAAATTTATTAATAGAATAGATCCTGATATAGATACAAGTTCTCCTGTCCAACTTGTTGGTACTAAAGATGATAATGGTGCTTATTATACGTTTGACGCTGAATGCCCAGCATCATAAAAGAACGATTAGTTCTTTTTTTCTTTGCCTTAAGTTAGCTTATTTAGTATAATAATTATATAAGTAAGAGGTGTAGTATGTTATTAATAGGTTCTCATGTGTCATTTACAAGTAAAGAACAATTAGTTGGAAGTGTAAAAGAAGCCATTTCTTATGGGGCCAACTCTTTTATGTTTTATACAGGTGCGCCACAAAATACTAAACGGTGTAAGATTGATTATGATTTAACGGTAGAAGCGAGAAATTTATTATATGAAAATAATATTGAGTTAAAAAATATAATAGTTCATGCTCCTTATATTATTAATTTAGCTAATAATAAAAAAAAGGAAAATTATGAATTTGCAATAAACTTTTTGAAAGAAGAAATAAAAAGGGCGGAAATGCTTGGAATAGAAAAATTAGTTTTACATCCAGGAAGCTTTGTTAATCTTGATTTAGAAACTGGAATTAATAACGTTATTAACGCTTTAAATGAGGTTATTAAGCCTAATCAAACGGTTAAAATATGTTTGGAAACTATGGCAGGTAAGGGAAGTGAAACTTGCTATGATATAGAACATATTAAGAAAATAATTGATGGTGTTAATTATAAAGATAAAGTAATGGTTTGCTTAGATACGTGTCATTTAAATGATGCAGGATATGATATGGCTTCATTTGATTTGTTTTTAGATAAATTTGATAATATAATTGGAATAGATAAAATAGGATGTGTTCATGTTAACGATTCTAAAAATCCTATAGCTTCTCATAAAGATAGACATGAAAACATTGGATACGGAACGATTGGATTTGAATCATTAATTAGCATAATTTATAATAAAAGGTTAGAAAAGGTTCCTAAAATACTGGAAACTCCATATGTTAGTAGTGATGAAAAAACTTATCCTCCATATAAATTTGAAATAGAAATGATTAGAAATAAAAAATTTAATAAAAATTTATATGAAGATGTTAAAAATTATTATAAAAATTAAAGTAAAAACTTTAATTTTTTTTAAAAGAAAGTTATTTTTTAATGTAAAAATTTATTATGCATATAGTTTAATTGTAAAGATTTTAAAAAAAGTAATAAGAAAAATAAATCTTGCATGAATAATAAAAAAATAGTATAATTATCAAGCGGTGGTGATAAGTTTGATCGTAGATTTAACCAAATTAATTTACGGCGGTTTATATGAAATGCCTATATCCGGAGAAATTATAGTACCAAACGATGTATTAAATGGTACTGATATAAGAAGAATATCACCAATTAAGGTAAGTGGTTACGTTTATAATGTAGAAGATAATTTTTCATTAAATATAAACGTAACAGGAACAATGATACTTCCTTGTGCTAGAACTTTAAAAGATGTAGAATATCCATTTGATATTGATATCGAGGAAATGATTGATGAAAATGAGAATAATTTGATACAAATTATTCAAAATAGACTTGAAATTTTTCCAATTATATGGCAATATATATTAGTGGATGTTCCTTTAAGAGTTCTTCATCCTGATGCCAAAGAAGAAAAACTAGAAGGTAATGGTTGGCGTCTTATTACACAAGATGATAATGAAAAGGAAGTAATTGATCCAAGACTCAAAGCTTTAAGCGAATTTAATAAAGAGTAAGGAAGGAGTGAGAATATGTTAAAGTTGGATATCCAATTATTTGCAGTTCCATTCAGAAAGGTAAGTAAGACAAGAAAGAGAATGCGTCGTACTCACTATAAAATTGAAGCAAACGGAACAGTAAAATGTCCTAAATGTGGTGAAATGATAAGATCACATAGAGTATGCCCAGAATGTGGTAATTACAAAGGAAAAGAAGTAATAAAGAAAGAAGAAGCTTAGTTAAAGCTTTTTTTATTTTGTTTTTTAATGACTAATATAATTAAAAATGATATAATAATTTATATAAATAGAGGTATGTATATGAATAAGAAGTTAAGAAAAAATTGGTTAAAAATAATAATTGCGCTATTTATTATTATTTATTTAGTATTTGATACGAATTCTTTTAATGAACTAAAAGGAAATGTATATAAGACTTCGAAAAACATATCTGAAATAAGTAATAACGTTGATGAAGATTTTTCAAATAGTAATTTAACAGTATATTTTATAGATGTTGGTCAAGCTGATGCTATTTTAATTAAAAGCGGTGATCATAATATGTTAATTGACGCTGGAAATAATGAAGATGGGGTTAAACTAGTTAATTACTTAAAAGAAAATAATGTAAGTAAATTTGATTATGTTATAGCAACTCATGCTCATGAAGATCATATTGGTGGCATGGATGATATCATTAATAATTTTGAAATAGATAAATTTTTTATGCCTGATAAAGTAGCAGTTACCAAAACTTTCGAAGATGTATTAGATGCTCTTAGTAATAAAAACATGATGTATGATACTGTTAGAATTGATGAGGAATTTTCTTTTAGCGATAGTATAATAAAAGTATTATACGTAGGAGAAGAAAATAATAATTTAAATGATACATCAATTATTGTTAAAGTAATTCATGGAAATAATTCATTTTTATTTACTGGAGATGCATCAAGTAGTGTTGAACAAACAATTTTGAATAAAGATATCAAAAGTGATGTATTAAAAGTTGCTCATCATGGATCTAACTATAGTTCTTCAAAAGAGTTTATAGATAAAGTTAATCCAATATATGCGGTAATATCAGTTGGAAAAAATAATATATATAAACATCCAAGTGATATTGTAATTAATAGGCTTAATGATAAAAATATAAAAATATATAGAACTGATAGGCAAGGAACAATAATTATGAGTAGTAACGGAAGTAATATTACCGTTAATACCGTAATAACTGATACGAATGGGTAGGTGATTATGACGAAATTTGCCGTAGATAAAATAGAGGAAAATATAGTAGTACTTGAAAACATAGAAAATAACCAAATAATTAATGTTAAAAAAGAAAATTTACCAAGAAAAATAAAAGAACTTGATATAGTTGTATATGATGGAAAAGATTATATATTAGATGATTTTGAAAAAAGTAATAGATTAAAAAGAATAAAAGAAAAAATGGAAAAGTTAAGAAAGAATTAAAATTTAAATAAGCTAGAAAACATTTTTATTTTGTTTTCTAGCTTTTTTATTTAAAATTTATATAATTCTATTTAAATTAATTGTTTTCTTCTATCTTTTTTGTTATAATAATCATTGATAATAGGGGTGTCTATAAATGATGAATAAAAAAGGTCAAGCACTTGTTGAATTTGTTATAATACTACCAATAACTTTACTTCTTATTTTTTGTTTTATTGATTTTGAACGAATAATATCTTTAAAAACGGATTTAGAAAATAAAGCAACAGATGTTGTTATGTTCTATCAAAATGGTAATACGCCTGAGGAAATAAAAAATTTAATTAATAATAAAGAAAATGAAGATATAAAACTAGAAATTATAACAAACGGGGATTATGTTACTATTAATTTATCTAATAAAATAAAACCTATTACTCCTGGTTTATCTTACATTAAAGATGATTTATTTAACGTATCTGTTTTAAGGGTGATAAAAAATGAATAGATTATCAAATCATGGTCAAACTCTTAGCATTTTTGTTGTTTTTTTACCCCTTTTTATAATGCTTGGTACTTTAGGAATTGAACTTGGATTTGTAAAGTATAATAAAGGAAAACTTAATGAATTAAACAAGATGGTAGTAAGATATGGTATGATGCATATTGAACAAGCACCATATAATGAAATGGTGAATTTAATATATAAAAATGATTCTGAAATAGATGATTATAAAATTGATATAGATACTGTAAATAAAGTTATAAAAGTAGATTTAAAAAAAACAACTAAGGGCTTTTTTAAAGGCATAGTTGGTAAAAAATTATATAAAGAAAAAAGTTCATATGTTGGTAGAATGGCTGAAGAAAGAATAATTATAGAAGAAGGTGCAAAATGAAAAAAGAAGCCGCAAAAATAATAACGATTTTTTCTTGTAAGGGAGGGGTTGGAAAAACCACTACTACAATTAATCTTGCAGGAATATATAGTTTAATGGATAAAAAGGTACTTATTGTAGATTTAGACTTAAATAGTGGTGGTATAGCTTTAAGTTTAAACGTGTCGGTTGATAAAACCATATATAATGCAGTTGATGATATTAGTAATAACAGGTTTGAGGATATAAGTAATTATATAAGTAAATATAATGATAAAATAGATGTATTATCAGCACCTAGGGATCCTAGAAATGCTCTTAAAATAGATTCTAAATATGTTAATTTAATAATTACTTCATGTATTTATAAATATGATGTTATTTTAATAGATACCGCTCATAATTTAAGTCCGGTTTCTTTATCAGCGATAGATAAAAGTGATAATACCCTTTTCATGGTTACTAATGATCCGGTTGATTTAAAAAATGCAAGAAGTATGATTGCTATTTTTGAGGATACAGAAATAGATAATTATAAAGTTGTGTTTAATTCATCAAAAGATACTGGTAAAGATTATTTTTCTTTGTTTGATGTAAAAAATATAATAAAGCATAATATTGATTATACGATAGATAATTCTTTTTATATTAAAGATATTGATAAATACGTAATAAATGGGGAAATTTTAACTCTTAATAAGAAAATAAGAGCTTCTAAGAAAGCAGATATTATGAAACTTACTAAACTTGCAACGGCATTATTAAATAATAATGCTAAAGCTAAGGAGGTAAAATAAAATGGCTAGAAAAAAATTACTTGATGCTTTTGATATAAAAGAAGAAAAAGTTGTTGCTAAACCAGTTGCAGATTATGAAATATTTAAAGATAAAGAACTTTTAGATAATTTAAGAAATACTATAATATCAAATTTAATAGATGATAAAATTCCAGATAATAAATTACTTCATGAATACATAAACGATGAGATTGATAAAGCTTTATTAGGTTATGATTTAACTAATTTAGAAAGAAGTCATATTTTTAATCTTATTGATAATGAGATAAATGGTTATGGACCTATTACTGAGTTATTAGAAGATCCTAATATTACTGAAATAATGGTAAATGGTAAAAACGAAGTATATGTTGAAATAGATGGACAAATAAGTAAAGATGATTCTGTTTCATTTATAAATGATGAGCATATTATAAGAACCATTCAAAAAATTGTTCAACCATTAGGAAGAACGATTGATACTGCAAATCCAATGGTAGATGCAAGATTAGAAGATGGTTCAAGATTAAATGCTGTAATACCTCCTTTATCATTAAAAGGACCAGTTGTTACAATTAGAAAATTTAGACGTGATATGCAAACCATTGATGATTTTTTAAGAACTGGTGCAATGACACCTTATATGGCAAGGTTTTTAAATGCTTCAGTAAAAGCAAAATTAAACATTATAATATGTGGAGGAACAGGTAGTGGTAAAACAACGTTACTAAATGCATTATCTGGTTTTATTGGAGATCATGAACGTATTATAACAATTGAAGATGCTGCGGAGTTAAGACTTAAGCAATCACATGTTATTGGGCTTGAAACTAGACTTGTAAACTATGAGGGAACCGGTGAAGTAACCATTCGTGATTTAGTTATAAATTCTCTTCGTATGAGACCTGATAGAATTATTGTAGGTGAAGTACGTGGTAAAGAAGCTTTTGATATGCTTCAAGCGATGAATACTGGGCATGATGGGTCTTTAACAACGATGCATGCTAATAGTCCAACAGATGCATTAAATAGGCTAGAAACATTAGTATTAATGGCAGGAATGGATATTCCTATTAAAGCTATTCGTGAATATATAGAAAACGCAATAGATTTAGTTGTTAATGTATCTAGGCTATCTGATGGTAGAAGAAAAGTAACTAGTATATGTGAAGTAGATGGGTTTAAAGATGATGTAATAGAACTTAAAGAAATTTTCAATTTTAAACAAACAGGACTTACCGAAACAGGGGAAGTTAATGGTGCTTTTGATTTGAAAAAACGAATTCCAAATGTTTATAAAAAAATTAAAAGTAAGGGAATTAATGATATAGAAGATATATTTGATTTTAAAAAATAAAAAAGAAGGTGAATTTAATGAACGTTTTTATTATTCAAACCTTAATTATGATTGTTTTAGCTTTTATTATTTTCTATTTAATAATTTATAATAAATCACTTAAAATAGAACGTAGAATATCAAAGTATAGTATTGAATCAATTAATAATAATAGAGTTTCTTTCTTTGATTTACTATATAATAAATACTTTAAATTAGTTTCTAAACTAAGTGGTGTGCTAAAAAAATCTAAAGTTATGGTAAAGTATTCATATAAATATAATAAGTATATTTCTTATGATAATGTAAAAGACGTATCAGCAATGGACTATATAAGTAATAAGTTTTTAATTTGTATATTTTTTATATTTATAATTTCATTTGCAAGAATAATAGAAGGTTTTATACCTAGTCTTTTTGATATTTTATTTTCAGGATTACTTGGATTTTTCCTTATTGATATATATTTTAAATTTTCTGACTACATAAAAAAAAGACAAGTTGAACAAGAATTATTAAATGCTATTATAATAATGAATAATGCATTTAGATCTGGAAGGAGTACGATGCAAGCAATAGAAATCGTAGCACAAGAATTAAAGGGTCCTATTAAACAAGAATTTAAAAAAATGCACTTGGAAATAAGTTATGGTTTATCTTTAGATGTGGTTTTTGATCGTTTTAGTAAAAGGGTAGATTCTGAGGAAGTAAATTATATTACCTCTTCTTTAAGTATTTTAAATAAAACAGGAGGTAATATTATTAAGGTTTTCTCGTCTATTGAAAAAATGCTATTTAATAAAAGAAAATTAAAACAGGAAATGAAATCCCTTACCTCAAGTGCTTCTTTAATAAGTAAAATATTATTATTTATGCCATTTATTTTTGTTATATTTATAACATTTTTACAACCAGATTATTTTGAACCTCTTTTTAACACAACTTTAGGAAATCTTCTTCTTTGTATAATAATATTTACATATGCTATTTATGCTTATGTTGTAAATCGTATTATGAAGGTGAGGTTTTGATTATGAAAGAAAAAAGTTCATTTATATATCGTATATATCGAGAAAAAGACATAAAAAAAACCGAGGCAAAAATAAATTTATTTGGTGTATCTAAAAAGTTTACTTTAGAATATTTTATGAACTTAAGACTTTATACATCTATTTTAGTATTTTTCATAGTATTTTTATTTGTTGATTCAGGAGCTATTTTAGCACCAATAATAACCGTTTTATGGTACTTTCTAGTTAATTACTTAATGCTAGATAAACCACTTAAAAAAAGGGAAGCTAAATTAAATAATGAGGCATATTATTATTTTGAAGTATTAACTTTAGCACTAGAATCAGGTAGAAATTTAGAAAATGCTATAAAAATGGCTTGCAAATACATAGATTCTGAAATATCAGATGAATTTAAAGAAACTCTAAAACAAGTTAATTTTGGTAAATCATTAACAGAAGCTTTATCTTTAATGAGTCTTAGAATACCTAGTTTAACAATAAATAATATTATTTTAAATATGGAACAATCTAATTTATTTGGTAACAGTATTATAGAAACTATGTATAATCAGCTAGATTTTCTAAAAGATAAACAAATTATGGACATAAAAGCTCAAATAAATAAAATTCCAAATAAAATAAGTATATTTTCTGTTCTGTTTTTTATACCGCTTATCTTACTTATTATATTAGGCCCTGTTTTATTAGAATTTATAATTGGTTAAAAGCTTATTTAATAAGCTTTTTTTCTTGAAAAAAAATATAAAATAAGTATAATAATTGAAAAGGAGAAACTAATATGAAGATAACAGAGTTAGAAAAAATAATAAAACAAATAGAAAAATATAAGTTATGGGATGAAATTAAAGATGTTGGAAAATGGTTTAAAGAGCTAACTAATAAAGAAATTGATAATTTTATAAAATTGGATGTTAAATTAACAAAATCAATAATAAAACATAAAAGGTTATTAATTAATTTACTAGAAAGTGATTATTACTTACAAGATATAGATTTAATATCAAATGCAAAAACAGATTATATTGCAGACTGTTTATGTAATGTTGCTTGTAACTTTGATTCATTAAACAGTAAACATCATGCAAAAGATATGGAACGAGTATCAAAAGCTAAGACGGATAAGTTTGCAAAATTCTTAAGTGATGTTGCTTGTGACCCTGATTCATTAAACAGTGATCATCATGAAAAAGATATGGATTTAATATCAAATGCAAAGTCATATTGGATTTTATACTACTTAAGTATTGTTGCTTGTAACTATAATTCATTAGAAAGTGATGAACATGAAAATGACATGGAACAAATAGCAACTGCTAAAGATGATGCCGAGGCTAAAGAAAGATATAAAACTATAATAGATAAATATAAAAATCTAGATAAAAATCAATTAACTAATGAAGAAAAAATAGATATGATATATCAAAATGCTGTTAAGTATGTTGATAAAGATGAATCAAAAGAACTTCCTAATGAAGTATTTAAAATAAAAAAAGCTAAAGTAAGATAAAATTATTAAAAAGATTGGTATAAATTACTAATCTTTTTTTCATATTAATATTGGTGATAAAAATGAATAAAGAAAGGTATAAAGAAATAACTGATAGAATTGTTCCAAAAGAAGATAAGTTAAAAAATGGTATAACTGCTTTTATAATAGGTGGTTTAATTGGCTTAATTGGGGAAATAATAGTTTTTGTATTAGAAAAAGAGTTTAATGTTCCAAATAAGGACGCAACGTCAATAATGATTGTTATTCTTATTTTTATTGCATCAGTTTGTACAGCTCTTGGTTTTTTTGATAATTTAGTTAGCAAGGCAAAGGCTGGTTTAATTGTTCCTATAACTGGGTTTGCTCATGCTATGACATCTAGTATGATTGATTATAAAAAAGAAGGATTAATTACTGGAATTGGTGCTAATGCTTTTAAATTAACTGGTAGTGTAATCTTATATGGGGTAGTATCTGCTTATATATTTGGTACTATTAGGTACTTATTTTTTGGAGGGTAAAATATGACTATTAACTTTGATAACGTATACTTAAAAGTAGCTGCTACGGTTGCTTGTAAGGATGAAAAAGAAGGTAATTTTGGAAAATTATATGATAAAACTTATGATGATTATTATATTGGTTGTAAAACTTTTGAGCAGGCTGAAATGAAGATGATAGAGGACTCTGTTAAAATAGCTCTTGATAAGGAAAATTTAAAGATAAATGATATTGATGTTATAATAGGGGCTGATTTATCAAACCAGGTTACGGCTAATTCTTATTCTTCTGTTAAGTTTAATAGACCATATATAGGATTATATAATGCTTGTGCATCTATGTGTGAAGAGTTTATAGTTGCGGGTAGCTTGCTTCAAAATAAAGAAATAAAAAATATTTTATTAAATGTTTCATCTCATAATATGACTGCTGAAAGACAATTTAGAAATCCAGTAGAATATGGTTGTCCTAAACCAAAAAGATCTACTTTTACTGTAACTGGAGCAGCCTCAGCGGTTGTTACAAATGAAAAAACTGATATAAAAGTAAAGTCTGTATCAATTGGTACCACAACTGATTTAGGGGTAACTGATGTTTATGATATGGGTTCTGTTATGGCCCCATCAGCTGCTAGAACAATATATGAACATCTAATTGAAACAAATACTACCATAGATGATTATGATATTATTTTAACTGGAGACTTAGGAGTGTATGGAAAAGAAATATTAAAAGAGTATATGAAAGAAACATATGACATTGATCTAAAAAATAAACATGAGGATTCAGCTTGTATTATATATGATAGAAAAAATCAAGAACAAGTAAAAGCTGGAGGTAGTGGACCAGCTTGTCTAGCGCTTGTTACGTATACGGATATTTTAAACAAAATGAAAACTGGTAACTTAAAAAGGGTGCTTTTAGTTGCTACTGGAGCGCTTATGAGTCCAACTATGAATAATCAAAAATTATCTATTCCGTCTATTTCTCATGCGGTTTCGTTGGAGGTGGCAAAATGATATTTTTATATTCATTTATATTTTGTGGATTAGTTTGTTTAATAGGACAAATAATACTAGATAACACAACGTTTACACCAGGACATGTAACGGGTTTATTTGTTGTTATTGGAGCTTTTTTAGATTCGTTTGGATTATATGATAAGTTTATAAAATGGTTTGGGGCTGGAGCTTGCGTTCCAATAACTAGTTTTGGACATTCATTAATCCATGGAGCTTTAAAAGCTGCGGAAGATAAAGGTCTTTTAGGCCTTTTAGGAGGAATGTTTAGTTTAACTTCTGTTGGAATAGTAGCGGCAATAGTATTTGGTTTTATTTTAACAATGATATTTAAGGCTAGAGATTAAAAAAGAAAAAAAGATTTAAGAGTTTCTTAAATCTTTTTTATACTTGTTTTATATTCTTCATTAATATCATAATTTGTTATTAAAGCATAAACTAAGTTTGCTTTTATATCATCTTTAAAAAGATTAGCATATTCTTTTTTGAACTTTGTAATAATAGGAATATCTATTTGTTTTTTTATTTTTTTAAGTATTTTTGTTCCATTATTAGTTATTCCTAAAACTCTTATATAATTTATATTTTTATTATAATCTTTTTTTGTTTTAGTTAAGATATGTAAAAGCATCCTTTTTATTTTATTATAAGAATATCTTTTTGATTTTATATTTGAAATTAATTCTTCAATATTATTTGAATTTAGTATTTCTTTTTTTAATTTGTTTTCTATTCCTTCATCAACGTCTAGTATTTCGTTTAGATTATCACTTGTTAATATTTCATATTTTAAGTAATTAAATAAATCATTAGTAGATATGTTATTAATTAGTTTTAAAACATTTTTTGGCATGGTATCTTTAATCAAGTTTTTATTACTTAAATTTTTTCTTATTGAAGTAGCGCTAGTTATTTTATTATTAATTTCTTCTTCATGATAATCATTGGTTCTTTTAATACTTATTGGCTTTATTTTACTATTGGTTTTAATTATTTGCCTTACGTATTCTAATGCTAATACATCATTTGGTTTATCAATTGTTACGTTAATTAAATCCTTTAAAGCTAAAGAACATGACTTAGGATAGTTAATTCCTTTATCTAAATAGTATTTTATTTTATTTTGATAGTTTATATTATTTTCAGTTTTATTTACAATTTCTTTAAGTAAGTTTACATCATTTGTTTCTGATCCAAATACTAAGTAATCACATTTTAATTTATTTAATATTTGGATAGCTCCTTTTGCATATGTACTAGCAGAAGATGTGGCAATGTTAAACGGAAGTTCAACAATTAAATCAAAACCGTAATCTAATGCTATTTTTGTCTTATCCCATTTATTTATTATGGAAGCTTCTGCTCTTTGGGTAAAGTTTCCTGCTAAAACAAGTATTAAATAGCTATCCTTAAACATTTCTTTAACTTTGTTTAAATGATATAAATGGCCATTATGAAAAGGATTATATTCTGCAATAACTCCAACTTTAATCATTAATAACACCTCTTATTACAATATAATAACATATTATTTATGTAATAAAAACTTAATAATAAGAGTTTTATTTAATTTTATCTTTAAATTCGTTATATAATTTCATAATGTTATTAAAAGTATTAGGTGATACTTGTTTTTTTAATATAATAAAAGCTTTATTAGCATCTCCTTTATAAACTTCTAACCAATTATTCATAATAAAGTCATAGATAATTTTGTCTTCTCCTTTTTCAAGGGGCATATTATTTTTGTTTGCAAAATTATTTATGTCTTTTAATGATAATCTTTTTAGATACTCTTTTATTAATACTTCATACATATAAATCAACTCCTACTTATTATATGCATATCATTAATGTTTTATTAGCATAATAATCATGAGGTGGTACTTTTTATGGAAAATAAAAATCCTGATGTTATTACTAAAAATAGACTTATATTTTTATTTATATTTATTATATTTTGTTTTGTAATAATAGTTTTAAGAATGGGGTATTTACAACTTTTTAACGTAAAAGCTTCACTTTCAGAACTTAACAAATTATCTACTAAAAAAGTATATGGTCAATCTGTCCCAAGAGGAAGAATATATGATCGTAATTATAATGTAATAGTAGATAACGAGGGAGTTAATTTGATAAGTTATAAAAAAGAGTCTGGTATGAAAAATAAAGATGAAATAGAATTAGCTTACAAACTAGCTAAAAAATTAGAAATTGATTATAGTGCTTTAACCGATTATAATCTAAGAAAATTTTGGATTTTAAATAATGAGAAAAAAGCAGAGGAAAAAATAACGAAAGAAGAAAAAGAATTGTATGAAAGAAGGAAATTAAAGGCTTCTGAAATAGAAAAATTAAAAGTAGATAGAATAACTGATGAAGAACTTAGTATTTATTCAAATTTAGATAAAGAAGCGGCATATATTTATTTTTTAATGGGAAATGGATATTATTATGATGAAAAGATTATAAAAGAGGATGCAACTGATGAAGAATATGCGTATGTTGCACAAAATTTAAGTGAGCTAAAAGGAGTTTCAATTTCAACTTCGTGGAGAAGAACGTATCCGTATGGAGATACTTTAAGACAAATATTAGGTAGTGTATCAACTAGTAAAACAGGTATCCCGCAAGAGTTTAAAGCTGAATATTTAAATAAGGGTTATTCGTTAAACGATCGTGTTGGATTAAGTTATTTAGAGTATGAGTACGAAGATGAACTAAAGGGGACAAAGGATTTATACGAGGTTAAAAATGGTAAAAAGACACTTATAAAAAAAGGCAAAAGAGGTAATGATTTGGTTTTATCAATTGATATTAATCTTCAATTAGCATTGGAAAAAATAATAGAAGAAGAGCTAATAAACGCTAAAAAAGAAGCTAATACAAGGTTTTATGATCACACATCGGTTATTATAACTAATCCTAAAACTGGTGAGGTTCTAGCAATGGCATCTAAACAAATAACAACCACTAATGATGGTTATAAAATAAGCGATTATACAACTAATTTACTTACCGGTAGTGATACTCCGGGTTCGATAGTTAAGGGAGCCTCAATGTTAGTAGGTTATAAAACTGGTAATTTAAAAATTGGAGACATATTTTATGATAAATGTATAAAATTTAAAAATACCCCTCAAAAATGTTCTTGGAGTACATCTCTTGGAGCGTTAAACGATGTAACTGCTCTTAAGTATTCATCTAATTCATATCAATTTCAATTAGCTTTAAAAGTTGCAAATGTAAATTATTATTACAACATGCCGATAAAAATAGATAGTAGTGCTCTTAATACTTATAGAAGTGTTTTTAACGAGCTTGGACTTGGGGTTAAATCTGGAATAGATCTTCCTTTTGAAACAGAAGGATACAAAGGAAAAACGTCAAATGCGGGACTTCTTTTAAATTATGCAATTGGACAGTATGATACGTATTCTACGCTACAACTTGCAAGTTATGTTAATACATTAGCAAATGATGGAGAAAGATTAAAACTTAATTTAGTAAACGAAATAAGAGAAGCTACTAAAAACGACGAGTTGGGTAAGGTTAAGAAAAAATACGAAAAAACCGTTTTAAATAAAGTAAACATTGATAAAATATATTTTGAAAGAGTAAAAGAAGGTTTTAAAAGTGTTATGGAAGGTTATTTAGGAAAAGGTTATATGGGAAATAGTCCATCACCAGCTGGAAAAACTGGTACATCAGAGAGTTTTTATGATGCTAATGGTGATGGATTAGTTGATACAGAAACTTATAGTAAGTCGTTTATTGGGTATGCTCCTTTTGATGATCCTGTTATGAGTATCGTATCTATTTCACCTCATGTTAGTCATAAAAATGGCTCTTCAACATACACTTCTAACGTAAATAAGCGAATTGTATCAAGAATTTGCAATATTTTCTTTGAAAATTATAAATAATTTGATATAATACCCATAGTTATCTTCGAAAAGGAGGGGAATAATATGGCAAAGAAAAATGAAAATAGAGCTCAAGTAACTTTAAAATGTCCTAAGTGTGGGGAATTAAATTATCGTACACCAAAGAACAAACATAACGATCCTGAACGTATGGAAATTAGTAAATTCTGTCCAAGATGTAGATGTCATACTGATCATAAAGAAACTAAAAACTAATAAGCCTAAAGCTTATTTTTTATGATGGTTAGAAAGGAGTAATAAAATGTTTAATGTAAACGATATTAAAAATGGAATGACTGTAGAAGATGAGGGTAATATTTATCAAGTACTCGAATTTTCTCATGTTAAACCTGGAAAAGGAGCTGCTTTTGTTAAAGCTAAACTTAAAAATTTAAGAACTGGTGCAATTGTTGAAAAAACTTATAATAGTAGTATAAAATTAGGTAAGGCAAACGTTCAAAGAAAACCTATGCAATATTTATATCAAGCAGGAGATTCTTATAGTTTTATGGATATGAATACTTATGAACAAGTTGAGTTATCTAAAGACCAAATTGGTGAGGATTTAAAATATTTAAAGGAAAATTTAGAAGTTAGTTTAGTTTATTTTGGTCAAGAGTTAATTGGTCTTAATTTACCAGAAAAAATTGATTACTTAGTAACTAATACTGAACAAGCGGTAAAAGGTAATACCTCTAGTGGGGCACAAAAAGATGCTACTTTAGAAAATGGAATGACTATTAAAGTTCCTTTATTCATTAATGAAGGAGAATCGGTTTTAGTATCTACGAAAGATGGTAAATATGTATCAAGAGCCTAATTATAGGTTCTTTTTATCCTTAATAAAATATTAAAAGATATAAGAAAAGGTGATTTAAATGCTAAAAATATTAGAAGTTAATGATGAAAAATTAAGTGAAAAAGAAAAAACTGGAGTTTGTAAATTATTTAATAAATATCTTTCTTCTTCTGAAGAAAAAATTGATAAATATATTTTTATAGATCCTAGCAAAATAAGAGGGCAAATAGATCATAATAATAAAGTTATAAATGGATTAGAAAACGAAATAGAGTATTTAAAAGAAATTTATAATAATATTGAAAAGGTAAAGTATTTTTCAAAAGTAGTACCTGTTATGAGTGAAGATAATACTATTTTTCAAGATCAAATGGAATACATTTTGTATGTTTTTGACGAATTATTTATTAGTAATGATATTAGTATAAAAGAAGCTAAGAATCAAAAGTTGACAGTTTTATATAAAGACTTAGATAAAGTTAAAAGACAAAATGAACAATTAGAAAGTTTTGAGCAAATGAAAGACTGGTATCTTAAGATAAAAAAAATTTCTAAAAGAAAATTTAATGATCGATAAAAGAAGAAAAAAGTTTTTTCTTTTTTTCTTTTATGTATTTAATTTTTTTTTTAAATATGTTAATATATATTTAGATGATAATAAAGTGTACTTACATGGAGGGATAAAATGGCTTTAAATTTAAAGAAATTATTTGGTAGTAGTGATATTTCTAGCGAAGATGAATATTATACCTTAAGTGTTGAAGAAGCAACAAGAGAAGAAACTCAAGAAGGTAGTAAAATGATTCTTCTTGAGCCAAGGGCTTATTCTGAATCACAACAAATTGCGGATTATTTAAAAAAGAGAAATACCGTTGTTGTTAACTTAAAAAGAGTAACACCTGATCAAGGAAAAAGAATAATTGATTTTGTAAGTGGTTGTTTATATGCAATTGGTGGTTCAATGCAAAAGTTAGGAGATGGCATATTTTTATGCGCTCCAAAAAACATCAATGTTCAAGGAAAAATGACTGATGAAGAAGAACCAAAAAGAAATAGAACAAAAAATATTTCTGAAGATTTTTAGTACTTGATTATTTTTTAGATTATGATAAAATATACGGTAATAAAACAAAAGACGAAGACGGTGTGATGAAAATTTATTAGAGAGCTTACTGTTTTGGTGAAAAGTAAGTTAAGTTTAAATCATACAAATCACTTCTGATGTGTCTATTTGAATAGTTAGAATAGTACCGCTTGATAGCGTTAAAACAAATAAGTTGCACGTTTATACGTGAATTAAGGTGGTACCGTGGGTATATAACTCATCCTTTTTAAGGGTGAGTTTTTTAATTTTAAGGAGGAATATTATGAGCAAAATATTTAAAGAATTATCAAAAAAAGATGTATATGAAACTGAACAAGAAATATTGAATAAATGGAAAAAGGAAGATATTTTAAACAAAACAATAAGTAATAGAGAAAAAAAAGAAAACTTTGTTTTTTATGATGGACCAGCTACCGCAAACGGAAATCCTGGAGTTCATCATATGGTGGCAAAATTTTTAAAAGATGCTTTTTGTAAGTACCAAACTATGAAGGGTAAAAGGGTACTTAGAAAAATTGGATGGGATACTCATGGACTTCCAGTTGAGGTTCAAGTTGAAAAAGAACTAGGTTTTGAAGGTAAAAAAGATATTGAAAAATATGGTATAGAATCATTTAATAAAAAATGTCGTGAAGCAGTATGGAAAAATGAAGAATCTTTTACTAAGCTTACCGATGAAATGGGACAGTTTATTGATACTAAAAATAGATATATTACTTATGATAATAATTATATTGAAACTGAATGGTGGATATTAAAAAAATTCTTTGATGAGGGTTTATTCTATGAAGGAGTTAAAATAACTCCGTATTGTCCAAGATGTGGTACTACACTAGCATCACATGAGGTTGCTCAAGGTTATAAAGAAGTATCAGTTGATACGGTTATCGTTCCAATGAAAAAAAAGGATGAAGATGTATACTTTCTTGTGTGGACAACAACTCCTTGGACACTTTTATCTAACGTAGCATTATGTGTTAATCCAAATGAAACATATGTTAAAGTAGAATCAATGGGGTATAAGTTTATATTAGCTAAAGCTTTAATGAACAAGGTTTTAGGTGATGAGGTAAAAGTACTTGAAGAATATAAAGGTAAGGACTTAGAATATCAAGAATACGAGCAATTATTACCTTTCTTAAGTGTAAATAAAAAGGGTTTTTTTGTTACTTGTGACACTTATGTTACTATGGAAGATGGAACAGGTATCGTTCATATTGCCCCTGCTTTTGGAGAAGACGATGCTAACGTTGGTAAAAAATATAATTTACCATATTTAAACCCAGTGGGAGAAGATGGTTGTTATAATGAAGGACCATGGAAAGGTATGAATGTGTTTGATGCCGACAAAGAGGTAATTAAGTGGTTAAAAGAAAATGATAAATTATTTAAAAAGCAAAAGATGGTACATAACTATCCTCATTGCTGGAGATGTAAATCACCTCTTTTATACTACTCAAAACCTTCTTATTATCTAGAAGTAACCAAGATAAAAGACAAGATTATAGAAGAAAATAATAAGGTTAACTGGTATCCTCAGTACGTTGGAGAAAAACGTTTTGGAAACTGGTTATTAGAGTTAAAGGATTGGGCTATATCCCGTCAAAGATATTGGGGAACACCACTTCCATTATGGACTTGTAAGTGCGGACATATGCAAATGATAGGTTCAAGAAAAGAATTAGTAGAAAAGGCAATTGAAAACATTGATGAAACTATAGATTTACATAGACCATACGTTGATTCAATACATATAAAATGTCCTAAATGTGGTGATAAAATGACACGAACGACAGATGTTATTGACTGCTGGTTTGATTCTGGTTCTATGCCATTTGCACAATATCATTATCCTTTTGAAAATAAAGAACTTTGGCAAGAGCAATTTCCTGCAGACTTTATCGCTGAAGGTATTGACCAAACTCGTGGTTGGTTTTACTCTTTATTAGTAATATCAACGTTTGTAACGGGTAAAAGTCCTTATAAAAATGTTTTAGTAAATGATTTATTACTTGATAAAAATGGTCAAAAAATGCATAAATCAAGGGGAAATTCAATAGAACCATTTAGTTTAATAAAGAAAAATGGAGCTGATACTATTCGTTGGTATTTACCTTATGTATCACCAGTTTGGACTCCAATTAAGTTTGATGAGGATGGATTAAAAGAAGTATACTCTAAATTCTTTTCAACACTTAAAAATACTTATTCATTCTTTGCTTTATACGCAAACACGGATAATGTTGATCCAAGAAGTTTTGATGTTTCGTATGAACAAAGAGAAGAAATAGATAAATGGTTAATTTCTAAATATAATAAATTACTAGATTACGTAACAAAAGCTTATGATGAATATGATTTAACCAGGGTAGTAAGAAGTGTAACTAACTTTGTTTCAGAAGATTTATCTAACTGGTACATAAGAAGAAACAGACGTAGATTTTGGGCTAGTGAACTTGATATTAGTAAAAAAGCCGTATATAAAACAACTTATGAAGTATTAGTTGGTTTATGTAAAATAATCGCTCCAATCGCTTCATTTACCGCAGAAGAAATATATATATCTTTAACTGGTAAAGAATCTGTTCATTTAACAGATTTTCCAAAAGCTGATTTATCACTAGTAAATGATAGAATAGAAAACAAGATGGATTTAGTAAGAGATTTAATTTCCCTTGGAAGAAATGCTCGTGAAGAAGTTAAAATAAAGGTAAGACAACCAATTAAAGAAATTCTATTAGATGGTAGAAATAAAGAGTTAATAGCAGATTTAGATGAACTTATAAAAGAAGAATTAAATGTTAAGACATTAACTTACATAGATAATTTATCTAAGTACATGAACTTTGAAGTTAAACCTAATTTTAAGGTTGCTGGTAAAATATTTGGTCCTAAAATAAAACTATATCAAGAACAACTTTTAAAGTTAACAGATGAAGATATTAAATTTATCGAAAAAGGTGAAGCTGTTACTATAACGGTTGATGGTGAGTTATTTGATATTACTTCTGATATGGTAGATATTAGGGTATCTGCAAAAGAAGGTTATGATGCTCAAAGAGATGGAAATAACTTTATAATATTAAACACAACCTTAACACAAGATTTAATTAACGAAGGTATTGCAAGAGAATTAATTTCTAAAGTACAAAATTTAAGAAAATCAAAAGATTTTGATGTTGCAGATAGAATTAAACTTTATTATGAAGCAGATGAAAGGTTTGAAGAAGTAGTAAAATCATTTAAAGAAATGATTAAAAGTGAAACATTAAGTATTGAATTAATTAAAACAAATGATTTAAAAGAAGAGTTTGATCTTAATGGAATAGTTGTTAAATTAAACGTAGAAAAGGCATAGTAATATGTCTTTTTATTTCGTTGACTTATTTAAATTTTTATATTAAAATTATATCTAGAATAGAAGGTGTGTTATATGAAGAAATTTTTAAATTTGTTTTTATTTATAAGTGTATTTTGTTTTTTTGGAGTAATAAGGGTTAAAGCTATTAATATGACAGTTACAAGTAACTCTATTACTGCTGGTAATACTTTTACCATTAATTTTAGTGATGCAACGATATCTAGCAAAGATTCACTTTACGAATTTAGTTATAATAATATGGGTAACTTGGAAAAAGTAGGAAATCCAGTTGGTTTTTCTGGTTTTGATAAATTATCTTTTACGGCAACTTCAGGAAGTATAACCTTTAAAGCTAAGGACATTAAATCAGATTATACAGTTACTTTTAGTATAAAGGACCTTAATAATGGAGAAACAAAAACGGAGTCTGTTAACGTTAAAACAAAACAGGCACCAGCAACAACTTCAACCACAACAACTACTCAAGCACCTAAATCAAATAATGCTAATTTAAAGACATTAGAAATAATAGGTAGTGATGATAATAATGTTGATTTTTCTCCTAGTTTTTCTAGTAATGTTTATGAATATTCTGCAACTGTAGATGCTACTATTAAAATGGTTACAATTAATGCAACAATGGAAGATAGTAAAGCAAATATGGTAATTAGTGATAATGCAATGGATGAGTTAAAAGCGGGTGAAAATAATAAAATAACTATTACTATTACTGCAGAAGATGGAACTAAAAAAGCTTATGTAATTAATATTAAAAGGGAAGCTTTAACTTCTGATGCTACTTTGAAATTTTTATCAATAAAGGAAGTTGAAGATTTTGTTTTAGAAGAAGATAAATTTAATTATAATGTTAAGATAAAAAATTCTGTTACTAAATTAACTCTTGATTATGAGGCATCTTCTTCTGATGCAATTGTTAGTATTAATGGTAACGGGGATTTAAAAAATGGTTCTAAAGTTAAAATTTTAGTTACTGCAGAAGATGGTACTAAAAAGGAATATATTTTAAATATTATAAAAGATAAAGAAACGACTAAAAAAGGTACAATTAATGTACCTGCTGAAAAAAATCCTCTTATAATAATGGCTTTTTCTATGATTGCATTTGGACTAGTTGGTGCAATTATATATGTTGTTAAGAAGTAAGAAATGAAAAATTTCTTACTTTTTATTATTTCTAATAAATTCTCTTAAAATTTTAGTAAGAGCTCTTTTCTCTATTCTTGATACATAGCTTCTTGATATTTTAAATTCTTTGGCTATTTCTTTTTGAGTTTGTTCTTTTTGATTGTAAAGACCATATCTTTTTATTATTATTTCTTTTTCTCTATCAGTTAGTACATCTATAAATTTATATAGTAATTTAATATTATCTTGTAAATCTATATCACTTATATAATCTGGGTTAGGGGTTTTTAGAATATCTAAAAAAGATATTTCATTACCATCTTTATCAAATCCGATTGATTCGTTTATACTTATGTTTTTTGAATTTTTTTTATTTGACCTATAAAACATTAAAATTTCATTTTCTACGCATCTTGCAGCATAGGTAGTAAGTTTTGTTCCATTTTTGTTTGAAAATGTATCAATTCCTTTTATAAGTCCAATTGTTCCTATGCTAATTAAATCATCAATGTCATCTTTATCATTATCATACTTTTTAACAATGTGTGCAACTAATCTTAAATTATGTTCAACTAGCTTATTTCTTGCGTTTTTATCACCATTTAGCATTTGCTCAATTAATTTATCTTCTTCTTCTTTGGTTAAAGGCTCTGGAAACGTTTTGCTTCCATAACTTCCTGTTCCTACTAAGAAACCTTTTATGATTTCTGTAATAATACTTAAAAACAAATTTATCACTCCTGTTAAATTATATGAAAAAATAATATTTATTTATGTTATAATAAAGAAGATAAAGGAGCATAATATGATATTAAAAAAAATTAGAAATATTATTTTTATAATGATTTTTATTTTTATAATTATTAATACGATGATTGCTTATATTTCTTATAAAGAAGTTATTGATAATAAAACCCCTAAAATAAGTTTTAAAACGGTAAAAACGGGTTATAAAACAGAATATAATGAGTTACTTTATAAAGTGATATTATCAGAAACTAAAAGTAACAGAACGGTTAGTTTAAAATTGTTTTTTTTAAACTAATTAGAAAGGTATGTATATGATAAATATTAGTTTTAACTTTGATTTATTTAATAATTATTATTATTTTTATGAACGTTTATTGGTCATTCTTTTTTCTTTAGTACCAACAATTGTTTTGGTTTGGTTTGTTTTATATACTGATAGGAAAAGCAAAGAACCAACTAAAAACATTATTATTTGTTTGTTATCTGGAATATTAACAATAGCTGTTGCTAGTTATTTTGAAAATCTTGTTATTCCTTATTTTAGTAATAGTGTTATTTTAACTTATGTATGGGCTTTTATTGAAGAAGCTTCTAAACTAGCGATTTTCTTTTTGTTCATATTTGATAATAAACATTATGATGATATATATGATGGTGTTGTTTACATGATGCTTATTGCTCTTTCTTTTGCGGGTTTAGAAAATATTATGTATGCCTTTTCAGAAAGTACGATATCTAGTAGTATAAGTTTAGCATTAATGAGAGATTTTACAACCTTACCACTTCATGTAATATGTGGTATTGTAATTGGATTTTTTGTTTCATTAGGTAATTTTTCTAAAGATAAAAACAAAAAGTATATTAATTTTACTTTGGCAATATTAATACCAACTTTTATTCATGGAACTTATAATCTTTTGATGAGTTTACTTGGTAATTTAAATATTAACTATAGTAATGTTTCTTTAGTTATAATTTTTGAAATTATACCATTACTTATTATTATGGCTATATTATTTTATATTGCTGGTAAGTTTGCTAAAGAGGCGGTTAATATCAATAATATATTTATTAATGATAAACAATATGATGATAAATATAATTTTTTAATGACTAATAATGAATATTTTAATAGTTCTTCTAGAAAAAGAAGAATAATAATGTATGAAAAAACTGGTTTAATAAGTAAAAATAAAAAGGATGATGTATAATGATAAAAAGATTTTTACCTGATATATATAAGGAAAGTATATTTACTATTAATTATAAAAAATTAAAAAAAATGGGAATTAAATGTCTTTTATATGATCTAGATAATACTATTTCTCCTGCTAAAGAGGAAATTTTTTACGAGGAAACTAAAGAATTATTTGACAAGTTAAAAAAAGATTTTAAAATAATTTTATTTTCTAATAATTTTCCTTCGAGAGTATCAAAATTTGGTAATTATTATGATGTTGATATAGCATGTATTTCCTTAAAACCTTTTAAATATAAGTATAGGTATATATTAAAGAAATATAATTTAAAAAAAGAAGAAGTGGCTTCAATTGGAGATCAGTTATTAACAGATATCCAAGGTGGTAATAAAATGGGAATAACAACTATTTTAGTAAATCCAATAAGTAAAATTGATGAAAGAGAAACTTTTCTTAATAGACAAATAGAAAAAAAGATATTTAATATTTTTGAACAAAAGAATTATTTAATAAAAGGACGTTATTATGATTAAAAAATGTAGCGGGTGTGGTGCATTACTACAAATTAAGGATCCTAAAAGGCCAGGTTATGTAAATGAAGAAATTTATGATGTTGCAGAAGTTTGTAAAAGATGTTTTAGAATTAAAAACTATGGGGATTATCAAGTAATTGATAAGGATACTAATGATTATAAAGTATTATTTAATGAAATAAAACGAAAAAAAGATCTTGTATTATTTTTGTGTGATATATTAAATCTAGATAGTAGTATAAATGAACTTAATAATTTTCAGGGTACTGTTATTTTAGTTTTAACCAAAATAGATTTATTACCCAAATCAGTAAAAACTAGTAAATTAACTAATTACATAAGAAAAAATTATAAGTTAAATATTAAGGATATAATTTTTGTAAGTAGTAAAAAAAATTACAATATAGATTTTCTTTTGGATAGTATTAAAAAATATCAAAAAAGTAAAAATGTTTATTTAGTAGGTAATACTAATGCTGGTAAAAGTACTTTAATAAATGCTCTTATTAAATGTACTAATAATGATTCTAATTTTATAACAACCAGTTCATTACCTGCCACAACCCTTGATGTTATTAAAGTTAAGTTAGAAGATAATCTTATACTAATTGATACCCCTGGTATTGTAAGTAATGATAATTTTTTATATAATGAAAAACCAAATGTGGTAAAACAAGTTTCTGCTAAAAGTGAAATAAAACCTAGAACTTATCAAATGAAGCCAAAACAATCTATTATTATTGGTGATTATGCTAGAATAGATTATTTAGGTAATTCAAAAAATAGTTTTACCATTTATTTATCAAATGAAATAAAAGTAAGAAGAATAAACCTTGATACTAATGGTTACTTAAGAAACTTAAAATGTAATAGTTTTAATCTAAAGGATAAAAAAGATGTGGTTATAAGTGGACTTTGTTTTGTAAAGATAACTAAAGAAGCTTTGGTAAATGTTTACGTAAAAGAAAACGTTAAAGTATATGAACGAAATAATATTATATAATAAAGAATGAAAAGAAGTGTATTAAATGGATAACAATAATTGTAAAGTTAATGAAAGTTATAAAAATAATTCCGTGTCAATAAATTTATTTAATAATTTACTTATTAAAGAGTTTTTGGCTTGTCCGGATTTAAATAAATTTAATTCTAGAAGTAATTTATTTTTTAAAAACGGAATTTCTATGGGATACTGGTTTGGTAAAAATATGGATAAAATATTACGATCTAAAAACCCAATATGTATAGAAATTTCAAAACAGTATGAGAAAAAAAAGAAAATGGAAGAATTAAAAAAGAAAAATGCTTTCATTAAGTATAAGCATATGTTTTATGTTATGAATAATTTGGATAAGTTTAATTATAATAGTGGTCTTACTTTTCCTGATGGTATGTTTGTTAGTGAGTGGTTTTATAGTAATATAAATATTATATTATCATCAGATAACGTAATAGATGAACAAATAAAAAAACAATATAATAATTATTTGGATTTTCAAAAATTAAAAATGGAATTTTTACACGCAGATGTTCAAAAATTTGATGAAAATGGTTGTGTACGTTTTTTAACTGGTGCAATAATGAATTTTTGGTGGGAAAACAACAAGGATAAAATTTTATCATCTAATGATTCGGTTTCTTTAAAAATAAAAGAACAATACGAAAAATATTTAGCATTAATTGATAATTCAAAAATTGAAAAGAGGTTTTAGTAAAAATAACTAAACCTCTTTTTTTTCGACAATAATTTTAAATATATTAGCTTATTATGTAATTGGTGATTGTTATGAAAAACATGCTTTTTTGGATTTTTTTTGCTTTAGGAGCAGGTATTATTTTGGGTAAGTTAACATTTGATAGGTATGAAAATTTACAGGTTCAACCCGTTATTAATCTAAATGATAATATTTATATGTTAAAGTATGGTACATATGCTAATTTAGATGATATGTATAATGATGTAACAAGTGTTGATAGATATGTATATATTGAAGAAAATAATCAAGTAACAGCTTATGTAGGGGCTGCAACGACAAAGAAAAATGCTAATAAAATAAAAGATATATATAATAATAAAAACGTTAATTTAACTCTTGAAAAAGTAACTATAAATAATGATGAATTTATTCAAAATCTTAATGAATATGAAAAATTACTTGAGGCTACCAATGATGAAAAATCCCTTTTAATAATAGAAAATCAAATACTATCTTGTTATGAGAAGACGGTTGTAAATGATGAGTAACGTATTAATAAGGGAAATTCCGGTAAGTGAAAGACCCAGGGAAAGGTTAGTTAAATATGGTGCTAAAAGTCTATCAACTGAAGATTTAATAGCGATAATAATGAAAACGGGAACTAGGGATTATTCATCGAAATATTTAGCATCTCAAGTATTAAAATTGGTAAAAAGTGTACCTGAATTAAAAAATATAACGTTAAGTAATTTAATAAAAATTAATGGAATTGGTGCGGTAAAAGCAGTTGAATTCATGGCGGCTTTAGAGTTAGGTCGTAGGGTTTATGATGCGGTTCCATTAGAAAATAAATTAAGGTTTAATAGTGCTCAAAAAATATATAAACATTTTAGATCAGAAATGTTAGGACTTAATCAAGAGTATTTTTTTTGTTTATATTTGGATCAAAACAAACATTTAATTGATAAAAAACTTTTATTTAAAGGTACTTTAAACAAAAGTCTTATTCATCCTAGAGAAATATTTAAATGGGCTTATTTATCATCAGCGGCTTATATTATATGTGTTCATAATCATCCATCAGGAAGTATTATTCCTTCAAGTGAAGATATAAACGTTACTGATTGTTTAGTTAAAATAGGTAAATTACAAGGAATTTTTGTTATAGATCATATAATAATTGGTAGTGATAATTATTATAGTTTTTATGAAAACGATGCTTTAGAAAGGAATTAAATATGAAAAAGAAGATAAATTTTAATAACAAAAAAACTAAGAAAAATGCTCTTTTATTCACGGTTTTATCACTATTTTTATTTTTTATTTGTAGTTGTTTAACTTTAGTAAACAGAAATTATTTTTTAATTGAAAAGGGTTTTAAAAATATATCAAGTGTTATTAATTCATATTTGGTTTCTAATAGTTATTCAGTAAATGAATTATCTGCTAACGTATTATCTTCTAAAATGGCTTATCTTGAAAAAGAAAATGAGGAACTAAGAAAAACTTTAGGATTAAGTCAATTAAAAAATGAATATGAAGTGGCAGAAGTTGTTAATCATACAAAGAAAAACTGGTTTGATAAAATAGAAATTTCAAAGGGTTATGATGCTGGAATTAAAAAAGATTTTGCTGTTATATCTAATGAAGGGTTAATTGGGTTTATAAGTAAGGTTTCTAAAAAAGTAAGTGAAGTAGATTTAATTACTGGTGTATCTTCAAATAATATGTTATCTGTTACAATTGAAACAAGTGATGGTAACATATCAGGTGTACTAAGTGATTACGATAGTAAAACTGGTTTATTTAAAATAACCGATGTTATGAGTAAAAATAATATATTAGCAGGTGATAGGGTTGTTTTATCAGGATATGATAATTACTCTTATAAAGGAATATATGTAGGTTTAGTGGCAAAAGAAGAAATAAGTAATTACGGTCTTAATAAAACTTTGTGGGTTGAATCAAGTGTTAATTTTGATGATCTAATGCTTGCTATAATAGTAAAGGAGCAAAAATGATAGTCACGATTATTTTATTACTAATTTCAGTTTTGTTAGAAGGTATTATTCCAAATCTTTTAAGATGTATTACACCTTTTTTTGTTATATGTATAATTTTAATAGGAGGTATTAACAGTAAAAACGACAATTATTTTTATATAACTTGTTTTATTTTTGGCATTATATATGATTTATTATATACTAATACCATCTTTTTACATGGTTTTATCTATCTTTTTTTAGCTTGGTTATCTAATTTGATACCTAAAAAAAGTAATTTTATAAAAACGTTTTTTTATTATTTATCATTTATTCTAATTTATGCTTTAATTTTGTTTTTGTTTACCTTTTTATATAAATCTTATAGTATAATTAACTTTATTCATATATTATATGATGGTTTATTTATTAACATCATTTTCTTTTTAATTAGTTATTTAATATATTTTGTCATTAATTGTATATTTAAGAATAGATTTAAAAAACGTTCATATTAATGAAGTAAGGTGACTTATATATGATAACTCCAGAATCTTTTAATAAAAAAAATGCTGTAAAAAAAGAAGAAAAAGAATCTTATTTACACAGGTTTATATTTTCAACTTTAATTAAAATACTAATTGTTATAATTCTTTTTTTAGCTTCTCTTATATATATTAAACAAAGTGATATAAATAAAGAAAAATATAAAAAATTAGTATATAATAATTCACTTTCATTTGCTAAGATATATAATGTTTATAAAGAGTATTTAGGAGATGTTATTCCGTTTAAAAATACGGTAAAAGATAATACTAAACTTGTATCTGAAGAAAAAATAGCTTATGAGAATATAAAAAAAGAAAAAGATGGTTATATGCTAACTGTTTTAAGTAGCTATCTTACTCCTGCAATTAAAAGTGGTATAGTTATTAAAGTAGATGAAAAATCTTCTTATAAAACGATGATAACAATTCAAGATAAAAATGGACTTAATATTACTTATGGTTGTTTAGATAATATTAACGTAAAATTATATGATTATGTTTCAAAAGGTGAAATATTAGGTACTGCTAATAAAAAGTTATATTTAATATTTGAAAAGGATGATAAGTATTTATCTTATGAGGAGTATTTGTAAAAAAATAGAGATAAAACCTGAGTTATTAATAGTTTTTTTCTTATCTTTTTTATCGGGCTTATTTAGGGATGTTTTAATTTTTTTTACAATTATTTTTATTCATGAAATAGGACACATAATAACTTCATTATTATATAATTGGAAAATAAAAAAAGTAAGTTTTGGAATTTGTGGTGGTTTTATTACTTATGAAGAAAAGATAGATAAACCATTTAACGAGGAATTTTTAATAGCAATATCAGGTTTTTTATTTCAAATACTTTTTTATCTATTAGCTTTTTTCTTTTATAAAAATAATATACTAGATATTAAGTTAATGTATCTTATTCAAAAATATGATTATTCTATTTTTTTATTTAACATACTTCCAATTATACCACTTGATGGGTCAAAGATTATAAATGTTATATTAAATTTGTTTTTCACTTTTAAAAAATCCCTTAAAATAACTTTTTTTATATCAACTTTAACTATTATTTTGGTATTATTTAATATGATTTTTTTAAGTGTTAAAATAGAGTGTAGTTACATAATGATTTTTTTGTTTTTAATTAAAAAGATTATTATTTTTTATAAAGATATATCTTATTTGTTTAATAGGTTTTTGTTTGAAAGATATGCTTATCCAAATAAATATAAAAAAATAAATGTTATAAAGGGTTATAATTTAGAAAAATTAAAAAGACAGCAGGTAAGCGAGTTTATAATAGGGGAAAAACGTTATAAAGAAAAGGAAATACTATCAAAAGTGTTTGACTAATTTATGTATGTATGATAAAATTAATTCGTTTGAATGAACTTCTTGTTCTTCAACCACACAGAAAAGGTTTTAGTAAAACATAATTTATGTACCTTAATGGTGAGTCTATTATATAAGAAGGAGGAATAATTAATGAAAGCAGTTATAGAAACTGGTGGTAAACAATACCGTGTTGAAGAAGGCTCTATAATTTACGTTGAAAAATTAGACGTAGAAGCTGGAAAAACATATACTTTTGATAAAGTAATTATGGCTGGCGATAAAATTGGTACTCCATACGTAACAAATGCTACCGTTGAAGCCAAAGTTGAAAAACATGGTAAAAATAAGAAAATTGTTATTTTTAAATATTTACAAAAGAAAAGTTCTCATAAAAAGCAAGGTCACCGTCAACCTTATACTAAACTTGTTATAACTAAAATTAATGCGTAATTGCGTTGGTGATTAGTGTGATAAAAGTAAAAGTAGACCGTGATGGTAATTTAGTAAAAGAAGTAAAAGTAACTGGACATGCCGGTTATGAAGAGTATGGAAAAGATATAGTTTGTGCTTCGGTTTCTTCCATTGTTATAACTAGTGTTAATCTTATTTTAAGGATAAATAAAAAAAGTGTTGATGTTATTGAAAAGGAAGGATTAATACAATTAAAGGTGTTAAAGGAAGATAAAACCGTTAACGAGATTTTACAAAACATGTTGGACATGTTAAAAGAACTCTCAAATGAATATGAAAAAAACGTTAAAATTATATAGAATAGAGGAGGTGCTTTTAATGCTTAAGTTAAACATTCAATTATTTGCACACGTTAAAGCTCAAGGTTCGACTCATAATGGTCGTGATAGTGAAGGTAGAAGATTAGGAGCTAAAGCTGCTGATGGAGAATTAATTAGTGCTGGTTCAATTATCTATAGGCAAAGAGGAACTAAAATTTATCCTGGAATAAACGTTGGTATGGGAAAAGATCATACGTTATTTGCTAAGATAACAGGGTACGTTAGATTTGAACGTCTAGGTAAGGATAAAAAGCAAGTCAGTGTATATGAAACAAAATAATACCACCTTATGGTTGGTATTTTTTATTAGTTTATGGTAAAATTTTATACGAGGTGATATTATGCGTTATAACGTGGTTAAAGATGCTAATAAAATTATTAATAATAGCAATTACCTTATTAAAAATCCACAGGATAATAAAGGAAAATGGTCAATTTTATTTGGAAATAATAATCCAATATGCTTAGAACTTGGAATGGGAAGAGGAAGCTTTATAATAGAAATGGCTAAAAAACATCCCAACGTTAATTATATTGGTTTAGAATTAGATAAATCTCAAACTGCAACAGCTATAAATAACATTAAAAATCAAAAAATAAATAATCTTAAAATGATATGCGCAGATGCAAAGGACATAGTAAATTTCTTTGGAAAAGAAATTGATACTATATATTTAACCTTTTCTGAACCTTGGCCAAAAAAACAAGATGAGAAAAAAAGGTTTACTAATGAAAGTTATTTAAAATTGTATGATAGAATTTTTAAGAAAAATAAGCACATAATATTAAAAACCGATAACAAAATATTATTTGCATCAGCACTTGAAAGTTTAAGTGCTTACTGGTACGTGTTTGATAAAGTAAGTTTAGATTTACATAATGATGAAAGAAATATAGAAAATGTTTTAACTGATTTTGAAAAACAGTACTTTAAGGAACATCGTAAAATATATTACTTTGAAGCTTCTTTTAAGGGTTAATAAAAATATCTATATATGTAAAAACATATATAGTTTTTTGTTTACAATTTAAAATTTAAAAATTGACTAAGTATTTTGTATATGATATCATAAATTTGTAAATAATAGTAGTAAGGAGAAAAAAATGAGAAGTAAAAAAAATAAAATAATAATTAGCGTAATAGCATTTATATTAGTGCTAACAGTAGGATATGCAATATTTTCAGAGAACGTAACAATAAGCGGAACTGCAAAGGCAAAAGGTGATTTTTCTTTAACCGCAGAATGTCAAACAGGTATTAAAGAAGGAATAAGTGCAAATTATTCATCAGAGGAAAAAGGTTATGAAAACGATTCGTGTACCGTAACAGGAACTACCATAAGTTTAAAAACGGATTTAAAATATCCAGGAGCAGCAAGATATTTTACTGTAAAAATTAAAAATACCGGTTCAATTGATGCAGAGGTTGATTTAGTTAATGCCATGGAGCCTATAACAAATAAACTATGTATAGATGGTTATGATTTTTCACAAGTAGGTTTTACAAAAGAGGCTAATGGAACTATAGAAGAAAGTGAATGTGTTGATGATTCTGATTATGAAAGGGATTTTTATGGTCCTTTTATTGAAATGAGCGATGCTTTTGCATTTGAAACAAGTGATGGGGCAATAATTAATATTGAAGATGAGGGGGCATCAGAATTTTTAACTGAAGATTACCATACTATTTTAAAGCCAGGTACTAGTCTTTATGTTTTATTTAAGTTGGATTTTGATTCAAATTGGAAACAAACAAATAAAGATGGATCATTCTTGATTAAACGTGAAAACCAATTTAAATTTAACTTTACTCAAAAAACAAATTAGTAATTATCAAAATTTAAAAAATCGTAATAATGATGTTTACTATTTATGGTTCTCATCAAAAATTAGCGATTTTTTTAATTATTATAATAATTTAACTAGATGTAGTTAATCAATATAAATTAACTTTATATAATATTAATTAATATTTATTTTTTCTTGTTTGATTTTAATATAGCATGGTATACTATTTAAGAAAAGAGGTGCTTTATATGTTTGTTGATGAAGTAGTAATTAAAGTTGAAGCTGGTAAAGGTGGTGACGGATGTACTGCTTTTAGAAGGGAAAAGTTTATCCCAGATGGGGGACCTTTTGGGGGTAACGGAGGACGCGGAGCTAGTATTATCTTTAAAACTGATTTAGGACTTAGAACTTTGCTTGATTTAAGATATAATAAGTTAATTAAAGCACCTAAGGGTGCTAATGGTGAAGGCAAAAATAAAAATGGACGAAGTGCAAAAGATGTTGTTATTAAAGTTCCGGTTGGTACAACTATAAAAGATGTTGATACCGGTCTTATAATTGCTGATTTAACTAAAAAAGATGATGAAGTAATAGTTGCTCAAGGAGGTCGTGGTGGAAGAGGTAATACCGCTTTTGCAACCGCTAGTAATCCAGCTCCTAATTTTTCTGAGCATGGGGAACCTGGAGAGGAAAAAACTTTAAAGGTAGAACTTAGGTTACTTGCGGACGTTGGTTTTGTAGGTATGCCATCGGTTGGTAAATCAACCATACTATCTAAAATTTCTGCTTCTAAACCTAAGATAGCAGCATATCATTTTACTACTCTTAATCCTAATTTAGGAGTTGTAAAAGTAATTGATGGAAGAACTTTTGTAGCAGCAGATTTACCGGGATTAATAAAGGGTGCTTCACTAGGTGAGGGGCTTGGAGATAAATTTTTAAAACACATTCAAAGAACTAAGGTTATTGCGCACATAATTGATATGTCAGGTTATGAAGGAAGAAATCCGATTGAAGATTATGAAGTAATTAATAAAGAACTTAGGGATTTTGATGAAAAATTAATTAAAAAACCTCAAATTATTATTGCAAACAAAATGGATTTAGAAGGCGCAGAAGAAAATTTAAAAAGATTTAAACAAAAGTATGATTTACCAGTGTATGAAACTAGTGCTATTAATGGTAGTGGTTTAAAAAAGGCTTTAGTTGCAATTGCTGACGAGCTTGATAAGCAAGAAGAAAAACCTTTATTTGAGGAGGAAGCTTTTGAATCTCACGTATTATATAAATTCAAAAAGGAGCAACCATTTACCATAACAAGGGAAAATGATATATATGTGGTTAAGGGTAAAGAAATAGAAAAATTATTTAAGATGACAAAGTTTACTGATGAGGGTGCTGTTCGTTTTGCTAGAAAATTAAGACAAATGGGCATTGATGAAAAACTTCTTGAAATGGGAGCTAAATATGGGGATAAGGTACAAATAATGGATATGATATTCGAGTTTAAAGAATGAAAAAAATATAAGTTTTTCATTCTTTTTTAGTAGCTAAAAAAAATCTTTATTATAAAAATAAATAATTTTACATTTAAAGCTTATCTTTCTTGTATTTTATATGTTTTTATTATAAAATTATGGTAGATACTAGAAGGGAGGCTATTATATGAAGAGTAATGAAGAAGAAATAGAAATGCTTGATTTTGAAGCGGATCATGAAGTTTCAAACCAAATAGATGAAATGCTCGATTTTATAGACCTTTCTGATAATATAGATAATTCTAAAAACGAAGAGCAATTAGAGAATTTATTAGATAATTCTAGTACGCCACAAAATAGGGTTGAAATAGATGCTTCAGAAGAAAAACTAGATGAATATAAACCTTCTATAAAAGATTTTAATATTAAAAGTGCAAAAACTAAAAAGATAGTAAAAAAAACAATGTTATACGTTATTATAGTAATGCTTTTAGGTTTTGAATTTTTTATTAATAAAACTGGTGAAATTCTTAAAGATTTAAGGGTTTATGCTAGTGATAATCAACCAATTAGAATTATTCAAAATAATAAGTATGGTTATATTGATTATACTGGTCAAAAGATTGTTAGTCCTAAATATTCTTATGGAGAAGAATTTATAAAAGGATATGCGATAGTTAAAGATTCATCTAATTTACCTTTAATAATAGATAAAGGAGGTAAAGAAGTTATTCCAACTGGAACTTATTTTTCCATATATCGTGCAAATAATGACATAATAGCTTCAAAGGTAACTAAAAAGGGATTAAAATACGGAATTTTAGATTCTAACTTAAAAGAAAAAACAGAATTTAAATACGATATGATTTCTTATTCTGAAGGGGTTTATTTGTATTCTATAGCTAATGCTGTTGGTATTATTAATTCTGATGGTAAGGATATATATAGATATAAATTAACTGATAATGATGATAAAATAATTGAGGTTTCTTTATCAAATGTTACTAATAATATTTATCAAAGATATGGAGTTGTAACGGTTAATTCTTCTTCTCAAATTCTTAATATGAATGATGGAACTGTGGTTTTTGGAGCAACTTTAAATGAAATTGTTCCAGAAGATAATAATGTTTTTTATGAGGTTAGTAAAAACGGAAACAAGAGGTATATTTATGTTCAAAATAATAAAGTTTTATTAGAAGCGGACGATTATATTAGTTTAACTATGAATTCAGTTGAAACAGGTGTTTTAAAAGCTTTAACTTCATCTCATACTTATGAGTTTATTAGTACAAAAACAATGGAACAAATAAAAAAGAATTTAAAAGAAAATAATACTTATTATGGAGATAGAATTTTTGTTTATACTGATCATAATTATAAAAAAAATAAAGATTTACTAGTTATGGTAAAAAATGGAGAGATATATAAAACTTTAGAAGAAAATTTTATAATTGAAAAACCATTTAGTAATGGTATTGCAATAGTTAAGTTTACTGATGGTACTTATGGATACTTAAACGAAGATGGTAATTTAATTTCAAATGATAGATTTATACAGGCTAATCCTTTTGATTCGTATGGGGAAGCTATATGTAAAACAAATAATGGATATGGAATTATAAATATCAAAGGAAAGGTAATAATAGATTTTGAAAATGAAGATATAAAAATGGTATCTGATACCGTAAAGAAAAAAAGTTTTAATAATAGTAACAATGTTTTTTACGCTGTTAAAAAAGATAATAAATATGCAATATATAACTCTAAAGGAAAAAAGGTAAGTAAAACATATTATAATGATGTTTTATTTGATGATGAAAATCCTTTATTTAAGGCTTCAACTGATGAAAAGGATTTACTAATAATATCAGAAAATTTAAGTCATATTAATTTAACTTCTTTTAATACTGAATATAAAGCTTATGATAATTATATAATAATTAAAAATGAGTATTATAATTATAAAGGTAAATTAATTTACGTAGATAATAGAATACAGGATAGTGGTGATTAACATGGATGATATGAGATTAGTTGATGTATCTGAGGGTGAAACTGTTAAAAAAGATAGATTTATGATAGGAATATATATATCATTAATCATACTTTTGGTTTTGGCTTTAGTTGTTTATTTCTTTGGCTATGAAATACTAAAACCAATAATAAAAGTATAGGAGGAAACATGAATAAGTTATTATCTAAAATAAATAAAGAAAAGTTATTTAATCTTATAATTATTTTGATTGTTATTTCTTTATATGTTTGTGTTTTCCTTTTTATATATAGTAATTTTAGAGAAAGAAAAAGACAAGAAATTTCAAACGGAATAATAAAACAAGTTGATAAACAAATTGAAAAAAACGAGGAAGATAACAGTTTGGTTACTGAAGTTATTGCAAAAAGTGGAGGGTATAACTATACTGTACTTGGAAAAATAAGAATTAAAAAAATAAATATATACCAACCAATATTAAAAGAAAATACGAAAAAAGCATATGATGCTTCTGTTGTTAAAATGTCAGGTCCTAATTTAAACTCTAATGGTAATGTTGCTATTGGTGGACATAATTTTATGAGGGGTAATTTCTTTATTAAAATAAATCGATTAGTTAAAGATGATAAAGTAACAATTACTGATTTAACTGGAAAAAGTGTAGATTATTATGTATATGAATATGGTATTACAACCATTGATGATGCTAGTTATTTAGCTCAACCAGAGGATATGACAGAAAAAATAATAACTTTAGTAACTTGTACTAAAGGTGGTAAAGAAAGGTATTTTGTTAAGGCAAGAGCTAAAAAATAATATTTTATCTTTAAAATTTAAACATAAAAAATATAATAAAAACACGATATTTTATATCGTGTTTTTAGGTAATTCATATATATTTTTAGTATTTTTAGGAGCTATTAATATTCTCCATGGTTTTACGTTTTTATATTTCTTAATTATTTTATCATTTTCATCAGTTGCTATAACATCTATTTGTTCTATCATAAAAAAGGTATGTATGCTTTTACAATTTCTAAATAAAAGACCATGTTTAATGTTTTTTTTAAACATTAAACCTAATAATCTTTTTTTAAAAGTTTTTGCTTCTTTAATTTCTACATTGTTAAATTCTAACATATAATCACCATTTATATATTATCATAATAAATAAATTATTCAAAATAAATATTTACAGGGTAATAATATATTTTGTTTTTACATTGACAAATTAAGATAGAAAATGTTAAACTAATACTAGTATGATATAAGGGTGTGAAGAAAAATGAAGAAAATTACAAATAAAGGTCAGGCTTTAGTTGAATACGTTTTAATTATTGCGTTAGTTACGGTTATTGCGGTTAGTTTAATAAGGGTTTTTGGAGGTTATTTAAAAGATTCTATTACAAAAACATCTTGTGAATTAGTAGGGGAAACTTATGTTAAAGGAGATAATCCTGGAGAAGGAAAATGTAAATAATTTAAAATAAAATTTTTAAATTATTAGGTATTGTAATAAAATGTCGTTTATGTTATAATATTTATGTCAGTTATGAAGTTTATAACTGATGAAGTAATGAAAGTACTTTCAATTGTAGTTTAGCAGTAAAAGTAGTAAACCAATTGTGAAGTATGCGATTGGTGCAGTATTAGCAATCCTGTAGTTTGGGATTGCTTTTTTTGTATAAAAAAAAACTTATTTAATAAGTTTTTTTTCTTTTTCTTTTAAAATTTCAACACGTTCTATACAACTACTTTGCCTTTGTTTTGCAATGCCATAGTATGTATTAACTTTAGTAATAATACCATTAGCTATCATAATAACGTTTTTAATGAGTTTTATTTCTTCATTGTTAAGATTATCATAGTTT
Source organism: uncultured Bacilli bacterium (assembly GCA_947589105.1). Classification (GTDB taxonomy): domain Bacteria; phylum Bacillota_I; class Bacilli_A; order RF39; family UBA660; genus Aphodocola. The sequence continues at coordinate 14,837 of CANQBL010000003.1, read as the reverse complement.
TCTATAAAGTAATCTAATAACATTTCTAATTTAGTTAATTTACTTGATGTAGTCCCTTTTTGCTTTAATAAGCTTACTAATTCATAATATTTTTTATATGTATCTAATCCTATTTCAACATCTTTATACATAATTTACACACTCCTATAGGTAATTATAGCTAGAAATAAATAAAAAAGCAAGTTACATCATTTTTCTTTTAATATTTTCAATACCTCCTTTTTCTAATCTAGAAACTTGCGCTTGACTAATACCAATTTCTTCAGCTATTTCCATTTGAGTTTTACCAAATAAATATCTATCAGTTATTATTCTTTTTTCTTTATCTTTAAGCTCTTGTATTGCGTCTGTTAGGGATATAACAAGATCCCAATTAGTACTTTTATCCTTTTTTGATTCCAGTTGATCTTCTAGATAAATGGTTTCTCCTCCGTTATTATAAATAGGTTCAAACATACTAACAGGATCTTTCATAGCATCAAGTGCTATTATTACATCTATTTCATTAGTACCTAATTTTTTAGCAACTTCTTCATTATTTAATTCACGACCGGTAGTCATAAAATATTCTTCTTTTAATTTAAGTATTTTGTATGCTAAATCTTTTATGCTTCTTGATATTCTTAAATTACTATTATCCCTTAAATAACGTCTTATTTCTCCTAATATAAGCGGTACTGCATAAGTTGAGAATCTAACGTTATGTGATAAATCAAAATTATCAATAGCTTTCATAAGACCTACACATCCTATTTGAAATAAATCATCCATGTTATCACATCGGTTTTGATATTTTTTAAGAATTGATAAAACAAGTTTTAAATTACCTTTAGCAAGTTCGTCTCTAGCGGTTTTATCACCATTTTTAAGTTTAGTAAAAAGTTCAATTTTTTCTTCTTCTTTTAAAACTTTTATTTCACTTGTATTAATTCCTGTAATTTCTACAATATGTTTTGCTATAAAAATCACACCTTTCTATAGTTTGTAATGCTATAAAAGGTTTTATTTTATACAATTTTTCATATAATTAATTGGTGATTATATGCGCTTATCTGACTTACAAAATAAAGATGTAGTAGATATTATAACTGGAGAGAAAATAGGTAATATAATAGATGTAGAAATATCTATAAATACCGGAAACATTTTAAAAATGATAATTTACGAAAAAAAGGGCCTGATAAACATGCTAAGAGGTGGGGAAGAAGTTTCAATAACTTGGCCTCAAATAAAGAAAATTGGTTCCGATGTTATTTTAGTTAGTAGAAATATTTAAATTATGATATACTAAAATAAAGGAGGTATAAGATGGGTGATATGGGTATTGTTGCGATTCTTTTAAGTATTTTTGCAGGTTTTTGGATTATTTTACTTGCAATAATCATATTTTTAATTATTGCAAAATGTAAAATGTATAAGAAGGCAGGTAAACCTGGTTGGGCAGCAATCGTTCCTTTTTATAATACTATTGTTTTATTTGAAATAATTGGTTATAAATGGTATTATATTTTCTTTTTATTTTTGGGAGTAATACCGGTAGTAGGAACGGTTGCGGCAATATTATTTTCTTTATCGTATAACGTTAAGTTAGCAAAATCTTTTGGACAAGATGTTGGATTCGGTATAGGTTTATGGCTTTTAAATCCGATTTTTGTTGCAATTATAGCTTTTAGTAAAGATATTAAATATATAGGGCCAGTAGTTAACGGTGATCTAGATTTTAATGATTTGTTTTAATAAAAAGCCTTATTTAGGCTTTTTTAAAAATGGAGGAATATATGAAAGATAAAAGAAATTATTTAAAAATAGCATGTTTGATAGAATCTATTTATATAATTTATGTAATTATATATAATTTGTTTTTTGTAAAATCAAATAATGATGTAATGGCAAACTTATTTATGGTATTAATAAGTATTTATTTTACTATTTTGTTATATAAAGAATCGAAAAAGGATATTACTTATTTAAAAAACAATAATATAAAGATACTAATATCTAGTATATGGATGTTTTTAGAGCCTATTATTCCAGGTATTTTAGGTTTTTTCTTCCTATCTTCTTTAAGGGATAAGAAAATTAAAAAGTTACCAATAATAAAAAATAATGATGTTAGTAAAAAAGAAAAAATTATATCTTTTTTAATTATTTGTATCTTCATAGTTGTAATGTTTGTTTTACCAAGATTTAATTATTTTAGTAAAATACCATCTAATTTTGTTTATTGTTTTATTTTGGTTTACGTAATTATATTATGTTATAAATATTTATTAAATGATTTTAAAATATTTATAAAAAACTTTAAAACATACTTTCCATTTGTTATAAAAAGATATTTGATAATGCTTGGTTTAATGCTTATTGTTGCGATACCAATAGTTGTAATAAAGCAAGGAGTAGTATCTAACAACCAAGAGGTAATAAATACTATGTTTAAAAAAGTTCCTTTAATAACACTTCTTTTATCGTGTTTTTATGCTCCGTTAGTAGAAGAATCTATTTTTAGATTATCTTTATCTAAATTAATTAATAATAGAATTGTATTTATTATAGTTAGTGGTTTTTTATTTGGATTACTTCATGTAATAAATGATTTTTCTTCAATTAGTGATATTTTTTATGTATTACAATATGCAACTATTGGTTTTTGCTTAGCAAAAGCATATAGCGATTCTAATAATATTTTTGTTTCAATATCAATGCATTTTATACAAAATTTTTTAGCAGGTATTTTAGTGCTTGTTTTGCTTTAATAAAATATATTTAAAAAATTAGGAACTTTATAAATAAGGTTTCTAGTTTTTTAAATTTGTAATAGTTTTTTAATTACTAAAAGATAATAATATGTTATAATTCTTATGGTGATAAAACTTGAAAAAGAAAATATTCTTAATTTCTTTAATCTTTTTTTTAATAGATCAAATAATAAAGCTATTTGTATTAAAATATTTAACAGTATTAAATGTAATACCAGGTTTTTTATCTTTAGTTTATTCAGAAAATAAGGGAGTAGCTTTTAGTATGCTTTGGGGAAACAGATGGATTATAATATTAATTTCTATATTGTTAGTTAGTGTTTTATTTACAATTATAAATAAAGAATATTTAAAAAAAGAAAAAGACAATAATATAAATAATTTTACTTATGGTATTTTAATTGGAGGTATCTTTGGTAATTTATTTGATAGGGTTTTAAGGGGTTATGTAATTGATTATGTTGCTCTTAAGTTTTTTGATTATTCTTTTCCAATTTTTAATTTAGCAGATATATTTATAACAATTGGAGTAATTTTAATAGTAATATCTTTAATAAAAGAAGATTTAGTAAAACAAAAAAATTAAATACAGTAAATTGTATTTAATTTTTAAATTATAATAATTATGTTATAATATTGTTTAGTTAATTAGAAAGGAATGTTTTTAATGGAGTTTGCTATAAAAACTGACGAACATATAAGACTAGATAAATTTTTAATTGATAAGTTAGAGATTTCTAGAAGTAAAGTCCAAGAAATGATAAAAACGGGATTAGTTTTGGTTAACAAAAAAGTTTCAAAAAATAGTTATATTTTAAGAATTAATGATAAAATAGACGTAATTGGTGAATTATCTTTTGAAAATGAAACTAAACCAGAACAAATGGATTTAGATATAGTATATGAAGACGATTATTTAATGGTTATTAATAAGCCTTCTGGATTAGTTGTTCATCCTGCAGCAGGTAATTATACCGGCACGTTAGTAAATGGTTTGTTATCTTATACTAACAATCTTAGTTCATCTAACGGAAGTTTAAGACCTGGAATTGTACATCGTATAGATAAGGATACTTCCGGACTTCTTGTTGTGGCAAAAAATGATAAAGTTCACGAAGATTTATCAAAACAACTTAAAGATAAAACGTTATCAAGAATATATATTGCTTTAGTAAGCGGAAGGATAAACCATGATACGGGAACAATTGATGCTCCTATTGGAAGAGATTTAAAAGATAGAAAAAAAATGTGTGTAACGGATGTTAATGCAAAACAAGCAATTACTCATTTTAAAGTTATAGATAGATATAAAAATAGTACGTTAATACAAGTTAAATTAGAAACTGGTAGAACTCATCAGATAAGGGTTCATATGAATTATATAAAACATCCAATAATAAATGATCCTGTTTATGGTTATGAAAAAAAAACAACTAGTTTTGGACAAATGCTTCATGCTAAAGAAATAAGTTTTGTACATCCGGTAACAAAAAAGCAAATGACGTTTTCTTGCCCAGTTCCAGAAGAATTTAATAATATATTAGAAAAATATAAAAACGAATAGGAGGTTATATTCGTGAATTCATCAAGAGAAAAAAAAGATTTATTGGTAATGAAGCTTCTTCATTATTTTATAACTGAAAAAAATTACAATCCAGTTGTGGTTCATGGTATCCAAAATGAAATTTGGTTAGAAAATATGGAAGAAGAGTTTAGAATAGTAAGAATAGTTATTAATTATATACATAATAAGGAACAATTAGATTTTGATAATTATAAGGTTAATAGATTAGTAAAACAAATAAAATTAAAAACTTTTACTTTAAAAATGAAGGTGCTTTCTTTCTATTTAGATTTAAATGATGGTTTATCACTTGAAAGCTCTAAACTAAATTATATGATTAGAGTTGAAAATGAAAACTCATTTAAGAAAAGTGAAATAATTAAAAAAAGTTTTCCAAACATGCCTTCAAAATTAAAATTTACGGAAGAAGGAGCTTTACTTTATCAAAAAATTAATAATGATATATTAAGAAAAAACATGGATCAAAGTGAAAAAATAAATGATTTATTTAGTCCTAAAACCCCAATTGTAACTAACATTTTAATAGCAATAATAACAATGTTTATGTTGTTAACTTATTTATTTGGAAACGGTTCTACTGATATTAATACCTTATATAAGTTTGGAGCACTTGTTAAGGATGGTAATATGCTAAGGTTATTAACAAGTATTTTTCTTCATATTGGAATTCTTCATTATATAATGAATACTTGGGCTCTTAAGCTTTTGGGAAATCAAACAGAAAAGTTTTATGGACATGTTAAAATGTTATTAATTTTTATTTATAGTGGTATTATTGGTAATTTACTATCCATTATTTTAATGGGGCCAAACGTTTTATCAGCAGGGGCTTCTGGTGCTATATTTGGACTTATGGGTGCAATTTTATACTTTGCTATTAATCAAAGAACGTATATGGCAGAAGCTTTAAAAAGAGAAATATTACCTGTAATTATATTAAATCTTCTTTTAGGATTTTTAGTAACTGGAATTAACATGTATGCCCACATAGGTGGTTTTATAAGCGGAATGTTAATTTCAAGTGCCCTTGGAATAAAATATAAAACCTCTAAGTTTGAAAAAGTAAACTCAATTATTTGTTCCGTGATATTAGTTATAATACTTGTATATTTGGCATATTTTATGTAAAGGAAAAAAATAAATATGATAGTATTAAGAACAATAAGTTTAACATTTATTTTTATAGGTATTATAACTTCAGTTATAATAAATATTCTTGCAAAGAAGAATAAAAATAAACCTATAAAAAGAAAAAACTCTCACAATTTTTGTGTACTTATTCCGGCACGTTATGAATCAAAAGTTATAGGGGAACTTTTAAAAAGTATTAAAAATCAAACTTATAAGATTGATATGAAAGATGTTTATGTAGTAGTTGAATCTTCTAAGGATGAATCAGTTAGTATTTGTAAGAAATATAATGCAAACGTTTTTATTCGTAAAAAGCTTAATTTAAAAAGAAAAGGATATGCTCTTGATGAGGTTATAAAGTATATTTTATCTTGCAATAAGAAGTATGATGCTTATTTTATATTTGATGCTGATAACGTTTTAGATAAAAACTATTTTAAAAACATGATTCCTGTTTTTGATAAAGGTTATGATTTAGCCTCAGGTTATCGTAATTGTAAAAACGGAAATGAAAGTGTTGTAGCAGCGGCATCAGCTCTTACATTTTCCCTTGTAAATACTGTTTTTAATGATAAAAAAAGTAACGAAACTAGAAACATAACTTTTTCTGGAACTGGTTTTTTTATTAGAGGATATTTAATTGAAAAATGGAAGGGTTATCCGTTTTATACATTAACCGAAGATTATGAATTAAGTTTGTATGCAACCTTTAATAATTTAACAACGTATTATAATAAAAATTCTGTTTTTTATGATGAACAGCCTTTAAAGTTTAAAGATACTGTAAATCAAAGAATAAGATGGATAAGGGGATTTTTTGATGTTAGAAGATTATATGCTAAAAAAATGTTTAAAGAAATAGATTTTAATAATCCAAATAATGGTTCAAAATTAGATGGAGCATTTGGTATTACCCCTTATATATTTATGGTTATAGGTCTTATTTTATGGCTTTTATCATTAATATTTTTTACTTTGTATAATTTTCTTAATAAGGATGCTAAATGGATAAATAATTTTTATGAATTAATAATTTTTTTAGTAGTTATATATTTTCTACTTATTGTTATTACTTTTGTAATGCTTATTTTAGAAGGTAAGAAAATAGATTTAAACATAAAAACTAGGATAAAAGTATTATTTTATAATCCGATTTTTATGATTACTTATTTATTTTGCGCAATAAAGGCTTTAACAAGTAAAGAAGTTTCTTGGATAAAAGTAGAGCATGGAAAAGTAAAAAAAAACTAAATATTGAAGTTACTTAATAAGTTTAAGTCAATATTTAGCTTTTTAATATTTTATCTGTGTTTTTAAAATTTAACTTAGCAATTTTTCTTAAAATTTCCTTACCTTGGGTTTTCACTAATTCTTTACCAAAACAATCAACTTGTATTCCAGATCCCTTAGGGACTTTTTTACCAAGCATTTTAGATAATTTATCCATTTCTTTAATAAATACATATCTACTTATTAAAGAACCACATGCAACAGATAAGCATTTATCCTCGGCTTTAGTTGTAAACGTTATTTTTCTAAAAACATTATTACTTTCTTTTAAATAACCAAAATAGTTTCGTGGAAAACAGAATTGATCTATTACAACTTTATCATAGTTATAATTATCCTTTTTCATTAAACCTAATAAGGCTTTATTATGTAAAATAGCCTTTATCTTATTCATGTTATTATCTAATGCATTATTATATTCATTATTAGTGTATATGATTGTTTCATAAGGTATTTTTTTAATTATTTTTGGAACTATTTGTAAAATTTTATCATCAGTTAATTTTTTTGAATCCTTAACTCCTAATTCCTCTAAAAAAGGTATATCATCTTTAGATACAAAAGTAGCTGTTACAACTATTGGTCCAAAGTAATCTCCTGTTCCAACTTCATCTGAACCTATAGAATTTATGTAGTAGTAAGTTTTTCTTTGTTCATAAAGTTCTTTATCATCTTTTTTTTCTTTTTCCTTTTTCTTAGTTTCAATAGGTAATTTTCCATTATTTAAATGCGCTTCTATATCTTTCCACATATTAGCATCGACATCAGCACTTATTCCTTGAAACATTACTTTACCTGATTCGTAAAGAGTAATTATAGTACCACCTTCTTCTGCTTGAAATATTGCATAATCAGGGGTTTTCTCTCTTTTTTTATCTTGGTAATAATCAATCATTTTTTCTTTTGTGTTATCACTTATTTTATATACTACTACCATTATTATCACTTCCTATAAATATTCTAGCATAAAAATAATTGATTTAAAATAAACAGCTTGAAATTAGTGTAAAATAAAAGTTTAATTTTGTATAAATATGTATTTTTTATTTAAAATAATATATAATATGATTATGGTATTATTATAAAAACCGGAGGTAAAAATGATAAAATATGTAACTGAAGAAAATTTCGATGAAGAGTTAAAGAAAGATAAAATATTAGTTGATTTTTATGCAACATGGTGTGGACCTTGCAAAATGCTTTCAGAGGTAATAGAAAAATATGATAAAGAAGAAGAAATTGAAATTATTAAGATAGATGTTGATAAAGCTCCCAACTTATCAAGTAAATATAATATATTTTCCATACCAACTCTTATAATATTTGAAAACGCAAAAGAAGTAAGAAGAAAAACTGGCTTTATGAGTAAAGAAGAGTTAAAAAAATGGGTGATGTAATATGAAAAAAAATAGAGGTTTTACACTTATTGAATTATTAGCAGTAATAGTAATTTTAGGAATTTTATTATCAATTAGCACGGTTTCAGTTAATACTTTAAGAAAAAAACAAGAAGAAAAAAATAGAAAAAACATTATAAGTAGCATTTTAACGGGTGCTAAAGAATATAATGCTGAAAAACAAATAGAAATTGGAGATAATGTATCTGTTAGTACTTTAATAAGTGATAATTATACTGACTTTGATACAAATAAATATCCAGATCTTATTTCAAAAGAAGTAACAAAAACACAATGTTTAAATAACAAACTTAAAATAAAGTATTATATAAAAATTGATGATAGTACTACATATAATGATTGTGGATGTGAAGAGCAAAAAAATATTGGAACATCAAAACAGTTATGTACAGATTAAAAAACCGATTAAACATCGGTTTTTTTTAGAATGTATGCGTCTAAATTTAGAGGATATTTATTTTCTTCGTATTCAAATTCATAAATTATGTTATCATTAAACTCTTTATACGTGATATTAAAATCCTTTAAAATATAATTAACTTCATTTATTACTTCATACTTAAATTCTATTTTTATTTTTAATGTTTTTTTAAACGGAATTATATTATCTTCTTTAATAGCTAAGCTAACTGAATTAGAATAAGCTCTTGTAAGACCCCCAGCACCTAATTTTATACCCCCAAAATACCTTACAACGATGGCTAAAACATTAGTTAACTCTTTATTTTCTAAAACGTTTAAAATAGGCATACCTGCGGTATGAGAGGGTTCGCCATTATCAGTAAATCTTTTATTTTTTCCAATTATATAACCGTAACAATAATGGGTAGCATCTTTATACATATTTTTTGTTTCTTTTAAAATTTTTGTAACTTCTATTTTTGAGTTTACTTTATATATTAGCGTTATAAATTTTGATTTATTTATAATTAATTCATTTTTTGCGTTTTCTTTTATTGTAAACACTTTTATCAATCACCAAAAACATTATAAATCATTATTGCTCGTTTTTCAAATATATTATATAATGTATACAAGAGAAAATGGTGATGTAAATGATTAATATAAAAACTGATTCTAGAAAGGTAAAACCTGGTGATATTTTTGTTGCTCTTCGTGGTATTGTAGGTGATGGACATGATTTTATACCTAAAGCAATTGAAAATGGAGCTTCAAAAATAATTGCAGAAGAAGGGGAGTATTGTATTGATTATGAAATAGTTCCTGATACTAGGGAGTATTTGAATAATTATTTAAGTAGTAATTATAATAAATACTTAGAACAAATGCACATAATTGGTATTACTGGTACTAATGGAAAAACGACTAGTGCATATTTAATTTATGATGCTTTAAATAAATCAGATAAAAAGTGTTGTTATATTGGTACCATAGGTTATTACATGCAATCAAAGGTATCGGATTTACCAAATACCACTCCAGAAGTAACCGAGATATATGATATGTTAATTAATGCTTATGATAATGGATATAGATATGCAGTTATTGAAGCTTCTAGTGAAGGACTTTTACATAGAAGGTTAGAAAACGTTCCGTTTGAATTTGCTATTTTTACAAATTTAACACAAGATCATTTAAATATTCACAAAACAATGGAAAATTATGCTAAATGTAAGCAAAAGCTATTTAATCAAATCAAACCTGGCGGAAAAGCTATAATAAATTATGATGATGCAAATAAAAATTTATTTTTATTTAACTATAACACTAATATTACGTATGGTTTTACTGGTGGGGACTACAAAATAACTGATTATCAAATGAGTATTATGGGAACTAGTTTTACGTTTTGTTCAAATGGAGTAAAACAAAATATAAAGGTTCCTTTAATTGGAAAATATAACATATATAACGTACTAACTGTTATTATTATTTTATATGAGCTAGGACTTACTTACTCAAGTATTAGTGATGTATTAACACTTGTTAATGCGCCATCAGGAAGAATGGATATGATTGAGTATAAAAATAACCGTATAATAGTGGATTATGCACATACCCCTGATGCGGTGGAAAACGTAATAAGTACAATAAAAGAAGTTTGTGATGGACATTTATATACGGTATTTGGATGTACCGGTGATAGAGATAGAACAAAAAGACCCATTATGACAAAAATAGTTACAGATTTATGTGATTATGCTATTATTACTTGTGATGATACTCATAATGAAAATCCTAATCAAATTGTAGATGATATGTTAAAAGGATTAGTAAACTCTAATTATGAAGTTGAATTAGATAGAAAAAAAGCAATAATTAAGGGAATTGATTTACTTAAAACTGGAGATGCTTTGCTTATATTAGGTAAGGGTCATGAAGAAGTTATGATAGTAAAAGATAACAAAAGAATTCCTTTTAATGATAAAAAAGTTGTTTTAAATTATTTACAAACCAAAAATGTTGTTCGAATCGAAAAAATAAATGATTAAAAGTTTAAAAAAATATAATTATATTAAAAACAAGACTCAATTTGGTCTTGTTTTTTAATTAAATAAACATCAATAATTATTGTATGCTTTAATGTGTTATAATAATAGAAGGTGATTTGTTATGGACAAGATTAGTGAAAAACTTAAATTGTTAACCACTGAACCTGGTTGCTATTTAATGAAAGATGATACAGGTAAAATTATATATGTTGGTAAAGCTAAAAATCTTAAAAGAAGGGTTTCTTCATATTTTAATCGTGAGCATACCGGTAAAACTAAAGCCTTAGTACAAAACATTGATGATTTTGAATACATAGTAACTGAAAGTGAAGTAGAGTCCTTACTTCTTGAAATAAACTTAATAAAAAAATATTCTCCAAAGTATAATATTTTACTTAAAGATAATAAAACTTATCCATATATTGAAATTACAAATGAAACATATCCTAGGTTAATAATATCAAGACCAAGAAAAATAAAAAATTATAAAGGAAAATTATTTGGACCTTATCCTAATGCAAATGCCGCACGTAAAACCGTTCAATTATTAAATAGAATATATCCTTTTAGAAAATGTCATACTATGGAAAAAAAAGTTTGTCTATATTATCACATAGGTCAATGTCTTGGTTATTGTGAAAAAAAAGTTGATAAAAAAACCATTAATCAGATGGTAGCAGAAGTCACTAGTTTTTTAAAGGGTAACTATGATGAGGTTAGAAAAAAAATAAATGCTTTAATGCAAGAGGCCTCTTTAAGCCTTAATTTTGAACGTGCAATTGAATATAAAGAAATGTTAGAGTACATAGATAAAGTTTTAGAAAAACAAAAGATTAGTTTAAATGATAATGTAACAAGGGATGTTATTAATTATTATGTTAAAAACGATTATATATCGTTTCAGGTTTTGCATTTAAGAGATGGAAGAATAAACAAAAGAGATGGGGAAGTTTTTCCATTAATTGATGATGTAATAGATACTCTTTCTTATTTTGTAACTAGCTTTTATGATAAAAATGAGGTTCCTAAAGAAGTATTAGTAAGTAAGGATTTTAATAAAGAATTACTAGAAAAAGTAATAGCAACGAAAGTATTAGTTCCGCAAAAGGGACTTAAAAAAAGTTTAGTTGATATGGCTTATGATAATGCTAAGGTTGTTTTAAACGAAAAATTTGAACTTATTGTAAGGGATGAAAAAAGAACGTTTGAAGCTAATGAAAATCTAGGAAAAATAATTGGAATTAAAGGACTTAAGAGAATAGAAATTTTTGATAATGCCCATTTATTTGGTACGTTTACTGTTAGTGGAATGGTTGTTTTTAAAAATGGAAAACCAGATAAAAAAGAATACCGTAAATATAAAATTAATTCTAATTCAAAAGATGATTATCATACTATGCAAGAAGTAATTTATAGAAGGTATTATAGGGTATTACATGATAAATTAGAAAAACCAGATTTAATATTGGTAGATGGAGGAATAATTCAAGTTAATGCTGCAAAAGAAATTCTAGATAGTCTTTACCTAGATATACCAGTATTTGGTCTTAAGAAAAACGATAAACATGCTACAACCGCTCTTATAAGTCAAGAAGGGGAATTTAAAATAGATAAAACGTCTGATGTATTTCATCTTTTAACTAGAATTCAAGACGAAGTACATAGATATACTATTTCGTATCATAGGAATATTAGAAGTAAGGGTAGTTTATCAAGTATTTTAGATAAAGTTAGTGGTATTGGTCCAAAAAGAAAAAAAGATTTATTAAAAAAATATAAAACCATAACAAAACTTAAAAGTTTATCATTAGAAGAATTAAGTCAAAATTTACCTGATAAAGTAGCACAAGAATTATATGAATTTTTAAAAGCTTACAAAAAAGATTAGATAAAATTATCTAATTTTTTTTATTTTTCGAGGGTTTTTATTATAAGAAGATAATAATTAAAGTGAAAGGAGAAAAAAATGAAGAAATTTGTATTTTTATTATTAATAATTTTATGTTTTAGTGGGTGTAATAAAGTTGAAAAAGAAAGTAAAAATATAAGTAAAGTAACATATGAGGTAAAAAAAGATTATTATGTTAGTGTTGTTCCATTAGTTAATCATGATGATTACTATGATAATTTTATTGAAATATCAAATGAATCAAATTTTAAAAACATATTACAAGAAAAAGAAACTATTAAGGAAGATATTATTTCTTTTGAAGATGAATCAGTAGTAAATATTAATTCTATTATTGAACAAAATAATGAAATTAAAGATGATAAAAAAAGTGAAGAAATTGATTCTATAACAAAGTTACAGGATTCTAATTATGAAAATAATAATGATAGTTTAGATGATTCTATAGAAAATAGTATAGAAAGAGATAATGATAGTTTAGATGATTCTATAGAAAATAGTATAGAAAGTGATAATGATAGTTTAGATGATTCTATAGAAAATAAAATAGAAAGTGATAAAACTCTTGAATTAGAACAAAATCAAGATATAAAAGTTAATACATATTATAATGAAGAAGAAAAAAATATAAGAAAAGAAAAAGTAAAGGTGGTTGACGTAAGTTATTATCAAGGAATAATCAATTGGGAAAAATTTGTAAGAGAAAGTGATTGTTATGGGGTTATATTAAGACTTGGATATTACAAAACCTTAGATAAAATGTTCGAGAAAAACATAAGTGAATTAAAAAGACTGGGCATAGCTTATGGAATATATTTATTTAGTTATTCAACAACTTTAAATGGATCTAAAATAGAAAGTGATTTTACAAATGAAATGATAGATAAATATAATTTGGAACCTACTCTTGGTATATATTATGATATTGAGCAGTGGAGTACAAAAAATGATAGTTCTAATAATATTTCTAAGAGTATGTATGATGAAATGGTTCAGTTATATATAAATAGTGTTAGTTCACATGTTTTATATAAGTATAAGGTAAAGGTATATTCAGGTAGGTGGTATGCCATGAATAGACTAGGAGATATTGCAAAATCACATGTTGATTGGGTTGCGGAATATAATAGTACTTGTAAGTATGATGGTGCTTATTCAATGTGGCAATATACTTCTAAAGGTAGCGTGCCTGGTATAAATGGTAACGTTGATCTAAGTTATTTGTATTAATATGTACAAATACTTTACATAAAAATTTTAAAAAAAGTATATATAACTAAAAATTTGTTATAATATATTTGTAAAATAAAAAAAGAGGTAAAAAATGAGAAGTAAAAAAAATAAAATAATAATAGGAGTAATAGCATTAATATTATGTGTAGCAGTAGGATATGCAATATTTTCAGAAACATTAAAAGTAGAGGGTACTGCAACCGCAAGCGGGTCTTTTGATATAACAATGACTTGTGAAAATACGCAATTTATTGGAGCAACGGGTAATTGTCAAGTTAATGATAACACAGTTACAACAACAAGTGAATTTTCAAAACCAACAGATGCTGCAGGATTTATAATTAAAGTAACAAATAATGGTACAATACCTGCTAAATTAACAACAGTTAGTTCAAATAATAATAAAAAATATAAAGATTCTTCTATTGGAAACGATATATATCTTGATGACAATTTTCTAGAGGCTTATTATGATATTAGAAAATATTCTCAAGAAGAAGATAACTATGATGAGAGAATTTGCGAAGGGTATTTTTGTAGTGATGATGAGATTCCTTCTAAAAATTTAATATTAAAACCACAAGAATCTGTTTATTTAGTAATAGCCCAAGGCTGGCTTGATTCTGGTAAAAATGAACAACCAAAATTAGAAGGTGGTACAGCTACTATGACATATAATGTAACTTTAAACTTTACTCAAGCAACCAATGAATAAAAAATCTAGAAATAGATTTTTTTTAGTTTCTTCAAAATTTCTGGGTGTTTTTAAAATAAAAGTAGAATAATTAAAGTGAGAGGACCTATAAATTGGGCTAGTAGCTTTCCACTTTTTCTTTAAAAAGAAGGGTGGTGATGCTTATGAAAAAAAAATAACCTTTCTTAAAGTAATAATCATCCTTTTATTAATTTTAATATTATTATTAATATATAAAATATAAAAGAAAAGCACTATCCCAAGGGGGTAGTGCTTTTCCCTATTTTCCAACAGGAAAGCAAACTAGCCTAGTAGGTTGCTCTCTCTAAATAAATTATATAATATTAGTAAATATATGTAAATGTTTT
>CANQBL010000002.1 GCA_947589105.1 uncultured Bacilli bacterium | reverse complement strand
ATGCGGTTTAAAAATAAAATTAGTACTTTATCATGGGAAGAGATGTATAATTATGCAAAGATATATTACGAGCATCACCATAACTTAGAAGTTACATTTAAGTTTAAGACTAATGATGGATATACATATGATGAGAACGGAAAGATTAATTTAGGAGTCTGGATTGCAACCCAAAGACTAAATACTCCAATAGAAAGCAATAGAGGACAGTTACTATTAAAAATAGGAATGATATGTGGTGTTAGGAAAAACAAACAAGATATAATAAATATTTGTATGAATAATGATATTGATTACGATAAGAATAAAAACTTGTTAAAACATATATCAAAACAAGAACTACAATCAAAAATTAATTTTCTTATTTCTTGTAATATACGTTTGGTAGATAACAATGGCGGATTAATAGATATATTTGATATGAGTAGTGTTGATATAAAGAAAAAATATGGAGTTTCGCTTGAGGAATTAATAAGTGAATATTATATAAAAAATCAAAAGGATAAAGGTGCTTAATATGTTTTTAAGTAAGTATTTAAATTCTACGTATCTAGATTTGGTATATGATAATTATGATGAAGAATATATAAGGTTATTAGATGAAGATAATTTTAATAAAGTCTATTTATTATTAAAAAGTTATAATTTTTACTTTATTGAAGATATCATTTTAAATTATTTAGAATTATTCGAAATAGAAGTAAAATATCTACAACTTGCAATTAATGACATTAAATCTATATTAGGTGATAATTATGTATCACAAATTGGTAAAAAAATGACTTTAATTGAGAAAATTATACAATTAGAAAATGAATATAAACAAAAAGATAATAAATAATAAATAATAAATAATAAATAATAAATAATAATTAAGTTTAAAAGACTATACTTTTACTAAGTATAGTCTTTATTATTTTTTTAATATATCTAAAACATGGCTTGATGCACCTAATAAATCTTTTTTCTCACACGTAGATAAATGATATTTAATATATATATCAAATGTTTCTTTATCCATTTTGTTTATTATCTTTCTAATATAATCGGAAGGACCGTTTTGAGAAAGTATTTTTACTCTTTTTAAATTAGCAATATCTTTTAATTCGTTAATATCTTCTAATCTTACCATACTATATAAATCGGTTTTTTTAGGTATTACATGAAAATTTTCATCTATTTCATTATTTTTAATGACATCTTTTATATTATTATCTTTAAAGCCATGAGTAATAATAGCATATTCATTCATATAATAACTAATTAATATGTATCCGTTAGGTTTAACGATTCTTTTAGCTTCCTTTAAAGCTTTTATTTTATCTTCATTACTAATTAAATGATATAATGGTCCAAATAAAAGCACCATATCAAATGAATTATCACTAAACAAAGAAAGATTAGTGGCATTACCTAAATAGGCCTTAACAGGGCTATTTTTAGCTTTTAAAGTCATTAAATTATGTTTTACTAATTCAACTGCTGTAACATCATAACCTTCATTTGCAAGCGCTACTGAATATGCACCTGTTCCAGCCCCCACATCTATAATTTTAGGATCTTTAAATTCATTTAAGTAATGATGAATATATTTCATAGCAGTTATAAATTCAACAATACCATGTCTATGAGTTAACCTTTTATCTTCATTAAACTTATTATAATAATTAATTAAATTTTCTTCGTTCATAATACCACCAAATATATAATATATTATTATTTAAAATTTATCAAATTAGAAACATTGACACTGATAAAAAATATGTATATAAAAAGAGAAAAGTTATTTTTCTTTTTTATTAACTTTTGTCTTCAATCTTTTTGTCTTGTTGTGTTATAAAATAATGTTCATTTTTCTACAAGATGAATATATCCTTGTAAAGATGTAATATTATTGCTGTACAATGTTTTTTTAAATAAGATTCTTGACATATTATGTTAAAAAAATATATAATTGTAACAGTTTAGGAAATATGTTATGAAAAATTTTAGAAAAATGAAAATTATGGGAATGTTAAAGAAAATTATGAGGATGTTACTTAATATTTTTGGTATTTTTGTTGGAGCTTTAGTTTTATACGGAATATTATATTTTATAATAACATTTATTTTTTGGAAACCTTTGCGTCAACATAATAAAAATGAATTATTAAAAAGATTTATTGAAGATAAAGAGTATTTTTTAAATTGTACAAAAGAACTAAAAGAAAATGGAATTGTTATAGATAAAAATTTATTAAATATTTCTATTACAGTTTTTAAAGAAGATAGTTCATCACCTAATGGAGTTTCAATAATTGATATTAAAAAGAAAAACTTTAATAAATATAAAAATACTATTAAATTAATGAAGAAAATTAACTTACTAGAGATTACTAAAGATGGTGATAATATACAATTTATGTATAAAACATCTCATGGCCAAGGATTATGCATCGTATATATGAAAGATAAAAAATATTATATGCTTAATCATTATATTATACAAATGAAACAAATAGAAAACGATTGGTACTATGTTGAAATAGAGTAATTAACCACGTCTAAAAGACGTGGTTTTTAATATGCTTATTTTTATTAATGGAACATAATTAGGCCCACTTCATAATCCTGATACTTTTTTATTTGATTAACATATTTAAAAATGGTACAATATACTTATGAGAAAATAGGTGAAAAAAATGGATGATAAATATATTAGTGTAACAGCTTTAACTAGATATATTAAATATAAAATAGATAATGATAATCATTTACAGGAAGTCTATTTAAAGGGTGAGATATCTAATTTTAAAGCACATACTAGAGGTCATTATTATTTTACTATTAAGGATGAAAACGCTAGAATAAATGCCATTATGTTTAGTTTTAATGCATCAAAATTAAAGTTTTTACCTGAAGATGGAATGAAGGTTCTTGTTAAAGGTAAAATAAGTGTTTTTGAAGCCACTGGAAATTATCAAATATACGTTGAACAAATGCAAGAAGATGGATTAGGAAACTTACATATTGCTTTTGAACAGTTAAAGAAAAAGCTAGGTGATGAAGGATTATTTGATCCTAAGTATAAAAAAGAAATACCAAAGATTCCAATGAGAGTAGGTATTATAACAGCACCAACGGGAGCGGCGGTAAAAGATATATTATCAACAATTAAAAGAAGGTTTCCAATATGTAAAACTATTTTATTTCCTTGCTTAGTTCAAGGAGAACTTGCTAAGGATGACATTGTTAAGAAACTTGATATTGCTGATAATTATAACTTAGACGTAATAATTCTTGGCCGTGGTGGTGGTTCTATTGAGGATTTATGGCCGTTTAATGAAGAAGCAGTTGCTCGTAAAATATTTTCTTGTAAAACACCAATAATAAGCGGAGTAGGGCATCAAATAGACTTTACGATATGTGATTTTGTCTCTGACGTAAGAGCGGAAACTCCAACGGGAGCAGCAGAAAGAGCCGTACCAAAGCTAAGTGATTTAATGCTTGAAATAGAAAACTATAAAATAAGGGTTACTAATAACATTAAAATGGTTTTGGATAATAATAAATTAAGGCTAAAAAAATTAAAAGAGAGTTATGTTTTAAAAAATCCGCTTAGTTTATATGAAATAAAAGAGCAAAAATTAGATAATGTAATTGATAAATTAAATACCATGATTAATACCATATTATATACTAATAAATCAAAGCTAGAAATTATTGAAAATAGTATTATTTTTAAAGAGCCTAGTATTTTGTATGAAAATAAATTAAAACAAACTAATCACTTAATTGAAAAACTAGAGATATTAAATCCCTTAAGTGCTTTAAAAAGAGGTTATTCAATAGTTAAAAAGGATAATAAATGTATTAGTAGTGTTAAAAATGTAAAAGCAAAAGATGAAATAGATATAAACATAAAAGATGGAAATATAAAAGCTATGGTAATGGAGGTTAAAAATGGCTAAAGAAGAAGTAAAATTTGAAGATAAGTTAAACGAATTAGAAAAAATGGTTCTAGAATTAGAAAAAGGGGACGTTAATTTAGATGATGCAATAGAAAAATATACAAAAGCAATGAAGCTTGCTAAAGAATGCTCAGAAAAATTAAAAGCGGCTGAAGAAAACGTAAATAAAATATTAACGGATGCTGGTAAAGAACTTGATTTTAAAGTAGACGAAGAAAATTAAAGGAGAAATTATGACATTAGTAATTATGGCTGCCGGAATGGGCTCTAGATTCGGCGGTTTAAAACAAGTAGAGCCAGTAGGACCAAATGGAGAGTTTATTTTAGATTATTCTATATATGATGCAATTAAGGCTGGATATAACAAAGTAGTATTTATAATTAAAGAAGAAAATTACGATTTATTTAGAGAAACGATTGGAAAAAGAATTGAAAAGAAAATAAAAGTAGAATATGCTTTTCAAAAAATAGAAGATGTTCCAAGTGGCGTTATTGTGCCTAAAGATAGGGTAAAACCATGGGGAACATCACATGCTATATTATCTGCTAAAAAGTATGTAAATGAAGCTTTTACAGTTATTAATGCCGATGATTTTTATGGGTATGAACCATTTAAAAAAATTAAAGATTTTTTTGAAAAAAATTTTGATGAAAACTTATATGCAATGATTGGTTATAACGTTAAAAACACTATGACTTTAAATGGTTCGGTTAAACGTGGTATTTGTTATAAAGATGAAAATAATATGCTAACTAAATTAATTGAATCATCTATTGAAGAAAAAAATGGAAAAATTATAGCAACACCACTTGAAGATGAAAAAAATACTTTTATTGTAGATAAAAATACGTTAGTATCAATGAATTTTTTTGGTTTTAGACCAAATGTATTTAATTATTTACAAGATGAAATGGTAGATTTTTTTAACAATCATAAAAATGATTTAGATAAGTGTGAGTTTTTAATTCCAACTAGTATATTTAAAAGAATAGAAGAAGGAAAAATATCGGTAAAAGTTTTGGATACTAAAGAAAAATGGTTTGGAGTAACTTATAAAGAAGATAAAAAGGACTTAGTTGAAGCAATTAATAAAATGATTTCTGAAGGAAAGTATCCTAAAAATTTGTGGAGCTAGTATAAACTAGCTTTTTTTATTACCAATTTTTATCACTTATTATCAAAAAAAATTGTTACATAATAATAATGTAATTCGAATTACAAAAGGAGCATAAAAATGTTTTTTAAAAAATTAAAAAGTTTTATAGCAATATTTTTAATTGCTACATTTATTATGCCACAAAGTATTCTTGCTTATTCTAAGTACATAGTCGCTGGTGGGGAAAATATAGGTCTTCAAATTAATAATAACGGTATAATAGTTGCTGGTTTTTATAAAGTAGGAAACATATATCCTGGTAAAGAATCATCATTACAAACTGGTGATACTATAATTGAAGCAAATGGAAGTAATGTTTATTCAATAGATGATTTTATAACAGCTATAAAAAATTGTAATGACCAAAATTTAAAACTGGTTTATCTAAGAAATAATATCAAAGAGACCACGACTTTAAATTTAATTTTAGACGATGGAGTAGTTAAAACAGGATTATATGTAAAAGATATGGTTTCTGGAATAGGAACATTAACCTTTATTGATCCTTCTACTAAATTATATGGTGCTTTAGGTCATGAAGTATTAGAATCTCAGTCTGGAACTATGATTAACGTAAAAGATGGTAAAATATATAATTCAACAGTTACTAGCATTGATAAATCAACCAGAGGAGACCCAGGCGCTAAAAATGCTAATGTAGATTCAAACGATATATACGGTAATATTATTAAAAATTCTACTTCAGGAGTATTTGGTAAATATAGTAAGGAAATAGATAAAAATAATTTATATGAAGTAGCGGATTATAAGGATATTAAAACTGGACCTGCTAAAATAATTACGGTATTAAATAAAAATGAAAAAAAGGAATATGATATAAATATTTTACAAGTTAATAATAATAGAAAAGATAATAAAAACATACTTTTTGAAGTAACGGATAAAGAACTTATAAATTTAACCGGTGGTATAGTTCAGGGAATGAGTGGATCACCAATTATACAGGGAAATAAAATAATTGGAGCGGTAACTAACGTGGTAGTAAACAATCCAAAAAAAGGATACGGTATATTAATAACCTCAATGCTAGAGGAAGCGGAAAATTAGGAATCATCCTTCTTTTCCTTTTTTTATTAAAGATTTTCTGTTTCTGATATTGAAAGTGTTTTATCACGATAATTTTTAAATACTATATATAATCCAATAATAGCAGATATTATAGCAAAAATAGAAGTTTCAATTTGTAATAGCAAATCAGATTCATCTTTATCATGATTTTCTTTAGCAAGGTTATATTGTTTAAAATTAACATAAAAGAAACAACTAGCGATTATAAATACTAAAGTTGTTTGAAACAAAGCTAAATTTTGAGCTTCTTGTTCTGAAAATAAAGTTTTTTTCTTTTCAAGAGATAATTTTTTATCGTATGATAAAAAAAACGATATGATAAGTGTTACAATAAAACCTATTGTTGCTATCATCTGAATATCTAAAAATTTTATTTTTTGTAAATTTATTTTAGTTTCATTTTCTTTTTTATCGTTTTTTATCATATTAAATTATATTACTAAAAAAAAAGAATACTACTGTATTCTATTTATAAAATAAAGGAGATAATATTGCTGCAAAGGCAGAGAAAATCATTGCTATAAGCGCAATCCATACAAAAATTTTACCCCAATTTATTTTGATTTTCTTTCTTTTTTTATTTTTTTCTTTACTCATACTATTCACCTCATAATAAATTATAATACAAACTAAATTTTATTTAAAGTAATAATTAATATTTATTTGTAATATATTTTATCAAAGGAGAAAAATATGTTAAAAATAATAGCGTACTTAAATGAAACAATAAAAAAAGAAAAAAATAAAGTAATATTTGTATTAATAATGTTTATCATCGGATTAATTATAGGTTCACTTTTTACCAATTTTATAACTTCAGATGATAAAAATCTTCTAATTTCACAATTAGAAATATATTTTAATAGTATTAAAAAA
Source organism: uncultured Bacilli bacterium (assembly GCA_947589105.1). Taxonomy (GTDB): domain Bacteria; phylum Bacillota_I; class Bacilli_A; order RF39; family UBA660; genus Aphodocola. The sequence continues at coordinate 164,112 of CANQBL010000002.1, read as the reverse complement.
TTATCTAGTGACGTATTTGGTTTAAAAGTTTTAAAAGATGAATTACTTAATAATGGCTTACAGTTATTTATTATATTTGCACTTGGAATATCAATGATTGGTTTACCAGTTGTAATATTTATTTTATTTTTCAAAGGTTTTATGCTAGGAACTACCTTATCTACAATGTTTTTAAAATATCAGTTAAAAGGAGTAATAGGAGCCTTTTTATATATATTTCCATGTTTAATAATAAATACACTAATATATATATTAATGTCCTTTTTTGCTGTTCATGCATCAGTTAAGTTTTTAAAAGCTTTATTAAAAAAGGATAATTTAAATTTTAAAAGTTTTTTTGGAAAATACTTATTAACATTCTTTATTTGTATTATTTTAATGTCAATCACATGCCTTTTAGATGCTTATTTAACACCAATATTACTAAAATTGTTTACGTTCATAAAATAACAAAAAAGAGTACATATGCTCTTTTTTTGTAATATTATTGACAAAATTGTAAAAAAGTGTAAAATAATAATTGTAATATATAGTAGGGGAGAAAATGATAATGGAAAAACTAAATGAAATATTACAAGAACTAGGGATATCTAAAGTAAAATTAGCAAAATACTTAGGAGTATCTAGGCAAATGATATATAATTACTTGGAAATGAATGATGTTTCTAAGTGGCCTAAAGATAAAAAAATGAAATTATTTAATTTATTAGATATAAAAGAATCAGCTGAAATTGATAGTATAAAAGTTGACACTGAATTTATAAATAAAGTTGACAAGGTTTTAAATGGAGAAACTTCCAATATTAGCGTTTCTCATTCAGAAATAATAGAATTTAAAGAATTAAAACCAAGAGAACAAGAATTATTAAATGATATTATATTTATGATTAAAGAAAGGTTTACTGATGGTGCAACAGATTCTTATACAACGTATAAATATTTATTGCATTTTATTCAAGGTTTAGAAAATGTTAAAGAATTAAAATACGTTATGGGTTATTTTGTTAAGCTATTAGGTTTCGTTAATCCTGAAGAATATGTATTTAATGAAGAAGAACAATTTGTTTTAGAAAGTATAATGCATTCAGCAATGGTTCTTTATCGTGGTGGTGGAGCTTCTAAAAATAGACTTGCAGAACAGCATCGTAAATTTGTTGCAGAAGTAGAACATAAAAAAGAAGAAAAATTAGGAAGAACTGAAGAAATAAATAGTGCTAAAATACAAGCTTTACATGAATTAGGTTATACAGAAATAAACCGTGATAATGCATCAGAGGTTTTAGCGAAGATAGCTGAAATACAATCTCGAGATGTATAAAGTTATACTATATCCTTTTGTTCGTATAATACATATTATGTTAACATTTTATTTTTGAATTTAAAACATAGGTATTCTCTTATAATGATACCTATGTTTTTTTCTATTACCTTCTATAAACCCTACTTTCATATAAACAATCTTGTTTATAATATTATATTTTTATTTAGTTAAAATTTATATTTTTAATAACTTTACTTTACTTTTTACTTAAAAAAATTATTTTACAACATAAACAATGCATAATTATCCTTAATAATGAATTTATATATTAAATATATAATTACCAGTTAATAAATATATTCTCCCCTATTATATATAAAAATAATAGGGTATTTTTATTAATTTTCTTTTAGTAACATTTCTAACATTCTATCTGGATCATCTAAAAACATTTTATACGTTTTGTATATTTCGGTATCTTTATAATCTACTATGTTAAAATTATCATTTAAATCATATATATCTGCGTTTTTATAAGAAAGTAAAATTGGTGAATGAGTAGATATTATAAATTGTGATCCTTTTTTAACTAACTCATCAATTAAACATAATAAAGTCATTTGTCTAGTTGGTGATAGTGCAGCTTCCGGTTCATCAAGTATGTATAACCCATTTTCAGTAAACCTATTTTTAACTAAATTTAAAAATGATTCACCGTGAGAACATTCATGTAAATTACCACCATATGATTTATAAAGATTATAAAATCCATCTTCTTTAACTAGCCTTTGTATTTCTGATGCTACGTTATAAAAGCTTTCCGCACGTAGAAAAAACTTTGTTTTTGGTACGTTACCATTTTTATATATTTTAAAATAATCTGATAAATTTGAATGCGTGTCACTTGTTTTAAACATAAAATTTTGGGTACCACCTTCAGGATTTAAATCTAAAGATATTGCTAGTGCTTCAATAAAAGTAGATTTACCTACCCCATTTTCTCCTATTAAAAATGTTACGTTTTTATTGAAATTTAATTCATCTAAATTTTTTATAGCAGGTATATTAAATGGATATTTTTTTGTATCTAAAATGTTTTCTTTTTCATATTTTACTTTATCTATATATAAATTACTAAATAGAGACATTATAATCCTCCTTTTCATTTATTATATATTATAAAAGAAAAAAAGACTAGCTTAACTAATCTTTATGTAATGTTTTTTCCATGTAAATCGTATATTTATCAATTTCTTTTGATATATCATCATCTATATAATACATATAATCTAAGTTATCTTGTTTTTCTTTTATTAACACTTCTTTAAAACCTAATTCTTTATATAAATGAATAGCTGGGTTACTACCAACTAATGTATATAAAATAATCTTATTACAATTCGTATCACACAAGTATTTTATGAGTTTATTTATTAATATTTTACTTATTCCCATGTTTCTATAAGACTCTTTCGTATATACACTGCGTAATTCAGTTGTGTAATTATCTATTTTTCTAATTGCCGCACAAGAAATTGGTTCTTTATTATAATACATAAGTAATATTTTTTTCAAATATTTGATATTATCTAAGGAAGAAAAACCCCAATTTTTTCTTTGCTTAATTAAATTATTTTGATACTCATCAATCATTTTGCATAAACTTATAAAATCTTTATTTGTATATTTAACTTCTTTTATTTCATACATTATATTTATAATTACTCCATCTAATTTATAACTTCAATTATTTATATAATACCTTTTTCGGTCATTTTTTTAATACTTAAATTATGATTATCATCATCTTCTTCAAGACCAATGTATTTATTATTCCATGGTTTTATATTATCTCCAAATAAACTATATGTAAAAATTTTAGGTTTACCATATTTTATATCATAATAATCGTCATCTTTATTTGTATAATCTTCTTCATAGTGCATATGCTTTTTATAAAAATTTTGAGCAACTTCATTCCATATTTCATACGTATATAACCTTAAATATTTTCTGTTATACTCTTTAGCTATATTTATAATATAATTAAGCATTTGTTTTCCATACCCTTTTTTTCTATATTCTTTTAATAAACCAAAATAACTTAGCCAAATACTATTTTTGTCATTATCTAATTCATATAATCCTATTACACCTATTGGTTTTTCATAATGATAAACTAAAAAATCTATGGGTAATGATTTATTACAATCTATTTCTTCTAAATATTTAATATAAGCACTAGAATTAGGAAATATTTCAAACTGTATTTTTGCCGCTAAATCAATATTTTGTTTATTTATTTTTTCATATTTTAATTTCGTCATTTTGCTTTTCTCCTACTCTTTTTTTATTAATTGTTCATATGTACCTTTTTTTATAATTTTTCCATTTTTTAAAATAATTAGTTTATCTGCTAATTTCATCATTTCTTTTTTATGAGTTATTACAATAATCGTATGATCTTTTTTTAAATCTTTTAATACATCAGTGATTTGATTTGTTGTCTTAGAATCAAGCGAGGATGTTACCTCATCAAATAAAAGTATTTCTGAGTTAGTTAAAAGTGTTTTAGCAAGTGATAATAATCTTTTTTGCCCACCAGATAAATTATTTGCATTTTCACTTAAAATAGTATTATATCCTTTAGGCAAAGAACATATTAAATCATGAATACCTATTCTTTTACATACTTCTATTTGCTTTTTTACGTCTTTATTAACTAAAGATAAGTTATCTTTTATACTCATATTAAATAAAAAACTTTCTTGATTAACCACTGAAACGTTATTATAATAAACTTCTTTTGTGTAATCTTCAATTTTTATATCATCTATTAATACCGTACCTTTATCTTGTTTGTATAGTCTTAATAATATGTTAAAAATAGTTGTTTTACCACTTCCTGTTTTACCAGCAATAACGGTTATCTCGTTTTTTAAAGCAGTAAATGAAATGTTTTTAATAGTTGGTACGTTCTTATATGAAAATGATACGTTTTTAAATTCTACTTTACCATCTATATAATCATTGTTTACGTTACCATAAACTTCTTTATAATCATCTCCGCTTATTAGGTTAATTATTCTTTCAAGTGAAACGTTATAATTTCTAAGTGTTGAAACGTTACTTACTAATACCTTTGCATAAGAAAAAATATTATTAAAATAACTAATTAATAAAATTATTATTCCAATCGTTATTTTGTCATTAAATAATAAATATCCTAATATTATATACAAAATAATTCTTGATACATACGTTATATAATTTAAATAAACATCGTGTGCTATTACGTATTTTCTTTTTAACATATATTTTTTAGCCCAACCACGTCTTAAAGAATCAAACTTATTATTTAAACCAGATTTCATATTAAAGGTTTTTATTTCCCTTATACCATTTAGCATTTGACCTAGTAAATTAGTTAGCTTATCTTGATACCCTCTTTGTTCTTTAACGTAATAAGCTTCTAATTTAGTAAATTTATTCGCTAAAAATAAATAAATAGTAACTACGATAAAAAGAATAATACCTAGTATTAAATTAGTTTTTATAAAGAAAAAAAGCATAAAAATTATTAAAGCTAAATTATATAAAGAATTAAAAATATAATCAGGTATTTCTGCAATGTTAATGGAATCCATGTTTGTGGTGCTTATTATTTTACCCTTTGGTATGCTAATTATTTCATCATTATAATTATACAATCTATTTATAATCTTCTTATGAACTTCTATAAAAGTTTCTCTAAAAAACACTGAGTATAACTTTTTGGCAAAGAAGGAAAATAAATTAGTTGTAAATAAAAGAATTGCTATAATAATCGTACTTTTAATGAATAAATTTAGATTTTTAACCGTTAAATAATCAATTATTTTAGATGCATAAATTGGTGTTAGTAAATCTAATACTCCTAAAACTAAAAGAACAATAAAAAAGTAATAAAGTACCCATCTTGTTTTATTACAAATGTTAAAATAACGTTTAATCATATATATCACCGATAAAATCATAACTCTTATATAAATAAAAAAAGAAACATTTTACATATCAATTTTGTTTCTTCTTTCTAGTGGAACATATATATAACAATTATTTTTGGTATAACATTCAATATACGGATCATCTTTTATTTCTAATTTAGAAGACCCATACCATATTTCATCAATAAATTTAATGGTTTTAATAATATCCTTTTGTTTATCAGTTCCAACTTCAAATATTGCATACTCCCCTTTTTTTACTTTATAACTATCAAGTTTATCACTTTTTAATTTGCTACCTACTAAATAAACATTTAGATCATTATCATAATATGTTAAAGCATATCTTTCATTTTGATTAAAAACATCATAGAGTTTATTATTTATAATATTATTATATAATTTTCTTATTTTATAATGTAAATCATCAAATGTTTTAGCACTAACCTTTTTACCATAAATTGTAAAATCATCTATCTTTTTAATTTCGTAATTAATTATGTTCTTATCAATAAAATCACTCCCAAATTTTATCTTAGGAAATAATTTATAATTATTATTTTTATCTTTTCTTACGAAACTTGGAGGAAGACAAAACTCTTTTTTAAAACTTCTTGTAAAAGAAACACAAGAATCATAGCCATATTTTAATGCAATATCTATTATTTTTTTATCAGTTAATTTTAATTCTTCATATGCTAAAGATAACCTTCTTTTTCTTACGTATTCAAAAATAGAAATACCCGTTATAATACTAAATACTCTTTGCATGATAAAATCATTTAATCCAAATTTTTTAGCAATTTCTTTGTAATTTATCTTTTCAGTTAAATTTTGCTCTATGTATTCAATTATATTATTCAATAATTCGTAATTCATAAACTTCACCATTTAAAATAATTCTTATTTTACAATATTATAACAAAAATAAGTAGAAATTTAAATATTACTTCATAAGTAAATGAGATAATATCATTATAAAAGCACCAATTAAAAAGTATTTTATAATATTTTTTAACGTACTATCTTTATAAGCTCCTGGAATTAATTCATAAACCGATATATGAATCATAATACCACCTATTATTGCGTATAAAGCAGCCATTATGTGATCATTAATGTATGGTGCTAAAAACAAATATGCCAAGATGCTACCTACTACCTCACTCATTCCAGATAATAAAGAATATAATATCGCTTTTTTCTTATTATTAGTAGAGTGATATATAGGAACCGCAATTGATATTCCTTCTGGTATGTTATGAAGTGCTATTGCAATGGTAAGTGTTACACCTAGTTTAAGGTTGTTTGAACTTGTTATAAAAGTTGCAATACCCTCTGGTATGTTATGAAGTATGATTGCAACCATACTTATAATACCAATCTTATATAATCCTTTTTTATCCTTATTTTCATACTCACTTGGTAAATATTTATCTATTAGCATTGATATTATTATACCAAATACCATAAATATTAAAGTTAAGATTATTTTTGGAAAAGAATTAGTAGTATTTAAAATCATATTATAACAATTAGGTAATAAATCAGTTAATGATACACATATCATAACTCCCGCTGCAAAGGATAAAGATATAGTAACAACCTTATTATTTTTATTTTTATCAAAAAAAATTATTAACGCACCAATAACAGTTGATATACCTGCTAAAAAAGATAAAATAAAAGCATATAAAGTACTATTTGGCATAATAACCTCCTAGATAAATTATATGCTTTTAAATTAATGATTATTTTTTTAAATAAAAATACCCTTATAATTCCTCATTTATTAAATTCATTATTTCATTTTTATGTAATTCCATATTCTCTATTGTTTTACCCTCAAATCTAACTGTTAAACAAGGGGATGTATTTGATTTTCTAACCAAGGCAAAACCATCATCATATTCTATTCTAACTCCGTCAATATCTATTACTTCATAACCTTTTTCCTTGGCATAGTTAAGTACTTTATTTACTATTTTTTCCTTGTTTTCCTCCCCTACTTCTATGTATTTTTCAGCAGAAGTAACATATTTTGGAATATCTATAAAATAATCAGATACTTTCATATTATTATTAGAAAGAATTTTAAGAAGTCTTCCTGCAGCGTATAAAGCATCATCATAACCATAAAAATCATCATTAAAGCAAACGTGACCAGAAAACTCTCCTGCAAAATCATAATTATTTTCTTTTATGGCTTTTTTTAAATAAGAATGTCCTGTTCTGTTAAAAACAGTTTTTAAACCTAGATTTTCTAATGATTCTTTTAAAGCTTTAGAACATTTAACATCAAAAGATGCGGTTTTATTTTTACAAGTATTATATATAGATTTCCAAATAATAAGCATAAACATATCAGTTTTAACAAGGTTTCCTTTTTCGTCTACAATACCAATTCTATCTCCATCACCATCAAAAGCAATTCCTAAATCTGCTTTTTGTTCTTTTACCTTTTTTTCTAAACTAACCATGTTATCTTCTACCGCAGGATCTGGAATATGATTTGGAAAAGAAGGATCAGAATTACAAAAAATAGGTATTACTTCTACTCCTAAATCTCGTAATATTTGAGGATTATAATAGCAAGTGGTACCATTACCACAATCTACTACAACTTTTAATTTTCTTTTACCCAATCTAATTTTATCCATAATTAATTTTTTATAATCAAAAGTTATATCATAAGGTTCTATACTTCCAGTACCATTTTTAAAATTACCGGATAAAACAAGATTTAAAAATTCTTTTATTTTATCTCCATACATAGCACCCTGTTCGTCACACATCTTAAAGCCATTATATTCCTTAGCACAGTGACTTGCAGTAATCATTACAGCATAAGGCTCATTAAAAAGTTCTCTTGCATAATAAAGCATAGGAGTAGTAACAAGTCCTAAATCTATTACCTTCACACCGGTTTCAATTAATCCTTTAATAAAATTTGTATTTAATGGATTAGAAGAGGTTCTAGCATCATGGCCTACAATTACTGTTTTTTTAGCAAAGGTTCCAAATGCCCTACCAATTAAATATGCCAATTCATTAGTTAATTCAGTACCATATATTCCTCTTATGTCATAACTTCTAAATATTTCTTTTACAATTTGCATTTTATACACCCATTTTATTACGAGGATGAAACTCATCGTAATCCTTTCTTTTTTTAGTATTTGATAAATGTGTATATATCTGAGTAGTTTTTATATTTTCATGTCCAAGCATTTCTCCGATTGCTCTTAAATCCGCACCATGTTCTAATAAATGTGTAGCAAAAGAATGTCTTAAAGTATGAGGAGAAAAGTCTTTTTTTATTCCGTTTTCTTTTGCTATATTTTTTAATATTTTAAAAAAACCTTGCCTTGTAATACCCTTACCATAACTACTTAAAAAAACCTTATCTGTTAAATAACCTTTTAATAAAGAATTTCTATAAACTGTTATATAAGTATTTAATATTTGCGTTGTAACAGACGCCATAGGTATTATACGTTCTTTTTTTCCTTTACCATAAACTCTAACATAATTATCAGTTAAATTAATATTATTGATTTCTAAATTAACCAATTCTGATACCCTAAGTCCACATGCATACATAAGTTCTATCATTGCTTTATTTCGGTATTCTTTAGCATTAGTAGGTTTAAAATCCAAAAGTTTCATTACTTCATCTTCATTTAAAGTATTTGGTAATTGTTTTTGTAATTTAGGAGAAGATATTTTTTCACAAGGATTAGTTTCAATTTTTTTATTCATCATTAAATAATCAAAAAACGTTCTAATACTTACTAATTTTCTCGCTATAGACTTATCCTTTTCTCCTTTATTATATAAAAAAACTATAAAATCTGAAATTTGTTCTTGTGATACTTTTTTTGCTGAAATATCTTTAACATATAAATTAAAAGATAATAAATCATTTAAATAAGCTTGCTTGGTATTATCACTTAATTTTTTTTCAATATATACATAATTTATATAATCGTATATCTCATTTTTCATTAGTATCACCTATTATAAGTATACAAAATAATAGCTTTATTTTCAACCTAATAAAGAATTCTTTTATTAAATTAACAGAAATGTTATAATTATAATGAGGTGAAGATTATGAGTAGCGAACCATTAGCAAATATTATAAGACCTAAAAAATTATCTGATATAATAGGTCAAGAACATCTAGTTGGAAAAGATAAAATATTAACAAATTTAGTAAAAAACAAACGCATTTTTTCAATGATTTTATATGGACCTCCAGGAGTAGGAAAAACTTCTATCGCTAATGCAATAACAAATGAATTAAATTTAAAAACTAGGTTTTTAAATGCTGTTTTAAATAATAAAAAAGATTTCGAGATAGTTTTTGAAGAAACTAAGTTATATGGGAACATTGTATTGGTTATAGATGAAATACATAGATTAAATAAAGATAAACAAGATCTTCTTTTACCTTTACTTGAAAACGGCTTAATAACTTTAATTGGTCTTACAACATCTAATCCTTATCATAAAATTAATCCTGCTATAAGAAGTAGATGTCAAATATTTGAATTAAAAAGTTTAACAAAAGAACAAATTATAAAAGGTATTAAAAAAGCTTCTTCTTTTTTAGATAATATAAAAATAGATAATGATTCAATAAAACTTATTGCAACTATGGCAAACGGAGATTATAGATTTGCTATAAACTTACTTGAAGTTGCTTATTATAGCGTTAAAAATCATGAAATAGATACTCAAATTATTAAAACTATTAATCCAAAAGCCTCAAACCCAATGGACCAAAACGAAACCGGCCATTATGATGTTTTATCGGCTTTTCAAAAATCAATTAGAGGCTCAGATGTAAACGCTGCCTTACATTATCTTGCTCGTTTAATATCATCAGGAGACTTAGATAGCATATATAGAAGAATGACCGTTATTGCTTATGAAGATATAGGTCTTGCAAATCCAAATATGGGAGTTAGAGTTGATGCATGTATTAATGCCTGTGAAAGAATTGGTCTTCCTGAGGCTAGAATTCCACTTGGAGATATGGTAATTGACCTTTGCTTATCTCCTAAATCAAACAGTGGGCATATCGCCTTAGATTTAGCTATAAAAGACGTTGAAAATGGTAATATTGGTACCGTACCTACGCATATAAATGCTCAAGCATTTGGATATAAATACCCTCATGATTATCCTGGAAGTTACGTAGTACAGCAATATTTACCAGATGAATTAAAAAATAGAATTTATTACAAACCTAAAAACAATAAATATGAAAAAACTTTAGAAATAACTTTAAATAACATAGAAAAAATAAAAAGTTCTAAAAATTAAAATAACTGTAAAAAAATATTAAATAAAAAAGTAAAATCAATACCTTTACTTACTTAATCCAGTATTGTTTTTACTTTTTTTATATCATAAATTATCTTTAAAACAAATAATTTTTTACTTAATTATTAAAAGTATCTTCAAAAACTTTATCTAATTCATTTTTTAAATCATTATTTTTTGTTTTTTCAAGTTCTTTACCATTAAAAGAAGATTCTGTTTTAGTTTCTTTAATAATTTTTTCACCACTTATATTTGTTATTTTAATTGTTTTTTCTAAATTTTCATTATCCTTTTCATTTTCTAATTTTTTATTTACTCTATGATTTTTTTTATTACTTAAAATAAATGCAACAACTATAATAAGTATTATTATAGATAAACCTATAATCAAATAAATTAAATAATTTTGCGTTTCTTCCTTACTAATAATTATACGATATTCACTAGTTTCTAAATCTTCGTTTTCAACTATAATTTTAATTATACTACCATCTTTTAATTCTTCGTTTCCATCAATTTCATATTTGGCATTATTATCTTCTAATTTGACTTTTATTTCGAGTTTTTTAACATTTTCTTTAACTTTTAAATGATATGTTTTAGATTGTCCGTCAAAATTTAGTTTATAGCCTTTAATTTTAATGTTAGAAACTCTTGTACTAATTTTTTTTTCTTCTTCATTTCTATGTATAATTATTTTATAAAACCTTATAGTATTATCCTCAGATGTAACACCTATCGTATATTCATTATCCCCAATTTCTAATAAATCAGGTCCATTTATTTCATATATAGCATTATTATCTTCGGTTTTAGTAGTTATTTTTATTTTATTAGTATCATATGGTACACTTACAAAATATTTTGTATTTTCTTTTGAAAAATCTTTTATTTCTTCTCCATTAATAGATATATAAGATAAATAATTATTATTAGATTTAACTTTTGTAGTACTTGTCGTAGTTTTTGTTGTTGTAATATCTTTTATATTTATGGTAATCGTTTTTTTGCCATTAATATTACTCTCAGCATATATATCATAACTATTATCCGTAGCTTTTCTAGTAGAAAATTTTATTTTTGTATCTTTTTTTATTGGAATAGAACTATTGCTTTCATATATTTCTAAATTAGAAAAAATATTTATTGTTTCCCCATTTACAGAATCAATATCAGTTACTATGCAAGTTACGTATTCTCCTTTTAAAACGTCCTTTTTATCACATTCAAAACTAAAAGCGCTAACTCTTGTATTAAAACCTAAAAATACTATAAAAATAAATATAATGGTTTTAATAATTTTTTTTATTTTCATTTGTTTCAACTCCTATTTTATCTAAGATAATTGTATCATTTTATTATTATTTACACAATATAGTTTATCTTAAAATATCGTTTATCACATAACTAGCAAGTAAAATTCCTGCTGCATTTGGAACAAGAGCTACCGAACCAATCGTATCTTTTGAGGTTATTAAGGGTTTTTCTAACGAACAAACAACAGGTAATTTATAATTTATATTTTCTTTTCTAAGACATGATCTTAATTTTTTTGCAAGAGGATCATATTCAGTTTTCCAAATATTTGTTATAGTTAACAATTCGGGTTTTAAACGATTCCCCGTACCACAACATGATATTATTTTAACGTTATTTTTAACTGCATATTTAACCAAACTAACCTTAGCTAAAACATCATCACAAGCATCTATTATATAGTCGGTTTTTGGCACTATACCTTCTATTTCTTCTCCTAATTTAATATTTATACAAGTTACGTTTATATTTTTATTAATTAAATTAACTCTTTTTTTAGCTTCTAAAACTTTAGACTTTCCAATGTTAGTTCGTAAACTTAAAATTTGTCTATTTAAGTTAGTTTCCTCAAAATAGTCAAAATCTACTATTATTATATTTTTAACCCCACACCTGGCAAGCATTTCAAGTGAAGAACCCCCTACTCCTCCTATTCCAACTATTAAAATAGAAGTATTCTCAATTAATTTTAATTTGTCTTTTCCTATCATTTTTTCTATTCTATTTAATTCATTCATAAAATCACCTTAAAAAAATTATATAATTTTTAAATATTTATTGCAATAAAAAAAGACCCAAAGGGTCGTTTACCTAGCAATATAACCTGCACTTGGCAGGTGGGCATCCCACAATAGCTTTAGACTTCTTAAGTAAATTAAGCATGAACACCACTATTGATTCTGATTCCCTTATATATTCTTAGCGGGTTAAATGTGCTAGTTCACGATATCTTTAGGTCACTTATATTATAACACTAAATAAATATTATATTCAAGTTTTATTAAATTCCTTTACACTATTTAAAAAGCAAAATAAACTCTTTAATTGTTTCACAAATATTTTTAAAACTTTCCTCGTTATTTACAATATCTAATTTTTTATTATTAATAACAATTCTTATTGACGGAATTCCACAAATTAAAGAAGAAACAGCAATTATTTCATTTTCAGAGCTTTTATTTGGTACGTTATTTTCATCAACTGATACACCATATTTACTACCAATTATTTTAATTTTTTCAGGTAAATTAGACATACCACACAAAGTCATTCCTTGGTTTGTTACAATATCAAGATCAGTATCATCCGTAAAAGAACTCGAATGAATATCAATAAGCAAGTGGATTTTATATGATTCAATTAAGTTTATTATTCCGTTTTTATAATTATGTTCTTCATCAGCGTTAGGATCAGAATGAGTAAAAAGTTGAAATATCGCGTAAGAACTAGTAGCATTACTTAAATATCTAGTAAGAGCTCCTGTAAATTTTTCGGCTTCTCTAACATCTTCACCTCTTATTTGATTAACTGCGTGTGGTGCAGATAAAAGAACAGGCAAACTACCACTTAAAACACGATATTTTTCCTCAGTCCATACGTTAGTTCCAAAGTACTCATTATTTGCAAAATCAGCTTCTAAATCAAGTATCTCATCTTTCATTCCACCACTCCTATTCTTATCTAGAATAATTATATATTATTTAAACATAAAATACAATAACTACAAAAAATTTTTAAGGAGTTATTCTATTTGGTCCTCTAAATAAGAACATAGTTTCTTTTAATGAAGGTAAGTTTAATAATAACATAGTAAGCCTATCAATTCCAAGACCAAAACCACCATGAGGAGGACAACCATACTTAAAGAAATCTTTATAAAATTTTATATCATCTCCTAGACCTTTTTCTTTTGCTTGAGCTTCTAATACATCATACCTATGCTCCCTTTGAGCTCCTGTTGTTATTTCCACTCCTTTCCATATAAGATCATAACCTTGAGGAATATCATCTTTTCTCATGTGATAAAAAGGTCTTTTTGTTTTACTAAAATCAGTTACAAAAATAAATTCATGACCGTATTCTTCCATAGCATAACGACTAGTTAGTTTTTCTGTTTCAGCATTCATATCACCAATATCATGGCTAGGAATTTCATAACCATATCTTTTATTTAACTCTTTATACAAATCTTGTAATTTAATTCTTGGAAATGGAAGTTTAGGAACCACTACATCTACCCCATAAATTTCTTTAATTAAATTACCATATTTTTCTTTTACTGCAGTAAGACCCGCTACCAAAAGATTTTCTTCCATTTTAATAACATCTTCATACGAATCAATGTTTGAGAACTCTATGTCAAGTGAAGTAAACTCAGTAGCATGTCTATTAGTATTTGAGTTTTCTGCTCTAAATGCTGGAGCAACTTCAAATACTTTTTCATAACCTGCTGCTATCGCCATTTGTTTATAAAATTGAGGAGATTGCGCTAAATATGCTTTATTACCAAAATAATTAACTTCAAAAACTTCACTACCTGATTCTGATGCTGCTCCAATTAGTTTTGGTGTATGTATTTCTGTAAAATCATTATCATATAAAAACTGTCTCATTGCTCTTATGAATTCAGTTTGTATTTTAAAAATATAAAAATTAACATCGTTTCTTAAATCAATAAACCTATTATCCATTCTTGTATCAATTTGCGCAGCATCCTTATTAATAATACTAATTGGTAATTCACAAGAAGATAAACTTGTTACTTTAATAGATGTTGGAATAAGCTCCATACCACCCATTTTAACTTTTTCATTTTCCTTTATAACACCAGTTACCGTAATGGTTGATTCACAAGTTAATTTATCAACTATTTCTACCATTTCTTTATTTTTTTCTTCTGACTTTTCTATTGTTACTTGGATTCTTTTTCCTTCGTTTCTTAGTACTATAAATTGCACCCACTGTAAATTTCTTATTTTTTCCGCAAATCCAGATATTGTTATTTCTTTATTGATACAATCTTTAAAATCAGTCATAATAATTTCTCCTATCTAATATTTAATTATATATTAAAGCATTTTATTTTTCACAGTTACATCCATGATCATGCAAATTACAATCACAAACCTCTTCTGTTAAATTTTCATCTAAGTAATATATTAAAGCATCTAACGATACCATTTCAACTTCTTTAGTAGCATTATTTTTTATTTTAACCTCGTTATTTTTTAAATCATTATCATTAAGAACAATCGTAAATTTACTATTTAATCTATCTGCTTGCTTAAATTGTGATTTTAAGTTTCTATTTAAATAATCAGTTTCAACAATAAAACCATGCATTCTAAGATCATTTAATAAATATGCTGCATATTTTTTTTCATCCTCACTTACGTAAAGTAAAAACAAATCAACGCTATTATTTACCAAAATATCTATGTTTTCTTTTTCTAAAGCAAGCATTAATCTATCAAAACCTGAAGCAAATCCAATAGCAGCGGTTTTTGGTCCTTCTAATTGCTCTACCATGTAATTATATCTACCACCGCCACCAATAACATTTTGAGCACCAAAGCCTTCTACTTTAGCTTCTATTTCAAAGACGGTATGATTATAGTAATCCAAACCTCTTACTACCGTAGGATCTACTGCATAATCAATTCCCATAACTTCTAAATATTCCTTTACTTTTTCAAATCTTTGTTTTGATTCTTCATTTAAATAATCAATTGTTTTAGGAGCCATCTTCATTACTTCTTTATCTTTATCTACTTTACAATCAATTATTCTAAGAGGATTTTTTTCTAATCTTTCATGACAATCTTCACATAATTCATTTATGTGTGGCCTAAAATATTTTATTAATGCATTTCTATAATTATTTCTTGAGATTTCATCCCCAAGAGAATTAATATTAACCTTTATTTGTTTTAATCCTAATATTTTATATATGTTAACTGCAAGTGATATTATTTCAGCATCAGACATTGGATCATCTGTTCCAAGTATTTCCATACCAAACTGAGTAAGTTCTCTTAACCTTCCTTTTTGAGGTCTTTCATAACGATACATTGGCATATTATAATAAAGTTTCGTTGGTTTATTATCATTTCCATACATTTTATTTTCAATATAACTTCTTACAACACCTGCTGTCCCCTCAGGTCTTAGAGTCATATTTCTTCCACCACGATCAGTAAAATCATACGTTTCTTTAGTTACTATATCAGTTGTTTGTCCAACACCTCTATGAAATAATTCACTAGATTCAAATACAGGTGTACGTATAAAATCGTAGTTATACTTTTCCATTACCTCATCAATTACTTTAGAAACATATTGCCATTTTTTAGCTTCAATTCCGTAAATATCTTTTGTTCCTTTTGGTTTTGTTATCATAATATCCTCCATATGTATTTTTCTAAATAAAAAAAGCCTTACATTTATAGGGATGAACTATTAAGTCCACGGTGCCACCCTACTTCACATAAGTGCTCTTTATTCAAATAATAAAATTGTCTTGTTTTTATTTTTATTGTAAGCTGTCACTTCTTACTAAAAACATAATTATATTCTATTATATTTTTTAATTTTAGTCAACTATACTTTAGCGGAAACCGCCTCCGCCTCCTCCGCCACCGAAGGAACCGCCTCCACCTCCGCCAGATGAAAATCCTCCTCCACCAGAAGAATAGTTTCTAGCTCTTTGCATTGAAGATGTTGCGGTATTCATGCTACTATAACTTAGCATATTTATAAATATTATATCATTAAGCGTATAACCATAATTATTATTTTCTAATAACTCAGGATATAATTTTTTAAACTGTTTAGCTACTTTATCTGCTATACCAAGTATTTGAGCATATATTAAATAATACTCCCACATATTAACTTCAATTGCCTCTTTATCATCTATTCTTGAAAACTCTTCTAAAAAGTTTTTTAGTCCTTTTAATTTAATGGCATCTTCTTTCATTTTTTTATTAACTACGTATTTTTTTGATTTAAAAATATTAAAATTAGTAGTTTCTGTGATGGTAATTTTACCTTCTTCAATTAGTTTTTGAGTTTGACCATCAAGTACTTTATCAAACCAAGATAATATCTTGTTATAATTATTATTACACCATTTTTCAAATTCTTTAGATTCTAATATACCATCTTTGCTTGCTTCTTTCATCATGATAAAAAGTTCTTGCTCTACTTCTTGATCAAAAGTTACTTCTTTAGTTAAATCAATTGCTAATGCATCTTTATTTTTTGAACTTCCATGTGTTACTTTTTTAACCATTATTTTATCATCTTTTAACCACTTAAGTAGTATAGCTCCAAAAAAGTCTGTTTTTTTCTTACCTAATTTATAAGCTTGTGCAATCCAAAATGTTCTAAAAATATCTTTGTTAAATGGTATTTCACGTACGTTAGGTATGTCTTTTGGTAACTTTTTACCATCAGAACCAAATTCAAGTACTTTACTTCCAATTGTGTTATTAGCTTTTTTTATACTCCTAGAAAAAATAAGTATCATTAATGCCCAAAATCCAAATTGGAAAAACATAAAAATAAATGCTAAAATTGAATCAATTTTTTCATTTTCTTTATACTTTTTTGCACCTTCCTGTGCCATATTATGATAATATTCAAAATTATTTTCTATAACATTAGAAGTATTAAACATACCTTTATCAAACTTAACTAATAAAGTCATGTATTCATTACTTTCTAAAGTACCCTCAGAATTCATTTCAATATAACCATCATATACGTAAGCACTACCTCCATAATTTCCATAACCCCATACTGGTGTGTTACTATTAAAATAATCATCACCATGTATTTTTATATGAACATCACTTGGTTTAGAAGATAATTCATACGGAATAAGTGTCCAATATATCATATCAGAATCAGCATTTGTTGCAACAAAACCTTCTATCGTATAATTCAAAACATAATTATGATAACCATAAGATGAAATACCCCAACATAATTCAACTCCATTAGAAACATAATTTATACCATTTTTATAAGCTTTTTCACTAAAGGATGCATCTACATTCCAGTAATCATCATACATATAAGTTTTTCCATCCTCAGATACTTTAAAATCCGTTATTTTAGCATTTCCTAAATTATAATATGGTTTATACCCTTCTGTACCTTTATTTAAATTTGCACTCCAAACTTCTGTTACATGTGCGTTTCCACTTTTATCTAAGTATATATCCATATCTATTTTAGAAATAGAGTTTGCCTTAACAATGGTAGGAAAAACAAACATAATAATGATTAATAATAAAATTCTTTTTATTTTCAACATATTAAATTATACTCCTTAAAAAAAAGTCTACGATAGTAGACTAAAATTTAACTTCTACGTTTTTTCTTTCTTCATCAGTCGCTTCAAAAAAAGCTGCTGGTTTGAATCCAAATATGTTAGCTACTATATTTGATGGAAACATTTCAATTTTATTTTTATAAGTTAAAACAGTATCATTATAAAATTGCCTTGAAAAACGAATCTTTTCTTCTATATCTTTTAGATTATCTTGCAAATTTATAAAATTTTGATTTGCTTTTAAATCAGGATAACTTTCAGATAATGCAAATAATTTTCCAAGAGCTTGTGAAACCTCACCTGCCGCTTTTATTTCTTCTACACTATTAGTAGCATTAATAGCTTTATTTCTAGCTTCAATTACCTCATTTAAAGTTTCTTTTTCATGCTTTGCATAACCTTTTACCGTTTCAACTACGTTTGGAATCAAATCGTTTCTATTTTTTAAAACAACATCAACTTGAGACCACTGATCATTGACCTTATTTCTTAAACTTACCAAAGTATTATAGGTTTTTACTACATAAAGTAATAATAAAACTATAATTGATATTACAATAATTAATCCTAACATATATACCTCCTTATTTACTTTATATTAATATTATACATTATTTTAATAAAAAATAAAATTTTTAATTACATTTTTTGTTTAACTTTTTTTATTTTAACAGAAATCTCACTTTTATAAGATTTTATTATTGACATTATTATTATGGTTAAAGGAACAGCGATTACTATTCCAACAAAGCCTAACAACGCACCTCCTGCAAAAACTACAAAAATAGTAAGTAATGTAGGTAACTGATTAGTTTTACCATATATTTTAGGAGATATTATATAACCATCTATATTTGGAAAAACTATTGTTATAATAAGAGTTAAAATAAATAATTTAGTCGAAACAACAGAAGCTATTAAAAGTGCTATTACGTTGGTTATAATACCTCCAAAATAAGGTATAACAGTAGTTATACACGCAAGAACACCTAATAACAAAAAGTTAGGATGTCCTATTATAAGAAATAATAATGTGTATTCAAAAAACTGAATAACCATAAATATTCCAAGACCTTTTAAATAAGATGTAATTTCTTTATCTATGTTTGAAATTAAATGATATTTTTTAGAACTAGATTTAATAAAATATTTTTTTAGTTTATACCTTATTTTTTCCATATCTGCTAAAAAATAAATTGAAACAATAAATATTATTATTATTTTTGATACATAATCAATTGATTTACTTAAAATTCCAATAAATAAACCACTTGATAAAACTTTTCCTATTCCGGTTATAATCTTATTTGAATATAGATTTATAGTATCATTTAATATCTTTGTATCAATACCATATTTAAAAGCAATATCAGAAGAAACCTTTCCTAAGTTTGATAATAAATTAATTAACTGATTAAAGAAAAGTGGCACTACATAATATGTGGTAATTCCAATTATTAATAATGTAAAAACTACTATTATAAATATGGCAATAACTTTTGGTATTTTCTTATTCGTTAAAACTTTTAAAAACGGATACAAAACATATGATATTCCAAAAGCAATTATAAAAGGTAAAACAATATCGATTATTTTAGATACTGCACCAATCCATAAATTTCTCATTAAAAATAATAAATATATAATTCCTAAGATAAGTAAAATATTTAAACTTTTATAATTAATATTTTTTTTCATTATAATTCCTCACTATCAACAATTATAGTAACCGGACCATCATTTACTAAATTAACCATCATATTAGAACCAAATCTTCCAGTTTTAACTTTTATACCATAGTTTTCCAGTTCTTTATTAAAAACATCATATAACTTTTTTGCTTTATCATATTCCATAGCCTTGGAAAATGATGGCCTTCTACCATCTAGTTTTGCATAAAGTGTAAATTGAGATACTGATAAAATGTCCCCGTTAACACTTTTTATATCTAAATTCATTTTTTTCATTTCATCTTCAAAAATTCTTAAATTTATAATTTTTTTTGCCATTTTTTTGATTACTTCATAATCATCATCAATTGTTAAACCAACCAAAAGTAAATAACCCTTGTTAATAGATGCAATTACCTTGTTATCAACTAAAACATTTGCATTTTTACACCTTTGAACAACTACTCGCATTATTTATTACCTCTTTCTACCGATGTTACATAAGGAAGTTGTTCTATAACAGTAATATATTTACTTAATTTTTCAGTATCTTCAATTAAAATATCAATATCAAAAACATTATAATCCACATTACTTATGGTATTTACACTTTTAATTCCAATGTTTAATGAAGTTGTTTTAGAAATAATATCCAAAAGTAAATTATCCTTTTTTTCTGCATAAATTAAAATATTAGTAACATATTTTTTAGAACTATTAAAATTCCACTTAACATTTATTATTCTTTCGTTGCCATCACAAATATTATAACAATTACTACGATGAATAGTAATTCCTTTACCCTTTGATATATATCCAACTATTTGATCCCCTTTAATAGGCTTACAACAACCTCCAAAACTTACTTTTAAATCATCCATTCCATCGATTATTATATCACCAGTTGCTTCCATTTGTTTAGAGGAATACTTAAGAACCTTATCAATAATATTTTTTTCTTGTTTATCACCAATTATCATTTTGATAATTTGCGTAGGATTATATTTTCCTATACCTATTTCATAATATAAATCATTTTCAGAATTTAACCCAAGTTCGTCTAATATTAAAGAAATATTATCTTGTCCTAAAATTTCGTTTATTGAAAGCTTTTTTCTTCTTATCGTTTTAAGAAGAAGTTCCTTACCTTCTAAAATTAATTCATCTTTATCTATTTTACTAAAAAATGCCTTTATTTTGCTTTTTGCACCAGTTGTATAAGCAATGTTTAACCATTCTTTAGATGGCCCTTTACTATTTTTATTTGTGTTTATTTTTATTATGTCACCATCTTTTAATTTATAATCTAAAGGTGCAATATTACCATTTACTAAAGCTCCTACCATTTGATGACCTATTGAAGTATGAACCCGATAAGCAAAATCGATTGGAGTAGAACCAAAAGGAAGCTCAAAAACATCACCTTTTGGAGTATAAACATATATATTATTTGAATTAAAAACCTCGTTTTTAACGGTGTTAACAAATTCTTCTCCTTCAACTTGTTGTTCATTTAACTCTATAATTGACCTAAAAGACTTTAGTTTTTGCTCCATTTCATTAACTTTATTAACACCATTTTCTTTATATGACCAGTGGGATGCAAAACCATACTCTGCAATTTTATCCATTTCATGAGTTCTAATTTGAATTTCAAATAGCTTACCATCAACGCCAAAAACAGTAGTATGAAGAGATTGATATCCATTAGTTTTTGGCCTTGCAATATAATCTTTAAACCTTTTAGGTACTGGTTTATATTTTGCATGAATAAGTCCTAAAGATAAATAACACTCAGCTTCAGTATTAACTAAGAATCTTAATGCTAAAATATCATATATTTCATTAAAAGATTTTCCCTTATTTAATTTATTATATATACTATATACACTCTTTGTTCTACCCTTCATTTCATGAGGAATATTATTATCAGATAAAATCTTAGAAACACTTTGCATCATTACATCAACAGATTTATCAAGTTCTTGCCTTGATTCACTTAATTTTTCTAATATGTCATTATAAACGTCTGGCTTATAATATTTTAAAGATAAATCTTCTAACTCACTTTTTATATGATTTATTCCTAAACGATGGGCAATTGGTGCTAATATTTCTAAAGTTTCTTTTGCTTTTTCTTTTCTTTTTCCTTCAGGTAAAGCCCATAATGTTCTCATATTATGTAATCTATCAGCTATTTTAAGTATTATTATACGTACATCACCAGATAAACCTACTAAAATTTTTTTATGATAAGAAACTAAAGCTTCATTATCTGCAGATAATGATAACTTATTAATTCTTGATATACTATCTACTAATTCACTTATCTCAGAGCCAAATTCTTTTTCCACATCTTCAAGTTTAGTATCCGTAAAATTAATAACATCATGTAAAAGTGCGGTTGCAAGTGTTTGGCTATCCGCATATACTTCAGTTAATATAAAAGCTACATTAAGTGGATGTAACATATAATCATCGCCAGTTAATCTAAGCTGGCCAGCATGAGCCTTACTAGCAAAATTATACGCTTTTTTAATAAGTTTAATATCTTCTTCATTTTTTATATAACTACTTACTTTTAATAATAGATCATCAAGCGTATAAGCTTCTTCCTTTTGATACATTTAAATCAGCCTTTCCATAGGAATTATAATTTTTATTTATTAATTCGTCGTTTTTCAATTGAAAACCATAATTGTCCTGCTAATAATACCGAAGAATATAACCCAGCTACAAGACCAATTATTAAAGCAATATTAAATGGTAATATACTTTTTGAACCTAAAATCATTAAACAAACTACTGGAATTATAGTAGTAATAGTCGTATATATTGAACGGGTTATCGTCTCATTAATACTTTTATTAACAACTTCTTTTAATTCACTTTCTTTTAATTTTCCTTTTTTATTACTAATATTTTCTCTTACCCGATCAAATACTACAATAGTATTATTTATTGAATATCCAATTATTGTTAATAATGCCGCAATAAATATTACGTTAACTTCTATCTTAAGTAAAGAAAATAATATCATAACAAATAATACATCATGAGTTAAAGCAAGAATAGATGAAATTGCATAACTAAATTTAAACCTAAATGATATATAAATTATTATTGCAATCATAGCAATTAATACTGAATAAATTGCATTTTTAACTAATTCTTGTTTTACTATGTTAGTTACTACGTTAACTAAAGTAGTTGCGTTATATTTATTTTTAAAATATCTATTTACCTTATTAATTCCTTCTTCTTTTAACTCGTTATTAAGTTTAACGTATACCTCATCATTTTCTTGTTTAGTAACAGTTACAATATCATAACCCAATTTATTAAAATCATCTTTTATATTAGATACATTTATATTTTCTGCTTTTATAGTAACATCAGTACCTGCTCTAAAATCTATTCCTAAGTTAAAACCTTTTAAAACTAAAATTACGATTCCAATTATAAGATATAAAGCTGTAATAATAAAACATTTTTTTATTAAACTCATAAAATCAAACTTTTTGTCTTCCATTTTATTTAATATTTGTTTTTTTAACCTTATAAAAGAATTTGGTTTTTTATTAAAAAATTCAGTATTAACAAATGATTTTAATATTTTTCTATTTAAGAATACCATTATAAACATAGTTGAAAAAATAGTTATAATAAGCATGGTTGCAAAACCTTTAACCTGGCTTTCTCCTAAAACAAATAAAACTATAGCTACTATTAAAGTTGTTACATTAGCATCAAATATTGAACTCCATGAATAGCTATTTCCAGTTTCATATGCATTTTTTAAGCTTTTTCCAAAAGAAAGTTCCTCTGTTATTCTCTCGTTAGTAATAACGCAAGAATCAACAGCCATACCAATACCAAGAATCAAAGCAGCTATTGCAGGTAATGTTAAAACTCCACCAATTAACCAAAATATACCCATTACTAATAACATATATAATAACAAACTTATACCTTCAATAAATCCTGCAAATTTATATAATAGACTCATCATTATAATAACTAATAGCATTCCTATTACACCAGCAGCTAGAGTTTTAGATAAAACTCCTTGACCATAAGAGGCATTAACGTTTTGCGATGATATTTCTGTTAATTTTGTAGTTATAGAACCAGCATTAATACTTGTTGCTAGTCCTTCAGCCTCCTCCTTGGTAAAGTTACCAGTTATAATAACATCACTAGAAAAGCCTTGACTTACAGTAGCAGCAGATAAACAAACACTTCCTTGTATACCACAAGTTTCTCTATCTTTAGTATAGGAATTAACACCATTTTCAAAGTTATACCATATAACCATTACGTTATTACCATTTTGTTTTTGACTTACTAAAGTTGTTGCTTCTAAAAACTTTTCTTTATTTTTTACTAAAAGAGAAATAGCTGGTTTCCCAGATTCATCATATGAAAGTCTTGCTCCTTTTATAACGCTGGAATCCATTAAAAGTTTATCAGACGTATCTCTAAAAGATATGTTTGCAACGTTTGACAAAACTTTCCTTGCGTTTTCTATATCTGTTACACCCGCTAATTTAACACGAATTCTATCTTTACCTTCCATCGTTATTTCAGGTTCAGCTACCCCAAGAGAATCCACGTTTCTTTTAATTACGTCATACGTACTTTTCATATCCTCTGACGTAAGTTTTTTACTATCACTTCTTTTTACTTGGTATAAAACCTCAAAACCGCCTTTTAGATCAAGTCCAAATTTCATATCATTAAATAATGGTATGTAAACTAAACTAAGTAAAATAATACTAGCTAAAAATATCAATAATCGTTTTATAAATTTCTTTTTCATCTTTACCATCCTTCTTTTATAAATTGTGATAATTAATATAATTATTAACTCTATTAATAATTATATAACATATATTCCTAAAATCAAAGATAAAAAGAAAAAAAATAGTCATAATTAAAAACAAATTATAGTAAATTATAACGGTTTTTTTCCATATAATTTATCATGAATAAATTAAAAAATAACGTACTTATAAAAAACATATTTATTTTAATAGTATCAGGTGCTATTGCTAAATTGATAGGAATGATAGGAAAAATAATATACACAAGACAAGCTGGTGTTAACATAGTCGGTCTTTACACTCTTATAACACCTACTTTTATGTTAATTATTTCCATTTGCCAGTTTTCTTTTCCAATATCAATTAGTAAATTGTCCGCTGAAAATAAATACGATAATAAGAAATTACTAATTTCCGCTTATGCTACCGGTTTTATAATTAATATTTTAATGATGATATTAATATTATTATTTTCCAAAACAATAGCAAGAATGTTACATAATGAAATTTTATATAAAGCAATTATTTCAATTATTTTTATCATTCCTTTTATTACTGTAACCAGTATTCAAAGAGGTTTTTTACACGGAAAAGAAAAAATGCTACCAGCATCCATAGCAAACGTAATTGAAGAATTAATAAAAATATTTTTGATAATAACAATATTACCAATAGCGATTGCAAAATCAAATATAATTGCAGTAATAACAATCATATTATTTAATATAATAACAGAAACATCAAGTTATATAATAATGAATAAAGCAATTAAAAAATATGTAAAAAAGCAAAAGGTTACAATTGATAAAATAATAATTAAAGATATAATAAAAATATCTTTACCAACTACTTTAGTAAGACTTATATCCTCATTAGGCTTTTTTTTAGAACCTATATTATTAACCTACGTACTCGTTAAAAATGGTTATTCATCAAATTATATAACACTAGAGTACGGAATAATAAATTCATATATAATTCCCCTTTTATCCATGCCCTCTTTTTTTATGATGTCTATTGCATCAGCGCTACTACCAAATATAACAAAAGCTTATACTAATAGAAAATATCAAGAATTTAATAATAAATTATTAAAATTAATAATTTTTTCAATAATAGTTGGAATATTTTGCTTGTCAGTAATATTGATTTTTCCAGATAAAATTTTAAATATTATATACGGTGTTAGTTTTGGTGTTAATTATATATATTTAGTTGGACCTTTTTTTATAATATTATACATGCAACCTTCCTTATCTGCTGCAATACAAGCTATGGGAAAAACTAATAAATTATTTTATGTATCATTAATATCTACCATATTAAAATATGGAGTACTTTTTATAAGTGGTTTTCTAGGATTTGGCATGAATTCATTAATATTTTCAATGATAACAGGAATAATAATTACTACTTTATTAGTTTTAATAATAGTATTAAAAGAAATAAATAAAAAATCATAAAGCAAATGAACCTCATCGTTTTATGATTTTTTATTATATTTATAAGTTGTAAAAACTACTATATTACTTAATATAAGAACTACATAAGATGAATAAGAAACATCTTTTAAATATATTTGTAAAACAAGGTTTAGTAATGCAATAACGTCAAAGATTATCATTACGATAACAAGATTTTTTAAATCATTTTTATTATTTTTCTCTTTCATTTATTAATCCTTAGAAACAACACAGTTAAATCCTTTTTCTATATACGCATTTTGAAGAGTTTCGTACGTATCAGTTTTTGTTGGTTTAACATATAGTATCGTTTGCCCTTCGTTAAATATAACTTTATCAAAATCAGAAAAATTATAATCCGTTTGTGCATTAAAAGTAAAACCTTTTTCATTTTTTTCATAAGTTATGTTATTACCAATAACCGCTGCATTATTTATATAAAAATTTTCATATTGATTTTTCAAATCTTCAACAACCGCCGAAGTAATATCTATGTTAGATATAACAACATAATTAAAATTACTATTAATTACAACACTATTTTTATAATTAGCAACAAAAGTTACCATTTGTGTTTCCGCATCACTTTTTGAATTATAAGTACATGTTAAAACCCCGTCTTTAACCTCATTATTTTCAGTACTAATAACATTATGAGTAGTTGTTTTAGGTTCAACATCTTTAGTTGTTCTACCAAAATCTGTTTTATTATTAACATAATATAAAACAAGCAAAATAAGGATAGCTAAAACAATTCCAATAAGTGTATAATTAGGTTTTTTAGAAGAAAGTAAAATTTCATCATTAGTTACAGGATCTATTACAACCGTATTATTAACAGCTCCATCATACAACTCATCCAAGTTAATTTCTCTTGTTACGTTATCAGCCTCGACTGGTATTTTATTATTTTCTTCAGAATTATTTATATTTTCTTTATTTTCGGAATCCTGCATTAGTATCACTCCTTTTATTATTATGATAACACAATATTTTTTAATTAAAAATATTATTTATAGTCTTTTTGCAATTTTTTCTCCTAGTTTAACACTTGTTTCATAACCAAATTTAGAATTTTTAAGTATTTTTTTATCAAGACCAATTATATTCTTTTTTACTAAAATAATAACCGTAGACCCTCCATACATAAAAAAACCTTTTTCATCACCTTTATTAAATTTTTTAATATCATGATTATTAATTTTACCAACTAATAAAGCTCCTACTTCAATGTATAATAATTTATCAAAATTTTTAGTTTGCAACAAAGTACATTCTCTAGTATTTTCTTTAAAAACCTCAAATTTATCATATACGATAGGATTAACCGTATGAAACTTACCATTTATTTTATATTTTTCTAATACAACACCATCATCAACGAAATAATATCTGTGATAATCAGCTGGCGATAGCCTAAAAACAAGAGCATAACCATTTTTAAACTCTTTAGATATTTTTTTATTATTTGTAAGAGAAAAAACATCATAAGCCGTATTTTTTACGTTAAATATCGTTTTTTCATTTATTTTATAAGCTATAAGTTTAGAATCACAAGGGGATATAAAAACATCTTCATCCATTATTATTTCCCGTTTTTCAGGTTTTATTTTACGTATAAAAAAATCATTAAAACTATCATATCTCTTTTTTTCATAATCATCTATTTTTATATTATTTTTTCTTACAAAAGGTTTTATTCCTACACAAGATATTTTTCTATCTAAAACCCATCCAACAAAGTTACTTATAAATTTATTTGCAACTAATGGTTTTAAAATTAATCTTCCAACTTTTGAATTGTACAAAAACGATAATCCTTTTTCTGAATTATCGTTTGTTAACTTTTTTACCATAACATTGATGCAGATATGATAGCTATTTCAATTACCGCTAATATAGAGCAAATAACAAACCATATACCAGTCGGCTTTTTAATCTTAAAATTAAGTACGAATAAAATTCCGGTTACAAGTAGTACTAATGGAAAAGCTCTTATAAAAACGATAGGTTTAAAAAAATACAAATTATAAGTAAAAGGCAATATAATTGCTATACTAGTAACAGGTAAACCTTGATAATAAAATATTTTTTCTTTTTTATGCAAAACACTTTTTTCTTCTGCTAACACGTTAAAATAAGCAAGCCTTATAACTGCAGCCAAAACATATACTACGTATATAACAATATTTATTCTACTAGTAAATCCCATACATATTCCAAGTACAACTGGGAAAACTCCAAAAGAGACAGTATCTACTAAAGAATCAATTTGCACTCCAAACTTTTTCTGCATCTCCGTTCTTTTACAAGACCTTGCTACCGTACCATCAAACATATCACATACACCTGATAAAATAAGACACATAATAGCTTGCGGAATAAATCCTAAAAAAGCTAATGACATACCTACCACAGAAAATGAAAGGCCAAGATAAGTTAACACAACAGATGCATTATAAACTCCAATAAACATATAATTACTCCTTAATACTTATTATAATACACGTTAATTATATCATAATTAATAAATAAAACAAACAAAAAAAAGAAAGAAAAAACTTTCTTTTAATTTTTCTTTCATTTTCAGGTTTCATTGAAAAAATATGAAAATTCATTATAATTTGCTTAGTTGGTACTTTAACAAATTAATTAAGACTTATTAATTCTTTTTAAATCCATAATTAAAATAATTGCTATAATTACCTTTATAATAACTTCTAATAAAAACCATGGACTTACACCCTCGTAAGTAGTATATGTTTTGGGTATTCCCATAATATTTCTAATTAAATTATTAGATTCACTAAAACCCATACCTAATATTTTAGGCTCATTTCCAAAATTAATATGTAATAAAATATAGATTGAACTTATAAATAAACTATTAATATTATAATAATATTTTCTTTAAAATTTTCAATATTAAAACTCCTTTTTATACCAAATTATTAGCTTATTTTAATGCTACCAGCGAAATTTATACAAATTTCCTAATATTTCTAATTTTAAGAATCCATTTTTTAGCACTTTTTAAACTTATTAAAATTTATTAAACTAGTCCAACGGTTTCATCAAAGGAAATAATAAAACGTCCCTAATAGATGATTGCTCAGTAAATAGCATTATTAAACGATCTATTCCGTATCCTATACCGCCTGCTGGAGGCATTCCGTATTCTAAAGCCTCAACAAAATCCATGTCAATATCATTGGCTTCTTCATTTCCAAGTTCTTTTTCTTTTAATTGAGATTCAAATCTTTCTAATTGATCAATTGGATCATTTAACTCTGTATATGCGTTAGCACACTCATGCCCAGATATAAATAATTCAAATCTATCAACAAACCTTGGATCATCAGGATTTTTCTTAGTAAGTGGTGATATTTCTATTGGATGTCCATACAAGAACGTTGGCTGAATAAGAGTTTCTTCAACATATTTTTCAAAAAATAAATTAATAATATGTCCAACTGTTTTTTCATGTTCCTGAACTTCTATATCATGTTCACTAGCTAATTTAAGAGCTTCATCAACAGTCATTTTTTTCTTAAAATCAATTCCCGTTTGTTCTTTTATTGCATCAACCATAGAAACTCTTTTCCACTTTCCATCCAAATTAACTTCATGTCCTAAGTAGTTAAAAGTTGTTTTACCACAAACTTCTTTAGCTATAGTTTGATACATTTCCTCAGTTAAGTCCATCATTCCTTCTAAATCAGAATAAGCTTCATATATTTCCATCATAGTAAACTCAGGATTATGTTGAGGATCCATTCCTTCATTTCTAAAAGTTCTTCCAATTTCATATACTTTTTCCATACCACCAACTAATAGCCTTTTTAAATTAAGCTCCAAAGCTATTCTTAAATACATATCTAAATCTTGTGTATTATGATGTGTAACAAAAGGTCTTGCTGAGGCACCAGTTAAAAGAGTTGTTAAAATCGGGGTTTCAACCTCACAAAAACCCTTTTTATCTAAAAAGTTTTGTATGCACCTAATAATTTTAGGTCTCATAAAAGCAACTTTTCTTGCATCATCGTTCATGATTAAATCAACATAACGTCTTCTATATCTTTCTTCCTTATCCGTTAAACCATGAAACTTTTCTGGTAATGGTTTTAAAGCCTTTACTAAATGAGTATATTCTAAACATTTAATAGTTATTTCTCCCGTATTAGTTTTCATAACCTTTCCAGAAACTCCAACAATGTCACCTAAATCAGCACTTTTAAATAAGTTATAATTATCTTCACCGATGTCATTTATTGATATATATATCTGAATAAGTCCTGTTTTATCCTTAATGGAAAAAAAAGATGCCTTTCCCATTTTTCTAATAAACATTATTCGACCAGCCACCGTATAAACATCGTTTATGTTTTCAAAATCTTCACGACTAACATCTTTATATTTTTCTTTTATTTCAATTGCTAATGCAGTCCTTTTAAAAGAATGACCAAAAGGATCTATACCAAGTTCTTTTATTTTTTTTAATTTTTCTCTTCTAACTAGCTCTTGTTCACTTAATTCTCTCAAAATTAACACTTCCTTTGCTTTGTATTATACCATATTTTTTATTATTTAAATATTTTTATTTGCTACTAGTGCATTCATAACCATTTTTTTCCAAATTTTTTTGTAATGCTTTAAAACTAGGATTAGGATCGATATTAAAATAACTTATCGGAGTAACTTTTTGATTAAGTTTTTTTATTTTTTCATAATCAAATAAAGTAAAATCTAAATACCCATTAACTTTAAAAAATGTATCACCCGTTTCATAAATATAAGTAAAACCACTCATTCCATTTGAATTAATTATAACTGGAATTTTTTCTTCTTTGACATACTCTATTTGGGATTTATACTCATCTGTTTTAGCTATATAATTATATAAATATTCAACATATAATATTGAATCATTTTTATACTTTATCTTATATTCATCAGTAACTTTATATCCTGTATCCTCAGCATTATAAGAACAATTAACAACTTTTTGTTTTCCAGAAACAGTCCCTACAATTATATATATAAGAATAAGTCCTATAACAAATCCTATTATAAAATAAAATATAATATTTTTATTAAAAGAGGTTTTTTCTTTTTTTTCTTCTTGGTTAACAATTAAAGTATCTATACTTTTAGAATAATCATTTTCTTCTTTGTTAACTGTAGTTAAAGAAGTTTCTTTAGAAACATTATTAGAAGTAAGCAAAATCTTATCTTCTTGATTAATAGTTACTGAATCCTTAATACTTGACTGTTTTGTGTCATCTTTTTTTTCTATAGTATTCGTACTATTAAAAGTACTAGTTTTTAAATTAATATCAGTACCATTATTATCATTTTTTAAAGAATTATCGTTACTTTCTATCTCTAAAATATCATCGCCAAAAATACTATCAATAGCCTGTTTTATATCATTATCTTTTTCGTCCATGATTAACCTCCCTTATATTCCTTATAAATTATAACACATATATTTTTATTAAACAATAATGTTATTTTTTAGAAAAAAAGAAAAAAGCTAAAAAGCTTTTTTATCATCTAATTCACTATTTTTTATTATAAATAATTCATTATTTTTGGAAAAAGCATAAAATATCTCTTCTACCATTATTTTCTTATCAGTTAATGTATTTAAAAGCCACCTTTTACTTTTACCAATATTGTATAAATTATCAAACTGAACTTCTCCATCTAAAATTATAGGTAAAGGATATGTTTTCTTATCCTTTTTATCATCTTTTTTAAAAACCGATAGCTTTCCATTAATTTCTAAAATAGCATATTCTACCTCATCAATACTTCTTACATCTTTTTCTCTTAATTGTAATAATAAATCATCTAATGTGTATCGTTGCTCTACCATATTCTTAAAATCAATTACTCCTTTTTTTATAATAACAACTGGTTTACCATCAATAAATCTTCTAAATTTACTATTTTTTAAAGATACTTTAGATATTAAAATTTGTAAAATAACAAGAATAACAACGGGTACTAAATTGAACAAAAAATTTTCTTTATGTTCAATTGCCATTGCAACTAATTCCGCGATTAAAATAAACACCACCAAATCAAATGTACCAAGTTGACCTACTTCTCTTTTTCCCATTATTCTAAAAATAAAAGCTACTAAAAGATATATAAAAAACGTCTTAATAATAATTATTAAAAATTCCATTTTATCACCATTAATATTATGATTATAATCATATTTTTATATTCATGTAATATATTTTATTAGAGGTGAAGCAAATGAAAAAGTACTTAATTCCAGCATTATACACAGTTGGAATAATTATTGTTGGAACCCTATTTTCAAGTATACTTTATTATTTTAATATAACAAGTAGTAAAATAAATAACATCTTATTATATCTAGTAAGTATTGTAGGAATTTTTACTGGATCCGTTTTATTTTCTAAAGAAATGAAATATAAAGGTATAATAAACGGGATAATATACTTTATAGCTTTTTTTATAATAATGGCTATACTATCTTTATTAGTATTTAAAATTAATTTTAAATTATCGAGTTTAATATATTATATAATAATTTTATTATTTAGTATCTTAGGTGGAATATTAGAAAAAAACCTAAAAGAAGAAAACGATGGAATTTAATTTTTTCCATCGTTTTTATAACTATTAATAAATGATTTTTTAAAATCTTCAAATCTATCTTCCCTAATTGATTTTCTAATATCTTCCATAAGTTTTATTAAAAATCTTATATTATGAATAGAAAGAAGCCTACCGCCATTAACTTCCCCTGCTATAATTAAATGTCTTACATAAGCTTTAGTAAAATGAGTGCAAGTATAGCAATCACAATCTTCTTCAATAGAAGAAAAATCTTCTTTATATTTCGCATTTTTAATATTTATTTTACCAGTTTTAGTAAAACAATTTCCATGTCTTGCTATTCTAGTTGGTAAAACACAATCAAACATGTCAATACCCCTTGATACACCTTCTAATATATCAATTGGTTCCCCAACTCCCATTAAATATCTTGGCTTATCTTTTGGCAAATATTTGGTAGCATAACTAATCATGTTATACATAACATCCTTAGGCTCTCCAACTGATGTTCCACCAACCGCATAACCATCAAAATTCATTTTTACGGTTTCAATTGCACTTTCATATCTTAAATCTTCAAACTCACCACCTTGAACTATTCCAAATAAAGACTGATTTGGATTGTTAAAAACATCTTTACCTCTTTTTGCCCAACGAAGAGTTCTTCTCATCGAATTTTCGATGTATTCTCTAGTTGACGGATAAGGAGCACATTCATCAAAACTCATGGCAATATCAGAATCTAATTTATTTTGTATTTCAATAGATTTTTCTGGTGTTAAAAACAAATTTTTACCATCTATATGACTTTTAAACTTAACCCCTTCTTCGGTTATATCCTTTGGTTTAGCTAAAGAAAAAACTTGGAAACCTCCTGAATCAGTAAGCGTTGGGCCATCGTAGTTCATAAACTTATTTAACCCCCCAGCTTTTTTAACAATATCTTCTCCGGGTCTTAACCATAAATGATAAGTGTTGGAAAGTACAACAGCTGATCCACAAGCTTTTAACTCCTCTGGCATTAGGGTTTTAACGTTTGCAAGTGTTCCTACTGGCATAAACATAGGAGTTTCAAAACTTCCATGATTAGTATTAAGAATACCTAATCTTACATTTTCATCATTTTTATTATTTTTTATTAATTCATATTTTATTTTCATAAATACCTCTTTTTATACGTTTTTGAATTTTTAATATTTTATCCTGTTTAACATCAAATGCACACTTGTCAATAAAGTTTTTAGAATACAAAGATCTTACTTTTTCTATTTCATATATAGATTCTTTAAGAGAATCTATTTTTTGCATCATCATAGTTTTAAAATCTAACGGATAATCTTTTATAATAGTAGTTAATCTATCAAGATATGAAAATACAACTTTCAAAAATAATTTATTTTCTTTAACGGCCAAAAAACTTAATATTTTATATTCTCGTTCATTTGACAAACCACATTCATAAATATATCTTAAAACACTATTAATATTATTCACATGATAATTATAGTTTTTTTCAAGCTCCAAGCATTTATTTTCAAAAAAAGAAATTTGTTCCTCATTTTGCTTTATTACATTACACAAATCACTATCACTACTTAAATCAAGTTTATACAACTTTTTATTCAAAGCTTTTTTTCGCATATTGCCTCCTATTTAATTAACATACAATCTCCAAAAGAAAAGAACCTATATTTTTCTTTTACAGCATAATTATACGCATTTAATATGTTTTCTTTTCCTGCTAAAGCACTAACTAACATTATTAAAGTTGATTTAGGTAAATGAAAATTTGTTAAAAGACCATCTATACCTTTAAATTTATATCCTGGATAGATAAATATCTTAGTGTTTCCAGATTGTTTTTTAAACTTACCATAACTATCCGCTACTGTTTCTAAAACCCTTGTAGTAGTGGTACCAACTGCTATAATTCTATTACCTTTAGCTTTCGTATCGTTTAATAAATTAGAAGTTTTTTCATCTATAATAAAATATTCTGAGTGCATTTCATGCTTTGTTACATCTTCAACCGCAACCGGTCTAAAAGTTCCAAGACCAACATGTAAAGTAACATATGCTATATTTACTCCCTTTTGTTTTAATTTTTCCATATAATCATTAGTAAAATGAAGCCCAGCAGTTGGAGCAGCTGCACTTCCTGGATTTTTGGCATATACCGTTTGATATCTATTTTTATCCTCTAATTTTTCAGTTATATAAGGAGGTAATGGCATTTGACCCAATCTATCTAATATTTCTAAAAAAATTCCATTATAAATAAATTTGTACCTTCTTATTCCATCACTACCAACATACGTACACTTACAAAATAATTCTTGAGAAAACTTAACTATTGTACCTAACTTTATTCTTTTTGCAGGTTTAGTTAAACATTCCCATTCATCATCTCCTAAGTCTTTTAACATCAAAACTTCAATTACCGCACCTGTTTCAGCTTTATGCCCAATTAATCTTGCCGGAATAACCTTTGTATCATTTAATACAATAGTATCTCCTTCATTTAAATAATCAATTAAATCAGTAAAATGCTTATCCTCATATTTGCCAGTATTTTTATCTAATACCAACATCCTTGAAGAATCCCTTTTTATTAAAGGAGTTTGAGCAATTAACTCTTTAGGTAAATAATAATCAAAATCATCGGTTTTCAAAAAAATCACTCCTTTTAAAAAATAGGTACTCTAAACAAGTACCTATTATAAATTATTTTTTATAAAATATCAATTATTTACAACCAAGATTTTTATCTATTCCTAAATGTCTATAAGCAACGTCCGTTACAATTCTTCCTCTTGGAGTTCTTTTTAAATAGCCAATTTGTAATAAATAAGGCTCACATACGTCTTCTATGGTTGATACTTCTTCACCAATTGATGCTGCAATCGCTTCAATTCCAACCGGTCCACCATTAAACTTATATATGATGGTTTTTAAAAGTTCATAGTCCACTTCATCAAGTCCAAGTTTATCTACTTTAAGAGAATCTAAAGCGTATTTTGTAATATCAAGCGTTATAGTTCCATCACCTTTTACCAAGGCAAAATCACTTACTCTTTTAAGTAATCTATTAGCTATTCTAGGAGTTCTACGACATCTATTAGCAAGTTCTTTTGCTGCTTCATCATCTATTACCAAATTAAGTACTCCTGCACTTCTTTTAATAATTTTAGTTATTTCTTCTTCAGTATAGTAATTAAGTTTCGCAACGATTCCAAAACGATCCCTTAACGGTGCTGATAAATCTCCTGCTCTTGTTGTTGCACCAACCAAAGTAAAATGAGGTAAATCAATTCGTAAATTTCGGTTAGAGCCTTCCCCTCCAACTATTATATCCAAAGTAAAATCTTCCATCGCAGAATAAAGTATTTCCTCAACAAACCTTGGAATTCTATGTATCTCATCAATAAATAGTACATCCCCTTCATCCAAAGAGGATAATATTGCCGCTAAATCGCCTGATTTTTCAATGGTAGGACCAGATGCAGTTTTAATGTTTGCACCCATTTCATTTGCAATTACATACGCCATTGTTGTTTTACCAAGCCCTGGAGGTCCATACAAAAGAACGTGATCAAGTGCTTGCCCGCGCATTTTAGCAGCGGACATAAAAATTCTAATGTTTTCTTTTATGTCCTTTTGTCCAATATACTCATCAATTGTTTGAGGTCTTATAGTCGCCTCAAAACCATCTTCTTTTAGTTTTTCAGAT
The DNA here is from genome assembly GCA_947589105.1 of uncultured Bacilli bacterium. Classification (GTDB taxonomy): domain Bacteria; phylum Bacillota_I; class Bacilli_A; order RF39; family UBA660; genus Aphodocola. The sequence goes on along the minus strand of CANQBL010000002.1, from coordinate 127,585 downwards.
GTGATTATTCTATTATCCATAACAATATCCTTTCATCTATTTAAGTAATAATTTTAGCGCTTCTTTAACCTGCTGCTCAAGTGTTTTATTAACATCAATATTTGGTAAAATTCTTTTTATATCAACAGGTTTATAGCCTAAAGATTTTAAAGTTTCGGTAAGATTAGTAAAATCTTGTTTATTTGAATTTGTATCCAACTCAAGTTTTCCTTTTAAATCTAGTATAATTTGTCTTGCTACTTTATCACCTATTTTAGGAAACTTTTTTAGGTAATTAACGTTTCCACTTTCAATTGCAGAATAAATACTATCCTTATTATCACCACTAAGCATAGGAAGTGCCATCTTGCATCCTAAACCTTTAACACTGATTAATTTTAAAAATAAATCTTTTTCTTCCTTATTTTTAAATCCATATAACGTATTTTCGTCTTCCCTTATTTGCTGATACAAATAAATTAAAACTTCTTCGTTTAATTTATATAAGTAAGGATTAGCGACAAATATCATGTAACCTATTCCATTATTTTCTAGTACAACATAACTAGGTTCAACCATTGTTATAACACCTTTAATATATGAATACATAAAACACCTCATTTTTATATATCTTAATTTTACCACGAACAATTGTATTTGTAAACATTAATCTAAAAAATTAAATTCAAAGTAAATTACATAATAAAAAAATAAATATATTTCTTATGATATATTTACTTTATAATAACATTTCGTATATAATTATTTTCTTTTTTGTTGTGATAAGCTTTCTAAATATTGTAATTGTTGTTCACTTAACGAATTAAATTGAATTTGATTTCCACTTGGTAATGTTAATATTGGATTAGCTAATAATTCCCCTTCCATCCTTCCTTTACTTTCTATTAAACCATTTATATATCTTTTGTAAACACTTTCAATAACAGATAATCTTATTTTTAAAACTCTTATTTCATCTTCTAATTCAATAATTTTTTCACTTTTTTCCTTACTAGACATACCTTTTGTATTTATTCTTTTTAAAGGTGTTATCGATAATAGTTGTTTTATTTTTAATAAAGTCTGATTGTATAAATTTTCATCCATCGTTACATAGTACCTCCAGTAATAGTCTACTTCAAAATAATATTAATATTCTTTTATTATTACATGTATAAAAAACATACTTAATCTATCAAAAGATTAAGTACCTTTTATAAACCGAATAAATATTGAAAATTCAAAATAATATTTTTACCTTTTAACCACTTAAAGAAATGTAGCATAAAAACAACTTTCATTTTTCTGAAATAATCATTTACCATTTAATTTTAAACATTCCTACGCCATCTTCTATAAAATCATTTTGAAAATAAAAGTTTTTATCCTTATTTTCACATATAAGTTCTACACGATTAAAATCATTGATAGAGATTATTTTTTGAAGTAAAGTTGTACCTATTTTTCTATTTTGATATTCAGGCATCACTAATAAATAACTTATAAATAAATTGATATTTTTATCTGATAATCCGCAAACCATACCAATTAATTTATCATCATCATATGCAAATATTTTATAAGTACTATTTTTTATTGATTCATATAATTTATCTGGATATTTACCAGAATTCCAATTTACACTTAAAAACAACTTAGATAATTCATCTTTTGTACAAAACATCACATCAGTATATTTTATCATTTCAACTCTCCTTTGTTTTTTATAAAATTATTAAAAATAATCTTACATATCGCCGCCCCTGTTTCTATTCCTTTATTATCATAATTAAATTGTAAATCTTTAATATTTGATATAAAAATTGATACTATAAAATCACCATATACAGTTGATATAATTCCACCATCATTTCTACAATTTTTCATTTGTTGTCCAGTGTAAACTATGGTTCCACTTTTAGAAGCAATGTACTTTATGATACTATTATCAGTTCCTTTAAATAATATATCAAGCTGAGGTAGTCCCTTTACTAACATATCATTATATTTTTGTTTCTTTAAAATTTCTAGTATGTTATTTGATACTTCTTCATTAATTATTTCTTTATTTAAAATCATTTTATATGCTTTTGCATATTCATAAGCAGTAGTTTGTCCAAACTTAAAGTATTTTAATAAATCTAATTTATTAAATAATTTTGTTTTCTTAAATCCTAATTCTCTTATAGTATTATTTATATTATTAAATCCCAAATAATCAATCATCTTGTTTGTAGCAATGTTATCACTATAAATTATCATAAGCGTTACGTAATCTTTAGAGGTTAATTTTAATCCATAATCTAAATTATTGATTATACCAGAATTAATTCCAGATATATTATCATTTTGGTCGTAAATTAATATATCATCAATTTTAATTTTACTTTCATATATTTGTTTATAGTATTCTATTAAAATAAATAACTTTATGCAACTTGCTGCTTCAAAATTTTTATGTTCATTAAAAGCTATTATATTATTTTTCATATCCTCAGCGTACAAAGCAATATCATAATCCGTTTTATCTATAATTTTTTTTAATTCTTCATGCATAATGATCACTCCATAAAAACTTGATTAATATTTCCATATAAAATTATAATTTTGACATTGCATTAATACATAAAATACACTAAACATTAATATGATAACTATAAATAAATAATTTTTATCATTTTGAAAGTTATAGTTTTTCTACAAAATTATATGTATAAATACATGGCAGGTTATTAAAATATAAATTAAATTTAACAATAAACCATCTTACTTTTACATTTATTTAAATCTTTTTGTAATTCAATATATTTTTCTACTATTTTTCCCATGAATTAATCTTCTTTAAAATTTTTATAAATTAATTATAACATTCAAGATAATTTAAATCAAATTTAAACAAAAAATAAATATATTTTCTTATGATATATTTACTTTTTTAATAAGACTATTGTTTTTTCTTTGCCATACTTATTACTATCAAAAGAAGATTTATAATTTATATAATTTTCAAATGTTTCTTTATTAAAATTACATAATAGTTTTATAAATTCTTTATCATGTAAAAAATTAGTAAAACCGTCAGTATAAAGTGCTATTAAGTCCCCTTCTTTTAATTTTATTTTTCCAACTTTTATAAACGCTAAAGCATCATTTTCACCAGTTAAAGCACCATAAGAAACACATTTTCCGTTAACAGTATTACTTAAGTTATTTCTAAAATCCCTTCTAACAATAACTCTTGCCTCTGGTAAGTTCCAAGGTATACCAATTTTATTTATATAAGAATCACTATATAGTAGCTTATCATCTTCAGTTTGAAATTTTATATTACCAAATTTATCATATACAATAACACCACAATCACAAATATACGCATACTCTAAAGTGTTATTCGTAATTTTTATACAAGATGCAACTGCTCCATAAAAATCGTTTTGTAAGTAATCACATTCTTTAATATACTTTTCATTTAATTCTTTAACTTTATCATTACAAATCTTTAATCTTTCTTTTAAAGTTCCGTTTGTAAGTAAAAAAGTATCACATATCTTTTTAGATGCAAGATAAGCACCACTTGGTCTTGGGTATTTTTCTAATATTTCTTTAAACGTGCAAGTAGATAAATCTAAAACCCCTACTGGATCCCTAGTTATACCATCTGCTACAATTGCTTGGTTTTCATCAGCATAATACTGATCTTCTATAGGAAAATTACAATTTAAATTTTTTATATTCTCGAATATTTTATTATATATAAGCATTTTAATTACTCCTAATTTATATAGTATTATAATTATAAACTATTATAATACTCTCTTAATCCTAAATATTTATTATCCCAAGGCTCTAACTCTCCGTTTAAGGTATACGTGTATATTAACGTTTGCATCTTATCATCTTTAGTATCTTCTTTGGTATATTTTTCTTTATAGTGCATAACTTTATCATATAAAAATAAAGCAGGTCTATCCTTATAATATGTTGTATCTATTCTAAAGCTTTTATATCGTTTTAAACGTTTACAGTAATTTATCGTGTCAAGTAATACTTTTTTTCCATACCCCATTCTTCTAAATTGCGGTAATATTGCAAACCAATCTAACCATATTGTATCAGGATATTCTCTATATACGTCAACTCCTGTTATTCCTATTAACTTTTTATTATCATAAACCAAGAAAAAACAATTATCATCCAAGGGATGAATTGCCTTATCATATAAATCATTATAATCCGGATCTTCTTTCCATATTGATTTTTGAATATCAAAAGCTATATGAATCGTATCTTTATTAATTTGAACGTAAGTTAAATTATATTTTGATTCCATACTAACTCCTTTATTATTAAAAATATATATTTTTTGCATCATAATGATTTTAGAACACACGAAAAATATATAATTTAAAACTTTATATCTTATGTAACTATAAATACTTATCTATTTTTTCTTTTATTTCTTCTTCTATGCTATTTTTAAAAATTATATCTTTAAAACCATCATCAATATAATATTTTTTTAAATGTTCTTTATCTTTTTTTAACATAACAATTACTTGTGCTTTAAATTTATTATTTTTATTTAATTCATTTAATGTTTGTAATGCAGATGTTTCACCTAACTCATCATCTATTATTATTAGATTGTAAAACTCACCATTATTAATTCTATCAATACAATCTTTACCTGTCATTGTTATATTTAAATCAATGTTATATTCTCCTAAGATATTTGATATCTTAAAATTTTCGTCTTTATCATTATTAACTAATAAAACTCTTTTTCTGTCAAATATATCAGAAGAGTATTTTTCTACGTTTTTCATAAAGTCTGATGATTGTTCAATGTCACATTTTTGATCTAATACTATCATAAATGTTGTTCCTTCATCTTTTTTACTTTTAATATTAATACTTCCACCAAGTAACTTTATTACTTTAATGGTTGCTTTTAAGTCCATATCTAGTTTATTAAGTTTACTTGTCTCATCTAAAGTTAATTCCATATTATCATCTAATATACTATTTATTTTATCAAGACTCATCCCAACTCCTGAATCTTCTATTTTTATAACTAATCTTGCAACATCATATCTTACTATACTACCTATGTTTACGTTTATAAAGCCATTTTCGGTATTTTCAATACTATTTAATAATACTGACATTAAAATTTGTTTAAGTTTTACATCATCACCATTAAGTTTTTCTGGAACATTGCTATTTACTTCAAATTTTAATTTTATATTATTATTTCCAATAGCATTTTTAGTCATACTTTCAATCGTTTTAAAGAACATAGTCGTATCATAATATTCTTCTTTTATTTTAATTTTACTTGCATCCATAGATGATATATCTAGTACGTTATTTAATTTAAATAGTAAATCATTAGCATTACTTGAAATTAATCTTACCGCATCTTTTTTATCAATATCGTTGTCTAATTTATCAAAGTTTTTAGTAATCCCTAATATATTTTTTGTTGGTGTTTTAATATCTTGTGATATTTCAAATAAAAATCTTGACTTATCTTCCATTTGTCTTTCTACTAGCTCTTTGTTTCTCAATAATTCATTTACTACCTTTAAATCTGGATTTTCTATTGTAAAATACATAAAAATAGTAACAAAAGCAAAAACAGAGTTTATTATTGTTATTCCAGGATTAATTTGTCTTATTATAAAAACAAAAATCATCATTATAACAAGCATAAATAATGGATAATATTTTCTGCTAGAAGCACGTTTTATATTAGATAAAACGCTTATTATATCTATAAATATAAAAATGCCACCCATCAATAACAAAACATTTGTTGCAGTACCATACGAATATATATATTTACCATCATTAAAATAGTTAAGAGGTAATTTTATTATTATTGCAGCCATTATCATGTAAATAATTGATAAAGTAATTAAAATACCTTTTCTATTATGTTTTAATTTGTCTTTAAACTTTAATCTACTTTCAAAAGAAACAAAAAATATGTATTCTGTAAATAAAAATTCCCATAATAATAGATAAATTAAAAATAATCTATTTATAAATTCATTTAATATATTATAAATACTTGATATATCCTTATTATAAACAAAATAGAAACATAAAAGTTCAATTATTAGTCCAAAAAAAGTAATTATAAATAACCTACTATATAGTTTATTTTCTGTATTTTTAAGTTTTGCTTTTGAAAAATATATTGTTCCTACAAGTAAACTAAAAAGCAACATACAACAAATAACCGTTATACCTATTATCATAAAAACACTCCTAAAATTTATTTACTACATACTATATTAATTATACACTCTAAAAAAGCAAAAAGATAGATAATAACTCTATCTTTTTAATTTCTTTACACATGATGTTATTTTTTCTTCATCATCTTTTTCTAGTTTAATGAAGTCAACTTTTCCAATTGATGTAAGTGGTAATTTATCATTAAATTCTATTTCACTTGGTTGTGAATATTCAGGTAATTTTTCCTTGCATAACGATAATATTTCTTCTTCTACTTTTTTTGTATCGACACTATCACTTTTTAATACAATATGTGCTTTTGGAACTTTTCCTTGTGAATGATTTATATCTCTTACACCAACAACTTTACATTCTAAAACATCCTTGTGTTTTAAAATAACATCTTCTATCATACTAGGATAAACTTTAAAGCCGTCTGGTCTTATTATCATTCTTTTTAACCTATCAACAACATATAAATTTCCATCTTGGTCCATATAACCTAAGTCACCTGAATGAATCCACATTAATCCATCTTCGTGTTTTCTTAATATATTATTTGTTTCTTCATCATTATTAAAATATCCTAGCATAGTATTAGGACCTGTTATACAAACCTCACCTTGTTTATTATATCCTAATTCTTCTTTAGTTTCTGGATCAAAAATTGATATAGTTGTATTAGGAAATGGTATTCCTACACTACCAAGTTTATTAGTATCATTTGAAGTGCAGGCCGCAACTGCAGCATTAACTTCTGTCATTCCATAGCCTTTAACAACTTTGTAATCACAGTTATGCTTTTTTAAAAATTCATTTGTACTTTTTTCTAAATTTTCATCCATTTTATCACCACCTACGGTAGGAGCAATAATATATGATAAATCTTCTTTAGCAAGCTTTTTACTATTAATAATGCTTCCATAATGTGATGGTACACCAACCATATGATTTGGTCTATATTCTAATAATAATTCATCAAATTTTTCAGCATTAAACTCTGGAATTAATATAACTTCCATTCCGCACGAAAGTGGTAAATGAAGCCCATTACCAATACCATATGCTATAAATGGTGGCATAATATTTAACCAATTATGTTCCCTTTTGAAATCATAACCTGCGTTTTGGCATTGAAATGATGCAGCATTAACACTAAAATTAGTATGAACAACCCCTTTTGATGGCCCCGTTGTTCCACCAGTATGAACAATTAATAATGGTTTATTTTTATCATACTTTGGATATGGCTCATAATCTTGTGCTTTTCCTGATTTAAAAAACTTAGGCCAAGAAATACATTCACCGCTTTTTGCAAAAGCACTTTCGTTTTCCTTCATATCTTTAAAATAGTCTAATATTACATCCTTCTTTTTTGGAATTTTTTTATTTTCTTTAATAGCATTTTCTTTTCTTTCTTCATATTGGCTATTAATATCTTTAGTTGCTTTTTTTAACATTATACCAATTGGCAAAGAATCGGTTGGTGAAACCGTTATTATTTTTTCAACGGACGTTTTTTTCTTAACATCTTTTACTTTATCTGCTGCTCTATCAATTATAAAAAGTAATTTTGATTTAGCTTCTGCAATATAACCTTCTATACCATTTTTACTTGTTCTTGGATCAACCATATTTGCAATAGCACCAATTTTACTTAACGCATAATACATATATATTGCTTCTGGAATTGCAGGCATAGAAATAGTTACTATTTCACCTTCTTTAACTCCATATTTTCTAAATGCTCTTGCAGTTTGGTCAATATTTTGTATAAGTTCACCATATGTAATTTTTCTACCAAAATAATTTAAAGCAACCCTATTTGGAAACTTTTTATTATTATCTACTATATATTCATATATAGTTTTTTCAGGTAATTTTTTATTTAATACTTCTTCATCGTAATATTTAAGCCATGGTTTATCTAATGATGGCTTACCAGTTAATATATTTTCCATATATCCCCCTCAATTAAATATTTTTTATTTTACTGCAAGCATAATATAGCACAATATTAAATAAAAATCAAATTTTACTTATTATTGTGCTCATTTTCATATTTTTTATTATTCTTCTAATAGTTGATGGATATGTATAAAAATATCTTGCAGTTGTTTTATTTCACGTTCTTTTGACATTTTTACAATTTCTGGTTTTAATTGAGCCCTTTTCTCCGGTGTTTGATTCTTATATAAATCCTTTTCATCAATATAATATAATGCATATTCTGTTGACATATAATCAAATTTCCTTTACTACTTACATTAATATTTTAATACTTATCAAAAAAAATTAGTTAATTAAAAAATCTCATTAAAATTATATTAAAATATTCAAAATTACATTTAAAAATAATAATTTGAATTATATTAATTTATAATATTAATCTTAATACGCATAAATAAATACATTATAAAAGCGCACTTTTATCAAGTGCGTTTTCTATTTTTTTGAGTATCAATCAATCTGTTGCCCTAAGGGAGGAAGTATGACAACTTTAGGTATTAACTCTTTCTAATTTAATTAATAATATTTTCTATATCATTACAATGTTTAATTTTTTTTACAATTTTCAGAAAACTTGTTAGTTTACCTAATTTACCATGTTTTTCAATTTCTAATTTCATAAAATATTCCTTTTTATAATCTTTTAACTTCTCTTATAAAACTTTTAATTTTAGCTGTTCTTTTCACTATGATGTTGCTTTTTAATTTAGTTATAGGAATAGTGTCTTAAATAGTATTTCCTTCAATTAACCCTTTTTTATTTTCTTTTTTTATATAATAACTTTAATACTTTATATTTTTTTGTTCACCTTCTATAATATGTAAAGAAGAGTCTTGAAATATATCTATAGCTCTTTTTAATATTTCATTAATTTCTTCCGATAAAATAGTTTCAAAAAATTCATTAATTTGACGATTTTTATTTTCTTTTAGGACTATTTTATCATTTATTCTTTTTGCTATACATGTATAGTTATCGAGAAAACTTTGAATAGCGTTATATCCATAACCATCAACAATATATCCCTCAGGTAAAATAACGCCAACAATATTTAAATATTGGTATATTTGTTGAAATGATAAACATTCTAAATCACTATATATTAATGCTTTTCCTATAATAATATCACTATCTATAAATTTCATAATTTACACTTCTCATTAATATTGATTATAAAAATCTATGTTACTTTTATGAGCAAATAATAAAGTTTTCACTATAATGCCCGTATATTAGACTTATTGTCTTTGACAATAAGCAAGTGTGTTTTCCAAATTGACAAATATATCAATTTCAATCTATAAATATTTTAGCATAATTTTAAATATATTAAAACTCGAACTATAAAAATCTGAGTTTCATGTCATAATGGTGCCTCCTGTAAGAATCGAACTTACAATTCAGCCTTACCATGGCTGCGTTATACCACTTAACTAAGGAGGCAAGCTAAATACATTCTATCATAATATATTTATATATACAAGTAATAGAATGTATTTAATTACTATTTAATTACTATTTTTTAAGTATTCTAGTGGTGTTAATAATGGTTAGTAATGTTACACCTGTATCTGCAAAAACTGCTTGCCACATTGATGCTAAACCAAGTGAACTAAGTAATAATACTAACACTTTAACACCTATTGCAAATATTAAATTTTGTTTTATTATTTTATTTGTGTACTTAGATATTTTAATTGCTTTTACTATTTTTTCTAATTCATCAGTCATTATAACAACGTCTGATGCTTCTATGGCTGATGCACTTCCTAAAGACCCCATTGATATACCAATATCTGCTAAGGCAAGTGATGGTGCATCATTTATTCCATCTCCTACAAAGGCAACAACCCCATTATCATCATTAATTTTTTCTTTTAATAATTCATATTTATCGTTTGGAAGTAATTCATAATTAACATTATCTATTCCAACTTTTTTAGCTATATCAAGCGCAATATCTTTGTTATCTCCAGTAAACATATATGGTGTTATTCCTATTTTTTTTAAATTACTAATAGTTTTTTTAGCATCTTTTTTAACACCATCAATTAATTCTAATTTAGCAACTACCTTTTCATCTACACTTAAATAAATTGCATTAGATTTTTCTTTTGCTTTACAAAAGCTACTAGAACCTACCTTTATTTTTTTGTTTTTTATTTCACATGATACACCTTTACCAGATGTTTCTTTATAGTTTTTAATATCGTTAGTCTTTGGCTTGATGTTAAATACTTCAATTATTCCCTTTGCTATCGGATGATTAGATAACATTTCTAGTTTAACGTACATTTTAATTACATCATCTTTTTTATAATTATTATCTAAAACATTTAATTTATAACTACTAAATTTACCAGTTGTAATGGTACCTGTTTTATCAAATATGATTTGTTTAATTTTACCAAGTAAATCTAAAAAGTCACTTCCCTTTACTAAAACTCCTTCTTTAGATGATCTTCCTATACCCGTAAAATAACTAAGAGGAACCGATATTGCAATGGCACATGGACAAGATATTACCAAAAATACTAAAGCTCTATATATTGCATCTTCTAATTTAACATTAAATAATAATGGTAAAACAATCGTAACTAATATTGCTAAAATAAGTACGATTGGTGTATATACTTTAGCAGCCTTTGATACAAAATTCTCAGTTTTAGCTTTTCTATCAGATGCTTCTTCTACCAAATTAAGTATTTTATTTACCGTGCTATCTTCATAAGTATTAGTTACCTTAAGTTCTATTAACCCACTTTCATTTACACTACCTGATAAAACTTTGTCATTAACACTTACACTTCTTAATTTAGATTCACCAGTTAAAGCAGAAGTATTAAGTTTTGCATCACCTTTTATAACAATACCATCTAAAGGTACTTTTTCACCTTGTTTTATTACTATTACATCACCTATTTTAACCATTAAAGGATCGGTTTTAATAACTTCTTTGTTCGTTTTTAAATTAGCGTAATCTGGTTTTATATCCATTAAATCACTTATTGATTTACGTGAATTATTAACCGCTAATTCCTCTAATATTTTACCTACTTCATATAAAACAATTACCATTAAACCCTCATGAATGTTATTTGTTAAATAAGCTCCTATGCAAGATATAGTAACTAATAAATTTTCGTTAATTGTTTTAGATTTAAATAATAACTTTATTGAGTTTGTAATAGTTCTTAAAAGTAAAATTAAATAACCTATAATAATTAATATCTTTGATATATTATCCTTAAATAAAAACATTCCAAGTAGTGATATTAAAAGGCCAACAATTAATCTTATAGTGTGAAAAACAAGCGATTTTTTATTATTTACGTTATCATTTAAATTTAAAACATTTACGCTTGGTTCAACACTTTTAACTATTTGTGATACGTATTTTTTAGCATCTTTAATATCAGTATCAACAGTTAATGTAAGTTTAGGAAAGTTTACGTTTGCATATCTTATATTTTTATCACTTTTTAACTTATCTTCAATTCTTAAAGCACAATTAGGGCAATCTAAATTACTTAACTTATATTTATATCTCATTTATATGTTCACATCCCATCTTAAATATTTTTTCAACATGGTCATCTGCCAAAAAGTAATATGTTAAATTTTTATCCTTTCTATACTTTACCAGTTTTGAATCTTTTAAAATTCTAAGTTGGTGAGAGACAGCTGACTGACTTACCTTTATTTTTTCAGAAATATCATTTACACATAATTCGTTATCCAAAAGAACGTTTATTATCTTAACCCTAGTTGAATCACCAAAAATTTTAAATAACTCTGATAAATCAATTATTTTATCTTCATCTAACAAATTCATTTTTATACCCTTTCTATATGAATATATGTTCATACATTAATATTATATGTAAATACATTACTAATGTCAATAAAAAATAGCTCTTTTAAAAGCTATTTTATAACTACTCTTGTATGTTATCATTTTCATCAAATCTAACGTCTAAAAATTTCCTACTTGCTAAATAATCACACATATGAACAAACCTTTGATATCTAGTTTGAGGCTTTGGCAAAACAACGTTACTATAACTATTAGTATTCCATGGTCCCATATGAGATTGTATTACATTACATAAAAATTCAATTTCGTTTTCTTTTAATGTGAGTTTATCTTTATTTTCTTTTATATAATTACTAACTAGCAACGGATGATCAAAATTAGTATATTCACTTTTTTTAAGTCCTGATTTTAAACCATCGTGCATTATTAAGGCCATAAGCATAAGATCCTTTTCATTATTAGAATATGCCCCTGATACACTTTCATCGTCAAATAATTCTTTAGCAATTCTAACAGCCACTTTAGTATGTCTTAATAAACCTTTTTCTCCTAATGCAAAAAATGGATGATATTTACCAGTTGAAGATGCTGGAACCTCAAAAAAATAATCTGGTAATAAACCTATTAAAGTCATGATATTTTCTTTATACCTCTCATTTTTTATACATTCTATTTCAGGTTTAAAAGATTCTATCTTTTCTTTATCTTTTACTTCGTTCATTTTTTTCCTCCATTAAAATTTATATGAAACTTATTATTTATTTTTCTATTATTGTTTTTAAATATATGGCACACAAAAAACTATCTGGAAAAATATTTTTAAGTTTATTTATTGTTTTTTTTGATAATATCCCCTTATTAATTTCTTTATATATATAACATATCAACTCTTTATCTATAAAAGCTTTATTTAGTTTGTCTACCTTAATAGTTTTCTTTAACAAACTATATGTTGCATCTTTTTCTTTTTTATATTTTTTCTTAATAAGGGTATTAACATAATAACAACGATAAATTATCGTATCATCAAATTCAAAAGATTTCATTACGTTTTCTAATATACAATTAAAATATTTTTCTTTTTCTTTTGTATACAATTTTTTATATTTACCCTTACAAGAATTTTTATTTATATAGCAATTTAAATTATCATAAAATATTTTATTTAATCTATAATAATTTCTTTTTAGTGATCCTTTTTTAAAAGTAAAATAATCTCCTTCTAACATATCAAAAGTCTTCATAGTATCGTTATAACCTAATTTCATCGCACGCCTTGCTTGATACTTTTCTAAAACTAAAAAATTTCCTATTGTATTTTTTGAACTAATCATTGTTACTGGAATATTAGAATCTTTTAGTTTTCTTTTTTTACCTGGCGAACGTAAATCTACACCTATTATTTCATCTGCTCCAAGTTTAATAGCTAAATCTATTGGCATATTATCATAGTATCCACCATCAATATAATTTTCGTTGTTTATCTCCTTCATTTTAAAAGCCGGAAAACAAGAAGCAGAAGCCAGCAAATAATCAGCAAGCAAATCCTTTGGAATTTCTTTTTTAACCATCATTACAGGTTTTAAAGATGGAAATTTAACGGTTACTAAACCATAATCAATTTCTGATGAATAAAATGATTTTGGTTTTAGATTATCAATTATTACCTTTTCTAATCCAGGTACAGATAATCCTCCTTGAACAGCACCTTTTGCATATTTAAAAATAACTTTTCTGCGACCTTTAGGTGCATAAAAGCTTCCATCCATTCCACCTTCAATAATCTTACTATAATCCATAGAATGCCATAATTTAACTGCATCGCTAAAATTTCCTTGCACCATAAAAGCTCCGTTTAAAGCTCCTATAGAAGTACCTGTTACAATATCATATTTTATTCCAAGTTCTCGTATAGCTTTCCAAAAACCAATTTGATAGGCTCCCTTCCCGCCACCACCTGATAATACTATTGCTCTTTTCATTATAATCTCCTAAGATATAATTCATTATAACATAAAAAAGTAAATCAAAATAGATTTACTTTTGTTTTTTCATCTTATTTTTTAATATCTATAGGATTAACATGTATAACAGTTAAATATATTTCTTCGATTTTATTAGAAATTTCTTTTTCTAGTTTATCAGCAATTTCATGACTTTTAAAAGTTGATAAATTACCATCTACATAAATTGTAAAAGAAATCTGATATCTATAACCCACCGGAGTAGAATTAAAATGATTTACTTTTTTTATTTCTTTATGTTTGTTAATAATATCAAATACTTTTTGTTTAGCTTCCTCTGCTATTGATTTATCCATTAAAACATCATAACTTTCTTTAAATATTTTAAATGATGTATATATTATCCAAAGTGATATACCTATACCTACGATACCATCAAAAAAATAAATTTCATTAATTGCTAATAAGCAAGATAAAAGATTGAAAAACGTTATGAAACAATCATTTCTATGATCAACTGAATTTGCTTTTAGAAGTAAATTATTATTTTTTTTATATAAAATTTTCGTATATAAATATAAATAAAACTTAATTATTATAGTAATTAAACATACGATGATAAGCCATATTGAAAAATTATATTTTTTATTTTGAATAATAGAAAATACAGAATCTTTAAAAACCATACAAGACATTAAAAACATTGCTATACTTATAAGCATTGAATATATATACTCTGCCTTACCATGACCTAAATTATGGTCATCATCACTTGGCCTACTAGCTATTTTATTTCCTATAAAGGTCATTAATGAAGAAAATATATCCCCTGCACTATTAAAAGCATCTGCTATCATTGCTTGAGAATGTGTAACAAAACCTACTATTGCCTTTCCTATAAGTAGCAATAAGTTCATAGTAATTCCTAAAATACTTGCTATTTTAACACTTTTAAATCTTTCCATTTTATCACCTTATCACTATATATTACAAGTATTTAAAATTATAACATAAAATAATAAATTAACAAATTTATTTTTAATGTATAACAAATACTATTGAAGTTTTTTTATTTTATTTTTTGAATCATAATAGTTACAATAGGACTAGCAAAGGAAGATTCGGTTGACAAAGAATCTATCTTAGGACTTTGTAAATAAATTGGATATTTTCCCAAATTAAGTAATTCAAAAAGCTGTTTAGGATATGTCAAATTAATAATTCCGTGTCCAGAAATTGTTGTTGGTGTTGTTTTACTACCCCAAACAGAGTTTCCTGCATACACAGTTGGTTCTTCTTGCTTTACAAATCCAACAGAAATTATATTTGCTGCTTCTTGATTATTTATTTGTTCCGAAGCATGTGCTTGAACAGTAAAATCAATTTTATAAATTCCTTTTTCCATAAATGTTATAGTGTTATTAACATTACTAACATAAAAAAGGTTATCCGAATCATATATTTCTGTTTCTAAAGGAAGCCTATCATCAGGATCAACTTTTAAACCACCAGGTGGAACTGTTTCGTTAAAAGTAATAACAAATAATGTAGGTGTATAAGAAGTACCTGTTGGTCCAGTTGCTCCAGTAGGCCCGGTTGGACCTTTAACTCCTTGTATACCTTGTGCTCCAGTAGGTCCAATTGGGCCAACATCTCCTTTAGGTCCTTGAAGACCCCGTTCACCAGGATTTCCTTGTGGTCCTTTTATTACACCTACATCAACCCATTTGCTATTTTCCTCAGACCAAACATATAAATTTGTATCAATTAAATAGGAATCTCCAGGTTTACCTTGAGGATGCTTTTGCTGTAGTTCACCTAATGTGCTATAAGAACCTAAAATAGTCACACTTGTTCCTGCAGGCCCAGTAGGTCCAATTTCTCCTTGTTCTCCTTGTGGTCCTGGCTGACCTTCCGGGCCTTGAAGTCCTTGTATACCTTGCGCTCCTGTAGGTCCTATTGGGCCTGGTAATCCTTGTTCTCCTTGTGGCCCTGGTTCTCCCGTAACACCTTGAGGACCCATAGGACCGGTAGGACCAGTTATACTAGATAAAATATAAGTTGGACAATTTTGTTTACACGTTTTATATTTTTTAATTTGTTCTATAGCTTGTTCATATATACTCATAATTACCTCCTTGCAATATTTTATGTTTTTTCATAAAAACAATAAATAACATATATCACAATAAAAAAATAGTAACTCACCAAAGAATCTTGATAAATTACTATTAAGTAATAATTATTATAATATGGCGTCCTCGGCGCGATTTGAACGCGCGACCCCTTGCTTAGGAGGCGAGTGCTCTATCCAGCTGAGCTACGAGGACACTAGTAATATTCTAACATAAATAATTAAATAAAAAAAGCTCTTTTTAAAGCTTATCTTATAAAATTAATTAAAAATAAAATCCACACTGAAACTTGAGCTTTTGCAGTAGAAGCTCCTTCTGCCATAGCAATTATTTTATCACATAATGATACTATCCAAGCTTCTTTTGATTTAGGAGCTATGTTCGAAATTGGAAACATATGAGATTCAATAATATTTTGTTCTTTTTCATTAACCCCAAAATAATTAATTGCGTTTTCTTTAGCTAAGCTAGGATGCTTAATAAGCATTTTAGTTTCGGTTGCAATATTTTTATCATCTCTTTCCAAGAAAAAATCATGAAGTGTTCCAGCTCGAACAACAGCTCTAGTATCACACCCTAATAATTTTGAAATTTTATATGATAAATAAGCAACCTTAACGGAATGATTAAATCTTGTTCCTCCATGGTGAACTATCATTTTTGTTTTTAAAAATTCTTTATGTGTAAGTATAGCAGATGCCATGCTCATAAATTCTTTATCTTTATATATTTTATTCATTAAATCCAACTCAATCAACCTCTTCATTCGATATTATTATATTCTGTTAACTTATTTTATTCCACTTAATTAGCTTGCATATAAAAATTTAAAGCCTTAATAAGGGTAACATATATAATAAAAAAAGTAAATAATACAAATGTATGATATACATACAATAAGTTATTTACCTTTCATAATCACATGAAGAACACTTTATCTTTTCTTCTTTATAAACTAATAAGCTATGGCATTCTGGACATAATTCTCCAGTTGGTTTGTCCCATACTGCTACTTTACACTTAGGAAAATTACCACAGCCATAAAATATTTTTCCCTTTTTAGTTTTTCTTTCAACTATTTTTCCTCCACATTTAGGACATATACAAACTTCTATTACAGGAGCTTTTTGTTTTGGCTTAATATATTTACACTCAGGATAACCAGAACAAGCTTCAAACTTGCCAAATTTACCATTTTTAATAACCATTGGTTTGCCACAATTAGGGCAAAATTCTCCAGTTTGTTCATCTTCCTTTTTTTTCATTTTATCAAAAGCATTATTAACTTCCAATTCAAAAGCTTTATAGAATGCTTCAAGTAATTTATACCATATTTTCTTACCCTCAGCAATTTTATCTAAATCCTGTTCCATTTTAGCAGTATACTTAACATTTATTAAATCACTAAAAAATTCTTGCAATTTATCAGTTGTTTCAATACCAATGTCAGTAGGGTTTAATTTTTTATCCGATATTATCACATAACCCCTTTGAGTTAAGGTAGTGATAGTAGATGCATAAGTAGAAGGTCTTCCTATCCCAAGTTCTTCCATTTCTTTTATAAGTTTTGCTTCCGTATATCTAGCTGGTGGTTTAGTAAAATGTTGTTCCTTTAATATTTCATTTGAAACTAATACATCTCCAATTTTATATTTTGGAAGAGTCTTTTCCTCCGATGATTCAAACTTTTCATAAACTTTTAAATAACCATTAAAAACTAAAACCTGCCCGGTTGCTTTAAACGTTTTATTGTTGTTATCTAAAGTAATCGTTGTAGCATTTACCTTAGCTTCTTTCATTAGTGAAGCAAGAGCTCTAGCATATATCATTTCATACAACTTATATTCATCTTTAGATAAATATTTTTTGATACTTTCTGGTGTTCTGTTAATGCTAGAAGGACGTATTGCTTCATGCGCATCTTGTACGTTTTCTTTCTTTTTAGCAGTTTTTACATGACCAATATATTCTTCACCATAATTTTTTTTAATAAAAGCATAACTTTGTTTAACAAACTCATCAGATAATCTAACAGAATCAGTTCTCATGTATGTTATTAAACCTATTGTTTCACTTTCAATATCAATACCTTCATACAGTTTTTGAGCTATTTGCATTGTCTTTTTTGAAGAAAAGCCTAACTTAGATATAGCTTCTTGTTGCATCGTTGACGTTATAAACGGAAATTTTGAAGTTTTCTTCTTTAATTTAGTTTCGTAATTTGACACAATAAATTCTTTTTTTAAACTCGAAATTACATCATTTGCTTCTATTTCACTTTTAAGTTCCGCTTTCTTACCTTCTATGGTATCTAAATCAGCATCTAATTCTGGAAATTTAGCTGTTATAGTCCAGTATTCTTCTTCTTTAAAAGCTTCTATCTCGCGCTCACGATCAACTATTAATTTAAGCGCAACAGATTGAACCCTTCCAGCCGATTTTCCACCTGTTTTAGACTGCATCAACTTACTTAATCTAAAACCAATTATTCTGTCTAATATTCTTCTGGTTTCTTGGCTATGAACCAAATCCTCATCAATTTTTCTAGGATGATTAAAAGCATCAATAACCACATCCTTAGTGATTTCATTAAACACAACTCGCTCATAATCTTCATCATTTAAATCTAAAGCATCTTTTAAATGCCAGGAAATAGCCTCACCCTCACGATCAGGGTCCGTTGCTAGATAAACCTTTTTGGATTTCTTTGCTTCTTTTTTTAATGCTAAAATATCTTTTTTCTTGCCTTTAATTGGCTCATATTTCGGGTTAAAATTATTTTCCAAATCAACTCCAAAACCATATTTACCAGAAGTTGCCAAATCTCTTATATGGCCTTTACTTGAAACTACTTTGTAATCACCACCAAGATATTTTTCTATCGCCTTTGTTTTAGTAGGAGATTCAACTATTACTAAGTTTTTACTCATAACCATGCCTCCCAATACTATTTATGCTCATCTAAATATTTTTTTACCGGCCCATACGTCCGCCTGTATCCGTTAATTATACCATATTTATTTAATAATTCAATGTGTTTTTTTGTCGGATATCCTTTATGTTTGTCAAAAAGATATTTTGGATGTCTTTTGCTTTCTTCGTACATCAATTTATCTCTGGTTACTTTAGCTATTACGCTTGCTGCTGCAATCGTTATACTTTTTGCGTCCCCTTTAATTATTGGCTTACTTGGTATGTTTATAAAGCCATCAAGAGGCATCGCATCGGTTATAACGAAGTCTGGTTTTACATTCATTTTTTTTATTGCCCTTAGCATTCCCTGTCTTGAGGCCTCATATATGTTTATTTTATCTATTTCTTCCGCAGAAACAATAGATATGCCAACAGAAAGAGCTTCCTTCATAATTATAGGATAATATTCTTCTCTTTTCTTTTCAGATAATTTTTTAGAATCATCTAATCCTTCTAAAATAAAATTATGTGGTAATATTACAGAAGCACAAACTACCGGTCCAAACAAAGGCCCACGACCTGCTTCATCACAACCTGCTACGTTTTCAAAGCCTTTATTCCACAATTCATTCTCATACTCATATAATTCGTTTTTTATCATTATTCTTTCCCTTTTTAAATAGTTAAAATGCCACCATAAAGAAAGCTTTCTAATGAAATCATTAATACTTTCTTATTTTTCTTAAAAGCTATTTAATCTACATCAAAATTCTTATTTTCTAAATACTCAATAAAATCTAAAGTCATTTATACAACCTCATCAAAAGTTATTTTTCCTAACTTTCCTTCCCTTAAATCTTTAATTATTATATTTGATACTTTATCATAATCAACTTCTCCGCCAGATACCAAACACCCTCTTTTCCTACCTATTATATCATAAGTTGGAGTAATATCATTAATATTAAAATCATTCATGTTATACCTTAAATTTAAACTCTCTTTATATCTATTAGCCATTACGGATAAAATATAACAAGCAACTTTCCCCAATGGTAATATTTCCTCTTTTATCGCTGAAAAAGCTGCTAAATTATAAGCTTGTACTTCATTATCTATTTTAGGCCACAATATACCAGGAGTATCTAATAATTCTAAATCTTTATTTATTCTTACCCAAGAAAGCCTTTTTGTTATTCCTGGTTTGTTACCAGTTATAGTAACATTTTTACCAACCAATCTATTTATAAGCGTTGACTTTCCAACGTTAGGAATTCCTATAATTAATGCTCGGTATGCTCTTTTTTTTAATCCTTTTTCTTGCCTTTTAATATTTAATTCCTTTAATAACAAATCAGTTAATTCATATATTTTATTAATACCCTTGTTATTAATTAAATCAATTAAAGCAACCTTATAACCTTTTTCTTCATATTTTTTTATCCATAAAGAAGTTTTATTTAAATCACATAAATCAGACTTAGTCATAATCAAAATTCTTGGTTTATTTTGTATTAAATCATCTATATCTTTTATTTTTGAAGATAAAGGAATCCTAGCATCTACAACCTCATAAATGATATCTACCATATTTATACTTTCTTTTATTTCCCGCCTAGTTTTTGCCATATGACCGGGATACCAGTTGATATTTGCCTGATTTTGTCGATTGTCCATTTAAATCACTTCCTAACTAAATTAATATTATTTCATTTTTTCTAATTCACTTAATGCTTTCGATTTTTTTATAGTTTCGTTTGATATCTCAATTAAATTATTATCAACAGCAACATAATGAATTATTTTTATGCTGCTTATATCCATAGCTTTTCTTATTTCATTTTCTATGTAGTGTAATTGTATACAATGTGGAGATTTGTCTACAGAAGCAAATACTATTTTATCAATATTTGTCCTACAAATCATTCCTATAATTTTAGTTATTACCATATTTATATGAGTTTCTTCTAAACAAACATCATAAATTATATCTGAATATTTAGTTAGTTTCTTGTATGCTTTAGGTTGCATTTTTTCCAAGCAACTTCCTACAATTACCATTATATTTTGAGTATCATAAACATTAGTTTTCATTAAATCTTTTTTCATTTTATTTTTTTCCTTTCAATACGTCAACTAAAATTACATCTTCTATTTTGCATATTTTTACATTTATTTAATTTTTCTTTCATTTAAACATAATAAATCTCAAATACATAATTTTATAAGGGTTAAATGTCGTAATCATCTTTTCAATTCATCACATAAATTTAAAGTATTTTTATCAAATTTAAGTAATTTAGACATTTTTTAATAAAACGTGTAAGATCGTTTTTCACGAAAACCCTTTATTTATAAGGTTTCACTAGTGAGTTAAATAAATCGTAATCAACCAATTTATATTTGCCTGATTTTGTCGATTTTCCATTATTATCACATCCTTTTTATTTTATTTTCACTATAATGTATTGAATAATTTAAAATTGTATCTACATTTTGTATATAATCCTCTTTTTTTGTTTCAATTAAAATATCAGGCCTAAATATATATGGCAAAAGCACTTCATCAGTTGCTTCTTTTTGAAATTCTTCTTTCGAAGAAGCTCCCCATCCTAAAAATGGATGAAAATAGCATTCTGATACTGAAAAATAATGTCCATCTATGTCAATCCAATTACTATTGCCATAACAATTTATTGGAGTACTTATTTCTTCCCCAATCGTAGTTGCCCCTAAATTTATTAAATCTCTTAAAGCATATCTTCCACCAGAAAAAACCCTATAATCAGTCAAGCATATTAGTTTTTTATCTTTATGTTCTTCAATAAAGTCCATTAATATTTTATTTAAAGCGGAATTACCACCCGTATTACCTCTAATATCAATAATAATTGTATCTATATCATATAAATTTTCTTGTTTTAAATTAACAATAGCTTGTTCTATTTTTTCTTTAAATCTAGCTTGAACAGAACTGTGGTTATAAATTAGACAATTATCGATAATTTTATATGTTGCATTATCTCCATAACGATACTTATTATAATCAAACAATTCTTTTTCAGGATATTTTTCACTTTTATTAAATTTTTTTATTATTTTTTGACCATTATCTTTTTCTAGTTCAAAAATTAATTCATCCGTATTTCTAAAATGTGGAAGACCAAATAATATATATCTATTAAATAGTGATTTTTCTAATTCGTATTTTCTTTTTCCAAGAGTACCATAAGTAATAACTTCTTCTAACTCACTTATAATTAAATTTAGACTTATTCCATTGATAGATAATAATCTACTATTTCTTAAATCATCTGGAAAATTAACTAATATTTCATTATCAAATATCCTAAAATTCATAGGAATTAAAGATACTGCATCATATACGGTATGTGCGTCTGTTTTTCCACTCAATCTTTTTATAATATAATCCATAAAATATTTAAAATTGTATTCATTATCGACATTCATAGAATCAATTAAATTATTATATAACTGTTCTAGTTGATATTCACTTATTTCATGCCATGGATTAACGTGGGTATTTTTATAGTGCTCAACAAATTTATCATATATCTTTTTGTATTTTATATCTATCATAATATCACTCTCTCTAAATTATTTATATGAATTATTTAAATCTTTAGATAAACGATCTTCTTTAGTTTTATATGTAATAAAAAAACTAATTTTAACTAATTTTTTATTTACTTTAAATACAATATTAATTCATCACTTAATTTTCTTTTATCTATTTTAATTTTTCTTTATTTTTATACATTAAATCATATTCAAATATTAAAAATTTACAATTTTATGGTGGTTTAATGCAGTAATCACCTATTAATTCCTATAAATCTATTATTTTTAGCTAACTTAGGTTTTTTGAGTACGTATTTTTTTATTTTTAAAACTCGATAATATTAACCCAGTATTAATTATATCATGAGTAATACTAATTAGTAAATTAACAAAATTATAAATAGTTAAACTATTTTTTTAACATAAAATACGTAAGTCCTTTAAAATTAGACTTACGTTTATTTTTAACATATCATTAATAATTTAGTTATTTAATTTTGCTTATCTTATTTAATGGAAAGATTCTATAAGATACGCTTCCTAATATATCCTTTTTATCTATTAAACCAAGTACCCTTGAATCAGTAGAATCAGTTCTATTATCTCCTACTACAAAGTATTTATCTCCCGGAATAGTTAAATATCCAATCATTTCTAATTTATAATCAGCAGTATTTTTATGATTAAAATTTTCATTTGTAACAAATCCGTTAACATATAAACAATTATCTTTATATTCAATATGTTCCCCAGGTAAGCCAATTACTCTTTTTATAAGTTTTTCATCTTTATAATTAACTACTACTACATCGAACCTTTTTATATCATTTAGTTTAAAATCAAGTTTATTTAAAATAATAACATTATTATTTTGAAGATTAGGAAGCATAGAATCCCCATCTACAACTGCTGGAGTAATAATAAACGTTCTAACTAATATAACTATTATAATAATAATTACGTAAGGCAATAATTCTTTTAACAGTTTTTTAATTTTTTCTTTGTTCATATTAATCACCTAATAAAAAATAAGGCATGCATAGCCTTATTAATTTCTTTCCTTAAGTTTAAATTGGCCAACTATATCTCTAGCGTAATATAACTTAGCACGTCTTGCTTTACCTTTTCTTGTTACGGTAATAGAATCAAGTTTTGGAGAATGAATTGGGAACGTTCTTTCAACACCAATTCCGCCTGACATTTTACGTAATGTAAATGTTTCTGAAACACCAGAACCTTTACGAGATATAACTACTCCTTCAAAAGCTTGGATTCTTTCTTTTTTTCCTTCGATTATTCTAACTCCTACGTTTACGGTATCTCCAACCCTAAATTCTGGAACAGAAGGATTTAATTGTTTGTTTGTAATTTTCTCAATCTTATTCATCTTCAGTATTCCTTTCTTTATTTATAACCAGCAATCATGCAAATATATGCGGCGGATTGCCTTTTTTAAACATTAAGATTTTATCATATAATTTAATTTTATGCAAGTTTTATTTGCTTTTTGATTTATTAACATAAAGTTCATTGCAAAAATCATTATAAAAGACTCCTTCTTTATTTATTGATAAATACATTTTACTATCTCCAACAAAGGGATATTTCCTTACCTTAAGAACATTTCCTTGTGTTGCAACCCGATTAAAAGTTCTAATAAGCTTCATAATTGTATTATCATCATATGCTTTATTTTTTTCTTGTAATTTATCTTTATAACTTAAAAATTCATCATCAGTATAATTTTTAATTGCATAATCTATTCTTCTTTTATAAGATTCGTAATGGGAATTATACCTAATTGGTAAATTAACTGGTACTACTATTTTTTCAATTCCTAGTTCTTTTAAATAATTAGTAAATAATATAACAATTGCAACAAATGACATTGAAACATCCCTTGAATTAAATACTAAGGAATCAGTTTCATCCGTAAAATTTTTATTTATTTTAAATAATTGCCGATTAATTTTTTTTCTTAAAGAATTATTTTCTAAAAACTTATTTTGAATAGCATAAATATAAGCTGTATCCTCGTTTATACCAATATTATATTTGGAAATATATAAATTTGTTCTTCATTATTTACCTCAACTTCAAATGACAACGGAGCCTCTAAATTAGGTTTTAATTTATTTATTGAAATTTTACCATCATATCCAAGTATGTTTTTTTTAATACTATTAACACTCGGTATAAAATCAAAAAAAGCTTTTCTTAATTTTAAAAATAAAACTGGATTAGCAAGATCTTCATTCGTTGCATTAGAAAAAACATAAGCAATTAATGACTTAATATTATCGTGGTTTATAACACCTTTATAATAAAAATCAATACCTCGAACAACGTATTCATTAAGAGCTTTATTAAATTCTCTTTTATTATTTATTACAAGAATAGGTTTTGGATTAATGACATCTTTTTTGAAAGTATTAATATTTTCTTCTTCTATTTTTACATCAAAGAAAATAGTGGGACTAAAATCACCAATTACAAGTTTTGAAGAAGAACATTCTGGTAGTATTTCATCATAAAAAATCTTTTCTATCATTTTATCTTCTTCGCTCTTGTTTTGGTTTGCTAAAAAACTGATTTTGAAACGTTTTTGCCTTAACAAACTCATTTATTAAATAATTTATATTTTTAATAATTTTATCCAAATTTTTTTCTCCTAAAAAATTTGCGTAAGTATTAATTATCATTTGTTTTAACATTTCTGCCTCACCCAATACTCTTGATGTACCTTCATCATCTTCTTCGCTTGAAAGAACTAAATTAAAACGATAATTAAGTATATCAATCTTTTTTCTTACGTTTTTCATGGCAATTTTAGTAATAAACTCTTTTTTTACAATTAATATCTTATTAATGCTATTACTACTATTTTTTCCCCTTAATTTATAACCATATATTAAGTTTGGGTTTAAAATGGTAATCGCTTTTATATCATCATTTTTTAAAATTTTATAAATTCCGGTTCTTCTAACAGGTCTTACCTCAGTAACTTTTATATTTTTTATATCATCAACACAAATTTTATTCTTGTTTTCCTTTATTCCAGTTTTATCTATTTTTACTTTATTTTTCAATAAATCTGGTCTTTTTTCACTTGTTACTTTTAATCTTTTTTCCTTACGCCAGTTATTTATTTTTTCATGATTTCCAGTTAATAACACATCTGGAACTTGCATACCTTTATAATTTCTTGGCTTTGTATAAGAAGGATAATCCAATAATCCATCATTAAAAGATTCATATTTAGAAGATTCATCATCAATTACTCCAGGAATTAACCTTACTATTGAATCACAAATAACCATAGCAGGTAATTCTCCTCCAGTTAAAACAAAATCTCCAATTGATATTTCTTCATCACATATACTTTTAATTCTTTCATCAAATCCTTCGTAATGTCCACATATAAAAATTAAATGTTCTTCCTTTGATAATTCATAAGCTTTTTTCTGGTTAAATGTTTTTCCTTGAGGAGTTAATAAAATAATTTTAGATTTTTTTGTTTTTATACTATCTACCGCATCAAAAATTGGTTGGCACATTAAAACCATTCCTGATCCCCCACCATAAGGTGTATCATCTACTTTTTTATGTTTATTACTAGCAAATTCTCTAAAATTAACCGTGTTTATTTTTACTTTTTTATCTTTAATTGCTCTTTTTATTATTGACTCTTCTTTAAAACCGTTAAACATGTTCGGAAATAAAGTTAAAATATCTATTTTCATGATAATAACCCTTTCATATCATTTACTACTACTTCTTTTTTTAAAGTATCTACCTTATTTATAAATTCTCTAACATAGGGTATCATAATCTTATTATCTAAAACTAATACCTCGTTTGCTGGGGTGTCTAAAACTTCCTTTATAACTCCAATTAATTTATCATTTATTATAACATTAAATCCAATTAAATCAACTGCTAAAAAAACATTTTTTTCTAGTACTAAATCATTTCTATTAATATAAACTAAACTTCCTTTTAAATGTTCAACCATATTAATGTCATAAAAACCTTTGAATACTATCATATCAAAACTTTTATGTTTTCTATAATGTTCAATCTCATATTCAGTCTTATTTTTACCTATATAAAGTTTAAAGCCTGGTATAAAAATTTCTTGTTTATGCCTAAAAGAAGATAACAACCTTACCTCCCCTTTTATACCATGTGTATTAACTAATTTTCCTACATATAAATAATCCATAATATTTAATCACCTACTCGTATTATACACCTTATAGCTTCATTTTTCATAAAAGTTATCTTATTTAATCTTGTAATTCATACATTATTATTGAAGCTGCAACCGCAACATTTAAACTCTCACAGTCCTTTTTTATATTAATATATATGTTTTCTAATCCTTTTTTCCTAATTTCTTTGGAAACACCGCTACCTTCACTACCCATTATTACAGCAATTTTTTTGGTTTTATCGATTTTTTTAACATCAACTCCTGATTTAACATCAGTTGCGTACACCATATACCCTTCCTTATTTAATAATGATAAAAAAGGAACAATGTTTCGTGTTATTACATTTGTCTTAAAAAGCATACCTTGGGTTGCTCTTATAACTTTATCATTATATTTTTTTACACAATTTGGACTTAAAACAATACTAGTAAATCCAAAAGCTTTTGAACTTCTAATTATAGTACCTAAATTTCCTGGATCTTGAATTCCATCTAAAATAAGTATTTTATTTCCTAGTTCTTCTTTTTCTTTAATAACTTTACATATGCCAATAACGTTTGCCACGTTAGTAAGACTAGTTATACTTTTTAATACATTTTCAGTTACCATTATGTTTTCTACTCCGTAATTAACGTCATCTAAAGATAATGTTAAAGTTAATAATCCAGCTTCATAAGCTTCTAAAACCAGATGCTTTCCTTCTACTATAAAAAGTCCTTCTTGATCAATAATCTTAGTATTTTTTAATTTTTTTATATATTTTATTTTTTCGTTATTAACAGATGATATAACCATTATTTTAGTTCCTTTCTTACTCTTTTATATTCCGGACAATATTTTTCAACCGTTTTCCAAAATTCTTTACTATGATCAAAATGAACAAAATGTGATAGTTCGTGTACAATTACATAGTTTAGAAATTCTTTATCCTTTTTAATTAATTCTAAGTTAAGGGTAATAGAATTAGTCTTTCTATTACAAACTCCCCATCTTGATTTCATTTGTCTTATCTTCAAATTAGGGTATGGTATTTTCTCATCAAAAACATAATAAGCTTCATCTAAATATATTTTAAACACTTTCTTAGCTTCTTGTTTATACCATTTTAATAACATTAAATCATCATTTAAAATAAGCTTATAACCATCATATAAAGGCTTTTTAACTGGTTTATAAATAATGTTTAACTTTTTACCTAAATAACAATAATCTTCCTTTTTACTTTTTTGATTTTTTAATTTCTGTTTTTCTATCATTTTATTAATACTTTTTATATTATCTTTTAAAACTTTATTTATCATTTTATTAGTATAAAAATATGGACAAGTAATTTTTATATTACACTTTTCATCTACTCTTATATATAAATTTTTATTATTCTTCTTGTTTATTAAAATTGGGTAATTAATTCCTTCACATTCAAAATACATGTTACCACCTTGTTATTATTTTATCAAAACATCAAAATAAAGTAAAACGTTATTATATTATATTTAATAAGATTTATTACTTTAAAAATCAAAAAAAATAAGATAAAAATATTTTACCTTATTTTTTTGGTTTTAAATTATTTACTTATACAAAGGCTAAAATAACAAGTAAAAATTTTTTTCTTTACAATTTTTATTTCTTAAATTATCTTATTTGCTTTTGCTTTTTTTACCATATACATTTTTTGAGTCATAATATTTTGTTTTAAAATATGAAGCATAATGCATTAAAGATACAGTATAATATTTAAGCATTTCGTCACTAGAACTTAAATCTTCATTAAAACAATCAATAACTCCTTTTATGATTTGTACAAAATTTTCATTAGTATATTTTGGAAAATTTTTATTTTCCAATTTATCAAAAGGAATATTTTTAATTCGATTATAATATTTATCTATCTGTGAATTTATCTTTAATTGTTTTTTATTTTCAAAAAAAGATTCTAAAGCTTTTTTGTACTCGTTATTATATGATTCACAAAACATAATAAATACATCTCCAAAACCCGCTTTTTTTTCTTCTTCATCTTCTAGGACTATAAACTTACGATTATCCTTATTTAAAGTATTTTTTATTAAAGGATATATTTTTTCGTCAATGTTTATCATCCTTTTTTCTTTAAATGCTTTTAAAAACTCTTTATAAATATTTAAAGTAAATTCTATTTCGTTAGTTTTGGATATATTATTAGCATAATAATTTTCAATCAATGTATTAAAAGAAAATATTAATCTTTGGTATGGCTCTTTTACGGAGTTATTTATTAAATTATTATCTAATACATCAAATACGTTATTTAATAATATAAACATTTCATCCCAAGAAGTAGGTTTTTTAAATTCATGACCATAATGATTTCCGTATATTGGACCAAAAATTATATCTAGATTATATTTTGTAAAAAAACCATTTTTTTCATATAATTCTTTTTGCTCTTTAGTCATATCTTCAAAAAAAGCAGGACCAAAAATATACTTTAAAATTTCTATTAATGTATCTTTTTCATTTTCGTTTTTTAATAACTCCTCCATTTTTTGAAATCCTAGAAAAACTCTTTCATTTTTTATTTTACAACATTTAGAAAACACCTTATTTTTAGAATTCATATCTTGTTTTTTTTGTTCTAATTTATTAACTTCATTTTCTAATATATCACAGTATTGTGCGTATGTCATTCCGGTTTTATCCATAATAAAACTCCCCCTTTTTTGTTTACGGGGAGTTATAATATCAAAATTTAATTTCTTTGTCAATTAAAATAAAGATAATTGACTAGATTCAGGCATATTATCTAAAATTCCCATAATTTTCATTTTATCAATTAAAGTTTGAGAAATTTTTCCTCTTATCTGTAAATCTTCAATACTTATAAAATCTCCTTTTTTTCTTTCCTGCTCAATTTTAAGAGCAACTATATCTCCAAGACCCTCTATTGAAGAAAAAGGTGGATAAATTGAATTCTGGTCCTTAACTCCCCAGGAAGTAGCATTGCTTTTATATAAATCTACCGGTAAAAACTTAATTCCTCTAGCGGTTGCCTCTAAAGCAACTTTTAAACTTTCTAATTGCCCTAATTCCTTATTTGTTGCATCAAAACCTTTATTTTGAATTTCTATAATTTTTGTTTTAATAGCATCATAACCTCTTATCATAACTTCAATATCAACATCAGTTGCTTTAGAAGTAAACCAAGATGCATAAAAGTATACTGGCATATGAACTTTATACCAAGCAATTCTAAATGCCGAAATAACATAAGCGGCAGCATGAGCCTTAGGGAACATGTACTTAATTTTACCACAAGAATCAATAAACCAATCAGGGATGTTATTTTCTATCATAGTTTTTTTATGTTCACTCCAAGTTTCTGGATCTTTTGATGCTCTTCCTTTTCGAACAAATTCCATTATTTTAAATGCTTTTATAGGTTCAACACCTTTATACATTAAATAAACCATTATATCATCACGGCAGCCTATTACATCCTTAAATGGTACAATTTGATTTTTAATTAGATCCTGTGCGTTTCCTAACCAAACATCAGTACCATGAGATAATCCAGAAATCTTAATTAATTCAGCAAAAGTAGTAGGTTTTGTTTCAGCTACCATACTAATTGTAAAATTGGTTCCAAACTCAGGGATACCAAGGGTACCTGTTTTACACATTATCTGTTCATTAGTAACACCAAGAGCTTTAGTTGATGTAAAAATACTCATTGTCTGTTTATCATCAAGCGGAACTTTAGTTATATCAGTTCCAGTTAAGTCATGTAACATTCTAAGTTGAGTAGGATCGGAGTGACCTAAAATATCCAATTTTAAAACGCATTCATCAATTGCATGATAATCAAAGTGCGTTGTTCTCCATGCACTAGTTGCATCTTCTGCTGGAAATTGGAAAGGAGTAAAATCAAACACTTGCATGTAATCAGGTATTACAACAATACCTCCGGGATGCTGACCAGTTGTTCTTTTAACTCCAGTACACCCCATTGCAAGTCTTTCAACTTCAGCATATCTTTTACTTATTCCTTTTTCTTCTAAATATCCTTTAACAAATCCAATAGCAGTTTTATCCGCTACCGTACCAATTGTACCTGCTCTATAAACATTATCAGCTCCGAATAAAACTTTTGTATAAGCATGAGCAGAAGCTTGGTTTAATTCACTAAAATTAAGATCTATATCAGGAACTTTATCAGCGTTAAAACCTAAAAACGTTGCAAAAGGCATATCCTGACCATCTTTATATAATAATTCTCCGCATTTAGGACATTTTTTATCAGGTAAATCAATTCCCGTTGAATAAACAGAACCTAGCGCTTTTCCATCCTCAAATTCAAATATACTATGCTTACATTTTAAACATCTATAATGAGCTGGAAGCGGATTAACCTCAGTTATCCCCATCATTGTTGCAACAAAAGAAGAGCCTACTGATCCACGAGAACCAACTAAATAACCATCATCATTAGAATGCTTAACAAGTCTTTGAGCAATCAAATATATCGGATCAAATCCCCCTCCAATAATACCACCTAATTCTTTGTTTATCTTTTTATCCAATGACTTATCATCTAATTTTCCATCGTTTTCTTCGTTCCAATTTTTCATAAAATAATTCTTAAGTAATTCTTTTACTGAATCAAAACCTTTTAAAATAACATCATGTAAAAATGCAAAAGTTTTACTAATAAGATCAGATTCACTTATTTTAGGATTTTCATTTTTTATATTTTCCTCGCAAACTTTATACACAATATTTCCATAAAGTTCCATTGCTATACGTTCTTCTATATTATAAGGAAGTGGTGAACCATACCAACTTGCCGCCTTATCGTAAACTAAATCTGTTACAACACGTGGACAATCAAGGTATGTTTTTCCATCATCAGATTTTACTCTTGGAGAAAATGGTATTCCATGAGTATCAATAATAACTTCTATTTCATCAACCATATCAAGAATTTTATTTGTATTTTCTATAACTATTTCATGAGAAGTGTCTTTTCCTAAAAAAGCAAAATCTTCAAGCATTTCTTTGGTTGTCCTAAAATGTTGACTAGGAATTTGTTTTATATCCTTTTTTGCTAATGGGTGTCTTCCCCCACCAGGTACTTTTTGATTTACAATTATTTCTCGGAAAACACGATCCTCTTTTCTAAAATGGTGCACATCACCGGTTGCAACAATAATCTTTCCTGCTTCTTTAGTTGCGTTTACAATTTTTGCAATATGTTCCTTTAACTCATTCTCATTTTTAAAGTCGCCTAATTGAATTAGATGATTATACACATCTGGAGGTTGCACTTCTACATAATCATAAAAGTTAATAATGTTAGAAAGTTCTTCGCCCTCTTTACTTTTAGCTTGATTAAATACTTCTGATTCATAACAACCACTACCGATTAATACTCCATTTCTTAAACGTTCAACTTCACTTCTTAATATTCTAGGAGTTTTATATAAATAAACCGTGTTAGCAAGAGATATCATCTTAAAGATATTTTTAAGTCCCGTCTTATTAACTGCTATAGCATTAAAGTGATAAGTTCTACCAAATTTATAAATTTCGTCTTTTGGTACTAATTTATCAAGATCAGAAATTAATTCGTAATTTTGAGAAATAAGTTTTTGTAACATTTTATGAAATATAAGTGCCGTTGCTTTAGCATCATAATCTGCACGATGATGGGAATCTTCTTCCCAAGGAATGTTATATCTTTTAACAAGTGCAGATAAACTATGTCTGGCATAACCCTGATCTAATATCCTTGATAATTCTAAGGTATCAATTACAGTATTATTAAACTCCCCTAAATCATATTTTTTCATTGCCATCATAAGAAAAGAAATATCAAATTTTGCATTATGCGCTACCATTGGGTTTTTTCCAACCCA
Organism: uncultured Bacilli bacterium; assembly: GCA_947589105.1. Classification (GTDB taxonomy): domain Bacteria; phylum Bacillota_I; class Bacilli_A; order RF39; family UBA660; genus Aphodocola. Next base: position 94,824 of record CANQBL010000002.1, on the reverse strand, counting down.
TTTCAAAAATCTACTAGTAACCGTCTTTTCATCATCACAACCCTTTACCATTTCATCTGTTATACACGTTAATTCGGTTATCTTATCAGGAATGTGTCTTTTAGGGTCAATAAGTTCATCAAAACTATCTATTATTTCTCCATTTTTTAACTTAACAGCACCTATTTCTATCATCTGATCATTACCACCAGCATTAAAACCAGTTGTTTCAGTATCAAACACAACATATGTTGAATCTTTTAAACTATCACTTGTTGGTCTTACTACGATATTTACCGTATCATCAACAAGCGTAAGTTCAGTACCATATAACCCTTTAAAATGTTTATTTTTATCTTCAATTCCTTTATTATGAGATTTTATAATCCCGTATGCAATAGGAAAAGCTTGACAACCATTATGATCAGTTATAGCAACTCCACGGTATCCCATTTCAATAGCATTAGTAACAAGTTCACACGTATGTTTACCTAAATCTAACTTAGTTAAACCATCCATTTGACTCATCATTGTATGAGCGTGTAACTCTACCCTTTTTTCCTCTGCTTCATCTTTTATTACAACGTCTTTTGAATCAATTTTAACAACGTTTCTTATATTTAAAACAAGATCCTTTGCATATACATCTTGTTTTATATAACCATTAATTCTAAACCAACCACTTTTCATATTCTTTGATAACTTTTTAAAAGAATCTGCGTCCTTCGTAAAATATTTAGCATAAATACTATCTGTATTATCACTTATTTTAAAGGTTAGTATCTTAAAAGCACTTTTATTTGATTCAAACTCCTCTACTCCAAAAACGTATGCTTCAACCGTAACGTTAGCTTCTTCAGTAATTATGTCTTTTATTTGAGTAATATTTGTTTTAATATCTTCCCCAAGTAATACTGAACTTTCTTGCTTTTTTGCAACAATTATTTGTTCTTCTTTACTTTTTTCTAACTCTTCTTTTATTTTTTTGGCATTTTCTTCATTTATGTTAATGTTTATTTTAAGTTTTGAAAAACCTAATTTATTATAAAAACTTAATATACTTTCTTCATGGTTTTTAAAAATTGTTTCTTCTGCAACATTATCAACATCTACTATTAAAGTATTTTGTTCAATTCTAATGTTTTTTTCTTTAAAAAGTTCTTTCATTGGTTTTGTAAGAGAGCTATTATCAATTGCTTTTTTATAAAAACTAATAACATCATCATAATTAATGTTTTTAATAACAAACTCAGCCTTAATTGAATTCATATCTGGAAAACCAGATGATATATTATTATTAACGTAATTAATTACATCATCATTTAAAACGTTATCTACCTCGATAACAAAAACACCATTTTTTCTAGATGAATCAAGTTTTAATTTTATTATTTTTCCTTTATTAAAACATTCATAATATTCTAACGGCAAATTAATTTTTTCTAAAAATAGTTTTAGTTTATCATGCATAATATCACCTTACTTCAGTAATTTTTATTATAACATTTAAAAGTTTAATATAAAAGAGGAAAAACAAAATTTAATTGTTTTTCCCTTTTGTATTAATAATATATAATTTAAACTCCCTCGTTTACAACATTAGATAAACTAGTTATATTATAACCTTTACTAGTTATCGTTCTTACTATTAAACTTATGGTATTAGAATTAAAAATTCGAGTATCATACGAAATTATTGCTCCTTTTACTAATCCATTTTTAAGTTCACTTATACTAGGATCATTTAACGTTGGAATAATTGAATACATTTTTTTTGATTTACATATCTCTTTTTCCTCATCATTTTTATTATCATTTAAACAAAATTTCGAATCTTTAAGACCTATACTTTCTATAAGATTATTAGTCGTAGAAATCAAGTTTTTTTGATACTTTCCATCATAACCTAAATTATATATTTCACAGTTTAAATTAACTATGGAAAAAGCTGTTTCAACGTTTTTCTCAAGCCATGCACCATCTACAAAAAAACTAGCATTAACGTTTGTTTTAGCAACCTCTTTTAATATACTATCAATTCCATTTGAATCACTTACTTTAAATATTAGTGCAACGTTTTTTAAAGAAGGATTACCCTGTTTAATATAATAATCATAAGTTTTTGAAATAGTAGTCTTTGGTAACACCTTATCAAATACTATTTTATTTTCACTAAACTTTTTATCATCTTTCATTTTATCATATGAAGCGTCTTCATTAACTATATGGCCAGCATAACCAATTACCATCTCATTATTATTTATTATAGGTTCCACACCCATAGTATCGTTATTTTTCTTATAACTAATAATATTTTTCATGACTGGATCGCTTTTTTTTGCACTATCAAAAACTCTATCGGTATAAATAAAACTAAGCACTAAAAGTAAAAATAAACCCGCTAACTTAGTAGCACTTTTAAACATTAAAAATCACCTAATTAATGATATGTATATAATAAAAAAAAAGAACAATACCGTTTGAAATAAAAGCATATTAAAAAAAACAAGACAAGTTGTTTATTTTTTATGATTTTTTTTCTGGTTTCAAAATATAAATACCTTGAACATAGAAATTTCCATTAGAATCTGTTTTCAATTCCCAATTAGATAATTTTATTTTTTCTAAATCATTTTTACTAATATTATAAGGCCATACCAAAAACTTAACCTTGGTAAACTTATTTACATTTGGAATCTTATAAACGGTTTTTTTAGTTAGTTCTTTATCTTCTTTTAGAGTTATTTCTTTACCAACTTCATCAGTATATTTAACTAAAGCTCGGTAATTATATCGAGGTACCATTAATGTAAATAACCTAGAATTTATTTTATCAGTTGAAACGTTGATAACTTCTTTTTTAATTTTTATCTCTTTTATTTCACTAAGTTTAACTGGACTATAATATCCCTTAACGGTAAATACCTTATAAGCATGTTTTTCTGCTTGATTAGAAGAATCAGAAAAATTCCATTTATAAGGTGCAAAAGATTTATCTATCTTATTTCCATTTAAAATATATAAACTTATTTTATACGTTTTATTTTCATTTTGTAATGAATTTATTTTAATCTTTATTGATTTAGTATCATTAGAAAATTCTTTTGTTAAAACTTTCTTCCATGAAGAACCAGATAATTTATACAAAACATATTTATACTCACTAGAATTTGAAGAAATAGTAGATGATGGTTTTATTTCCATAATGTAATTATTTTCTTTATCGTATCTTTCTTTTACCATAAAGGCATTTTTATTTTGAATACTTCCAAATAATTTTTCAAAAGTAAGAAGATATGCTTGTTGTAATGGATTGACATTTTTAAGTTGACAAATAAAGGAAAAACTTAGTATAAAACTTAAAAGTAAGCAAAAAATAATTAAACGCTTTGACTTTTTTACTTCCAAATTATCTGCTAGCTTTGGCCTTCCCACCTTATTTTTGTCAGTATTTTTTAATAGTTTTTCTTTCATAAAACTAATCCTACTTGCCATAATCTAATATTTTTTTATGAATTCCAGGTTCAATCAAATCAATGGTACTAATACTTAAATCTAAGGATTTTTTATAATCTCCTTTAAAAAATAATTTTTCAGCTTTAATAAGCCCTTCATTAATAACAGGTTTTGAAGAACGATATCTATTTCCATATACAATCGCATATTCTGATAAAAGAGCCAAACGAATCATTTCACTAGTTGTATTATGTAGCTTAAATACTAAGTCTCTTGCAGTATCAACCCTTACATTTAACGTATCAACATCAAGTGGTTTTTTAGATAATTCTTTTTGAATTTCTTTAATTGCATCAGCAGCTTCTCTTAGTTCAACATAATAGTTATCTGGAATGATAGGTAACCTGTTTTTTCTAATTTGATATTTAGATTGTTTCAATAATAACTTTATATCTTCTAGCTGTCCTCTTGCCCTTTCTTCATCATCTTTTAAATTTCCTACTTTTTGTAAAAGATTACTTAGTTTTTCGTGTAATTTAGACAATTTTAAAGATATTATTTCTAATTCTTGATTCAATTTAGAATATGGAAAAGAATGATTTTTATCTAAAGTCATAAGTTTTTCATAATCTTTATTGATATTATTAAACTCATCAGAAAATAATTTTATTGAATCAAGAGTGTCATCGGTTATACTATACTTTATTTTCATATCTGGAATTTTCAAAGAGATGGTTGATAATATATTATCAACGTGATCATTTTTCTTTTTAAAGTCTTTTAATCCATCTTCATAGTATCTTCTAGCTAATTTTTCTGTTTCAAAATCATTAAATAAGGAATCAAAATATTCTAGTATTGTTTTAAGTTCAAAAGTAACATCTTCCAAATTTAAAACCCTAACCCTATCAAAAATAGCATTAACTTTTTTTTCTGTTTCAATTATATTATATTCAACGTTTAAATAATCTAATTGATAATTTTCTCTAGTTAGTTTTATATATTCACTAGAAGCATCTTCGGTTCTTTTAGGAATAAGACTTTTACCCATAAGCATAATTTCTGGAATCTCATTAATAACAATAGTCATATGATCAATCATTTCGGTAAGACCTTTAACTACGTATATAATTTCTTCATAATCCTTTTTTTCCATTACTTCTTCGAATTCTTCAAAACGTCTTTCTATATTTTCAAATTGTAATTCTATAGTGTTAGCAGTTTCCTCATAATCCGCTTTAGTATCCTCAAATCTTTTCTTTAATTTTCTATACGTACTTTTTAATTTTATAATTGTATTTCTATTTTTTTCCTCACTTGAAGTGATTTCTTTTATCTCTGCCATTATTGTTTTTATCTTAACTTTTACTTCATATAATTTAACTTGTATTTCTGATATTTTTTTATAAACATCTATTGCTTTTGATTTTTCAACCATAAAATCAGCTTCAATTAACATGTCATTAACTTCAGGAATTGTTTCTTCCTCAATTACTTCAAACTTAAGTTTCCAAGTATTATACTTTTCTTCTAATTTATTATTTTTTACTAAAGCCTCCACCTTACTAAACTCGTTTAGTACCGGTACGTTTATAAGTAAATTTTTTTCTTTTTCAAGTTCGTTTATAATACTAATCATTCTTTTTTTCTTTTGATTTTTAAATACTAATAAAAAAGTACCAGTAATTAAAATAAAAAGTATGATAATTGTAGCAATATATAAACCCTCTCCCATCTTAATTCCTCCTACTATATAAAATATATTACCATAAAATTATATAATTTGCGACATATAAATAAAAATAAAATCAAAAAACTCCTTTTTATTTTTTAAATATTCTTCTTTTATTAAATAAAAGTTGACTATTTTCATATAATTAGTTATAATTATTTACGCGTAAACTTTAAAGCAGCACTTTTTGAATTTGATAACGTGTTTGTTTGCAAATTAGTTATGTAAGTAATCCTTATAAGCTGCGAGGATGAAAACATTAAAATAAACTCCCTATCAAATGGCAAAAGTCCTTTAGTTTACAAAAAAATAAAGGAGGACAAAAATATGTCAAGATACACTGGTCCAGTATATAAGAAAAGTCGTCATTTAGGTTTTTCTATATTAGAAACTGGAAAAGAACTTACTAAAAGGCCATATGGCCCAGGTCAACACGGTAATGACAAAAAACGTGGTAAATCTTCAGAATACAAACTTCAATTAATGGAAAAACAAAAAGTTAGATTAATGTATGGAGTTAATGAAAAGCAATTTAGATTAACATTTGAAAAAGCAGCTAAAATGAAAGGTATTCAAGGTGAAAACTTTCTTAAATTACTTGAAAGCAGATTAGATAACGTAGTATATCGTATGGGTATGGCTACAACAAGAAGGGCTGCTCGTCAAATAGTTAACCATGGTCATATAACTGTTAATGGTAAAAAGATTGATATTCCTTCATACCAAGTTATTCCTGGAGATGTTATTGCTGTAAAAGAAACTTCTAAAGATCATAAAGCTATTTTAGAATCATTAGAAAAAATTAATAAAACCGTTGAGTACGTTGAATTTGATAAGAAAAAATTACAAGGAACTTACATACGTATGCCTGAAAGAAGCGAACTTAGCGCTGATATTAAAGAATCAATGATAGTTGAATTCTATAATAAGTAAGATTAATATTTAATCTTACTTTTTTTATATTCTAAGAAACTTTATTCAATTCAATTTCTTTTTAAAGTAAAATAAAAAAGGAGTTCAACTCCTTAATCTTTTTAATAAATAATTATACTTTATTAATGATGCTAACATTACAAATCCCATCAGTATAAATGTAATTATAATTGGAATTTTAACAAATCCATACGCTATTGGCAATCCTTTTATTACTTTATAATAAACCAAATCATAAACTAGTGTTGAATTAAATACCGTTGATAATAAATTATCATTAAATGTATCCTTAAAATTACTATGTTTTCCTGTGTTTACATTATAAATAAACATTGATACAAAGCCTATAATAACTGAGAAAATAAAAGCTATAAGATTTATATTATAAAAATTATTTATTAAAATAATTATACTAAATATACTAATAAACAAAGAAATTACTAATGCTATCAAATTTTTTTTACTTATTTTTTTCATTAACAAGGCTTCATTTTGTTTATTTTTCTTTTCTAGAATTTTATTTTTTATATATTTAGAAAGCTCATCTTCTTTATTTAATATATTTTTTATCCGGTTAATAATTTCATCCGCTTCTAAATTTGTATAATTTTCTAATAAAACTGAAAATTTAACAATATCTCCACTAGAAAACACAGAATATATTTCATCTGCTAATTTTTTTTCATCATTATTAATCAAATCTGTAATATCTTCTAAAAATAACTCTGGTATTTTACTTGTAGAAGAATTTTTTTGTTCTTTTAAAAACGAAAGACCCTGTTCTATATCATTTATTTCTTTTTTTAAATTATTTACCTTTTCATTTGCATAACTATTAATTTTTTGATATTCTTCTTTTTCTAATTTATATTTACCTTTATTAAGAAAGTTCATCTCAACAAAACTATACATTGTTATAGTACCAAAAATACCAAAAGGAACGGTTAATATAAGTAAGTAATTAGGAATTGTCAAATTAAATATAAGCATGCTAAATAAAAATAAACCGTTTATAAAATCGTAACCGTTTTTTATTTTTAAACCATTTTTACCATAACTTAATAAAGTAGTAATATTTTGATTTAAAAACGTTAGAGAGTCACAATATATATTTTTTAAAAATTCTTTAGATGTAATATCTTTTTTTATTCTTCTTAAATTATCAACTTCTTTTAAATCATATAAATAATCTTCAAATTCCTTTTTTAATAATTCTCTATCATTTTTACTCGATAATTCATAAGCTTTTTCATAAATTTTCTTTACTTCTTTTATTTGTTCTTGATCTAAATATTTATTATAATCATGTGTTAAAGCTTTTATTTGTGATACATATATATATGCGTTTTTTGGAAACAAAACAATTGCTTTATCGCTTAAAATCTTAGCTTTATCATAATCTTTATCACTAAAACTAGATGATATCTCTTCCTTTAGTCTTTTCAAGGAGCCTTTACTGGCTCCCTTATTAGATTTTTTCATGATGGATAACTCCTTTAAAACCTTATTCTTTCTTTTATATATGAACTAACTTCTTTAAGAGGTAACGAAATTTGCTGCATTGTATCCCTATCTCTTAAAGTTACCATATCATTGTTAATTGTTTCATCGTCAATAGTTATACACCAAGGAGTTCCGATAACATCTTGTCTTCTATATCTTTTACCTATAGAACCCGTTTCATCATAAGTTGTCATAAAATCCTTAGATAATAATTCATATACTTCACTTGCTTTTTTACCATGATACTTCTTAACAAGAGGCAAAACCGCTAACTTGTAAGGCGCTAAAAATGGTTTAAAATGCATTATTTCCCTTACATCACCATTTTCCAAAATTTCTCTTTCGTAAGAATTAAACAAAATGGCTAATACAGTTCTATCTAAACCATAAGTTGATTCTATTATATATGGAATATACTTTTCATTTGTTTCAGGGTCTAAATATTCTGTTGATACCCCTGAATATTGTTTATGCCTTGAAAGATCAAAATCAGTACGATTATGTGTTCCGTTTATCTCTCCCCAACCAAATGGAAAATTATATTCAATATCACAAGCTGCCTTAGCATAATGTGCTAATTTTTCGTGATCATGAAATCTTAATTTTTCAAGAGGCAAACCTAAGTCCATGTAAAATTTTTTTCCATATTCTTTAAAATAGTTATATAGTTTTTCGTCCTCACCTTTTTTACAAAAAGTTTGGTATTCCATTTGTTCAAATTCTATAGTCCTAAAAGTAAAATTACCAGGAGTAATTTCATTTCTAAAAGCTTTTCCTATTTGTCCTATAGAAAAAGGTAGCTTAGCCCTCATACTTCTTTGAACATTTAAAAAATTAACATATTCGCCTTGAGCATTTTCAGGCCTTAAATATACCGTATTTTTTCCATCATTTGTTACTCCCCTTTGGGTTTCAAACATTAAATTAAATTGTCTTATATCAGTAAAATTAGACTTACCACATTTAGGGCATGGTATTTTTTCTTTTCTGATAAATTCCATCATTTCCTCTTCATTTAATGAATCTGCTTTAGAAGAGTTAGTATAATCATTAATTAAGTTATCAGCACGGTGTCTTGTTTTACACTCACGACAATCTATTAACGGATCAGAAAAACTACCAACATGGCCAGAAGCTTCCCATACTTTTGGATGCATTAAAATATCAGCATCTAATTCGTATGCATTTTTTCTTTCCTGAATAAATCTTTTTCTCCAAGCATCTTTAACATTATTTTTAAGTCTAGCTCCAAGTGGTCCATAATCCCAAGTGTTAGCAAGACCTCCATAAATCTCGCTTCCTTGATAAATAAAACCATATTGTTTGCATAGATTAACCATTTTTTCCATGTTGATATAGTTCATTTTAATCCTCCAACTTCATTTGCTTAACTTTAACAGAACCTTTTTCTTTTATATTTTTTTCATGTTCTTTAATTACATCATTCAATAAATTATACGCACTTTTATCTAGAATTAAACTTCTTTGACCTGCCTCAAATAAAATATCATTACTATTTAAAAACTTATAACTTGCTTTATCTTCTCCTATTAAAGAAACTATTATGTTTTTAAATAATGCTATATCATAATCATTTGCATATGAAATATAAAGTGTATTTAAACCTTTAATTGTACTTGAATCTCCTAAAGCAGTACGTTCATCCTTAATATCATAATCGCAACCACTTAAATTATATGTAACGACAATCCTTGTTTTTCCATTACTTAAATATTTTTGAGCAGCATAATTCATGTTACAAGCTAGCACATAATCTATATCGTCTTTATACCTATCATATATTGGTTTTTCAATTTCAAGAACGTTATCTCTAGACTTTAATATAACCATTTCTTTATTCCAAGTTTCTTTAGAAAAACGTACGCTTTTTTGCATTGTAAAAACGAAATTTTCACATAAAAATTTTCCTACCACCGAAGCACTGCTAGAAATATCTTCAATTGCATTATAAGGTGAATAGCAATAATCTCCTACATCATTTTTACGAACTCTATATAAATATCCTTCATTTAAATTTTTTTTCTTTTTCATATCAAAACCTCCTATAAATAAAAAGCTTCTAGATAACAAAGGGACGAGAAAACCCGCGGTTCCACCCTTCTTATTCTAGAAGAATCACTTTTAATGTATTACTGATGAAGTTTCCAAGCTTCGTCATCGCATCCATATAACGTGTTACATTATAACACAAATCACTTTATCTTGACAATATTTTTTAAAAAATTTTTACTTTTAAGGTATAAACCGGTATATCTATCATAATATTGATTAATAAAATCGTTTATTTCTTTTTTTACTATATCTGATATGTCTAATTTACTTATTTTAGATATATCAACATATTTTAACATTCTAATAATTTTTATAGTTTTGGCATTTGTTATATAAGAATCAAAAAGATGATCTTTACATAAAAAACCTCCTTTTTCTACAGATAAAGTTACAACTTTTTGATTTCCACAAACAACGCAAGAATCAAGTTCTGGCCTAACTCCTAAAAAATCTAAATATTTAAGTTCCAAGATATTAGTTATAACCATTGGATCATACCCATTATTAATTTTAACTATACTTGCTACGTAATTATCATAAATAGTTTTATTTTTAGATTGTTTTAAAACTTGTTTTGTTAACTCAGATATAAAGTTAATGTAGGATAATTTTTCTATATCCTTACTTATATTAGATAAAGGATTTATTATATCACCCGTTATTAACGTTGAAAGTTTATCCTTCTTATAACTTATTTCAAAATTAGCATAAGTAAATCTTTCGCTAACACTTCTAAGTGGACTTTTTAATCTTTTTGCTCCTTTTGCAATAACTCCTATTACACCTAAATCTTTAGTAATTATATCCAATATCTTGCTAGTTTCACCATAAGGCTTTTCACCAATTATTACTCCTTCAATTGTTTTGATTTCCAAGTTTATCAATCTTCCCCTCAACCATTTCTTGATACTTAATAAAATATTCTATTTTCCCCGTCATTTTAAATAAGTTCCATACATCTTTTTTTGTCATAATAATCACCATCCATTAATATAATGGTAGCAATATTACTTTTTATGCAACTTTATTTATATGAATAATTTTTCTAATCTTTTTGATTTATATCATAAAAACCAAATTCTTTTAAATATTTTTCTTTATCTCTCCAGTTTTTTATAGTTTTAACAAAAAGATTTAAATAAATTTTTTTATTGAGCATTTTTTCTATATCAATTCTCGCCTTAGTTCCTATTTGTTTTAACATGGAACCTTGTTTTCCAATTATTATACTCTTTACTGAATCTTTTTCTACGATAATTGTTGCACTTATAATTACCTTATCTTTTTTATCTATATATTCATCTACAACGCACGTAACCGTATGCGGAACTTCATCATTTGTTAATCTTAATACTTTTTCTCTTACTAATTCAGCTACTCTAAATTCACAAGTTGTATCAGTTAAATCTTCATCTGGAAAATATTTAACCGTATCAGGCAAATATTTTTTTAATGTTTTTATTAATTCTTTAATTCCATCATTTTTTATAGCAGATATTGGAATTATTTCCTTAAAATCATATAAATCTTTATAAGATAATATTATCTCAAATAACTTTTCTTTTTTTATTTTATCTATTTTATTTAGAATTAAAATAACTGGTTTATTTAGTTTTTTTAATTTATCAATGATATATTTATCTCCAGTACCTAGTTTTTCGGTTACATCAACTAAAAATAGTATGATATCAACATCATAAGTAGAATAATATGCTTCTTCATTTAATCTTTGACCAAGCTTATTTTTTGCTTTGTGAATTCCTGGAGTATCGACAAATACTATTTGACTTTCTTCATCGTTATATATTCCTTGAATATTATTTCTTGTTGTCCCTGACTTATTAGACGTTATTGCTATCTTATGACCAACCAAAGCATTTATAAGAGTTGATTTACCTACGTTGGGCCTTCCTGTTAAACTAACAAAACCGGATTTCAAATTAATCACTTCCTTATTACTCAATATTATAACATAAATTCATTATTAAATTTCATCAGATGATATTACATCAATACCATTTTCCATAAGAATTTTGGCAGTTATCCCATTTCCTTTTTTTAATTTATGTCTAAACGTACCATCGTAAATTTGGTTTTTACCACAAGATGGGCTTTTAGATTTTAAAATTGCCTTTTTTATATTATATCTTTTAGCTATTGCAAGAACTTCATTAGCGCCTTTATAATATTGCTTTGTTATGTCTTTTCCTTGTTTTGTTATAACAAAATTACCGTTTAACTCTGAAGGACATCTAGGAGTTTTTAAACCTCCCATTTGCTCAGGACAAACTAATATAACGTCATTATTTTTTATAAATTCAGTTATTTTTTCATTAATATTATTCGTACCATCATATTTACAATTAACTCCTGCTAAACACGCACTTACTAATATTTTTTCTCTTTTTCTAATTTTCATATTTAACTCCTTTATAAATTATAACATATATAAAAACTAATTAAAAAAATTAGAAGCAAGCTTCTAACCAATTAAACTTATTATCTTTGGAAAAAAAACATACATTCCTATTCCTACCGCAACTAAAGCTGATATAACAACCGCTGCAGCAGCGGTATCTTTTGCAACCATAGCAAGAGAATTAAATTCACTAGTAAAAATATCAACCGCAAGCTCTATTGCGGAATTTAATAATTCTGATGATATTACTAAACCTACGGCAAAATATATTAATATCCACTCATAAAGAGTTAAATTAAAATAAATACCAAAAATTGTTACTACTATTGTTGCTATTATATGTATTAAAAGATTTTGCTCTCGGTTAAAAAAAGTTATTATTTTTTTCATTATAATTACCTAAATAATGATATTATTTTTGGAACAAACACAACAAGCCACATACCAAAAGCCGTCATGTCCGCTACAAAACAAGCAGCAGAAGCTGTATCTTTAGCAACCTTTGCAAGGGGGTGATATTCTTCCGTTACCATATCTACTACTGCTTCAATTGATGTATTAAATAATTCGGCAACCAATATTAAAGCTCCCATAACAAGTGTTATTACCCACTGAATTGGTGTTATTTTAAAAGCAAAACCACAAACTATTATAATAGTCATAACAATTACATGTAAAAGTAAACTTTGTTCATGTAAATAAGCGTATTTTAATCCATCGAAAGAAAATTTAAAACTTTTTAAAATTCTTTTAAAACCTAATTTTTTTAAATTTAGTGATTCAACGTATTTTCCTCTTGATATTTCAACTTTAACTTTCTTTTTTGATGCCATAATTATTTAACAACTCCTTTTGTATACCAAACATTATCTCTTCTTCTTCTTTTTTCATATGATCATAACCAAGTAAATGTAATAATCCATGAACGGCTAAAAAACAGATTTCTCTTGTTTTACTGTGACCATACTCTAAAGCCTGAGATATTACTTTATCATAAGAAATATAAATATCACCAAGCATTCTAACATCTAAAGTAGGACCATCTTTTTGATCTTCTAAAGCAAAAGTTATTACATCAGTAGCTCGATCAATTCCTCGATATTTTTTATTTAATTTATGAATCTCTTCATTATCTATAATTATAACATTAAACAATACATTTTTCAATTTTAATTTATTAACACAATAGTTAATAAAATCTTCTAATACAAGTTTTTCTTCTATTTCAATATCTAGTTTATTAATAATTTCTATATAATTCATGATATAATCCTCCAAAAATTAAATTTAAATGTAAGATATATTATAATCAAAATACTCATTAATGACAATAAATCCAAGAATAATTGGCTCTTCATAAACTTTGGCAATTTTAACATCCTTTTATTTACAAGTTTATATAAATGATAACCTAATATACCTCCTATAGAGTTTAATATAACATCATCAACATCACAAGTTCGTCCAATTACACCTTGAGCAAATTCAATTGAACTAGATATCAAAAAAGATAATAATATAACAGGTATAATGCTTTTACTTTTTACATAATAAGTAACAAAAATTCCAAAAGGAACAAATAATAAGATATTGCCTATTATGTTTTTTAAAAATAATTTAGAATTTAAGTTATATCTTAAAATTTCTTTTAATGGAATAAAATTATTTGTTCCGTAATTATTATCTTGAAAAGTTACTATATAATAAAGTAACAATATATAGATAATAAAACAAAACATGGTTATTTCTTTATAAAGCACCAGTTTTTGTTTGTTACATATTAAATAAGCAATTCTAATTGATACTATTATAACAGTAAATATAAAAATCATTGGCCATACATTATGCGCTGCCTTTAAAAACAAATCAAACATAATAACCCCTTTATTCTGCATTTATTGGTGAATTTAATAAACTTGGATCAGTGTTCTTATAATCGGTTATATTTTCATATACCTTAAAAAAAACATCTACTTCTATTTTACTATTATTAGTAGTAAAATTCAAAGTTTTTTTACTAATAATGTACTCATCATCATCAAGTAAAGATTTTATTTTATTTTCTGCTACAACTAAAGCTTTATTAGTTGCTTGTTTTTTTGTTAAAGTTTCTTTTGTAACTAAAGTTTTACGTTGCTTTTCCATACTTATTTCAAAAGGAAAAATTTTATCTTTAATTAACACTTTCTTTTTTTCTAAATACGAAGTTGTATAATTTTTTTTAAGTGCCATACTTTTACCTAAAAAATCTATTATGTAATTATATTTTAATTCATCAAGATATTTAGTTTCCTCGTAATATAAAGGGTATTCAATTTTAACTTTATACCATGTTTCAGCATAAACACAACCTTTAGATACGACTTGCCCCTTTACTGTTTCGTCTTTAATTATATCTCCTGAAATAATAATTTCTCCTTTTTCTACATAATCATCTTTCTTTTTTACAATAACCCCATTTAAAGCTTCTATTTTTTTTATTATGCCACTTTTTTTTGCAACAATATGTCTGTTTTGTAACTCTTTTTCTTTTTTATTTATCTTTCTTTCAGTAACTTTAACAATTAATTTACTACCTAACCTTTCAATTTCAAGCCACTCTATTTTATCTTTATTTTCCTTTATTATTTTATCTATTATTTTCTTTCTATTAGTAAATTTAGGAATAATGGCAAATTTTTTTATACCATTAGAGTATAATTGTTCTTTTACTAAACTTCTTATGCTACTATCATTATGAATAACTTTTAAATCAAAACACATATTAGAAATTAGCAGCAAAAACATTAATGAAAATATAAAACACAATATGAAAGAAGAATTATTTTTTATAAAAGAAATGTACTTTATAGGTCCATAGTATTTAATAATTGTAATTTCATTTATGCTTGACTTTTCCTTTAATAAAAGATATTCTTCATAAGACGTTGTAAATACTATTTTTCCATGATTAATTTGTTTATACTTATCAAATTTTATTTTATTTATTACGAAATGTTTTACAAAGAAAATTGGGTTTTTTCCAGTAATACTTATTTTAACATACCCCTTATTCATCTTTGTTACCTAATGTTATTTTATATATCGTTCCAGAAATAATAATCATTTCCTTAAACATCGTTTCAATAACCATATTCTTCCCTTCTATTTTATATTTTTTTCCTTCTTTTGAAACAATTATAGTATCACTGGAAAAATGCTCAATTTTATCATGGTAATATACTATAACTTTACCATTAGTAAACTTTATTTCAAAATTATTACATTCTACATAATCATTAATGATTCTTCTAATGTTCAAATGTATCACCAGTTAATTTTATGCAAAAAAAAAGTTACTATGTAAAATAGCAACTTATAATTATGAGCAAAGAAAAACTACGCAGCATTTCTTTCACGTTTTGCAGCCTTACGACTGTTCTTAATTGCTTCTTTTTTAGCGTTTCTTCTTTCAACTCCAGGTTTATCAAAAGCTTGTTTCTTTTTAATTTCTGAAGGGAGACCACTTTTTGCAACTTTTTGCTTAAATCTCTTTAACGCTGCATCAACGTTTCCGTTCTTTACTTGTACGGTTATCATTTTTCTTTCCCCCCTCTCTTTTTTTCTACTAGTAATTATAACACCCGTTTTTAATTATGACAATATATTTTTGTTTATTTATAACAAAAAATGACAGTTTTTTATTAAAAGCTGCCATTTATTTTTAAAAACTCATAATTATTCGAATTATTGTCCCTAAAATTCTACCCCCTTGCATTAAAAACCTAGCAAAAAAATTAATGAATTCAACTACAATTGGAAAAATAATTATTAGTATAATTATTCTAAATCCTTTTCTTATCTTATAGGACAAGATGCGCCACCAAATAATCTTCTTATACTACTTCCAAAATATCTACCTACATCCAAAAAAGTATTAAAACTTTTAATTAACGAATTTATAAGAGTACCTGTTATTCCTGCTCCCCCAACAATATTTTGCGCTTCATTTTTAGTTAATTTCATATATTTCTCCTTTCCTAACGACATTTAAAAGGCCTCGTAAAGCCATCAAATACACCTACTAAAAAAGTTATTCCTGCTATTATACCAGCAACTATCCAACCTCCTGATGCACCACCTTTTATCTGTTTTGCTTGACTACACGTTAATTTTTCCATTTTTACCTCCAATAATTTGTTTTATTTTACCATCTTTAAACGTTACTATTTTATTAAAATATTTAATGTTTGATTTTCTATGGGTAATTAGAATTATCGTTTTATCTTTATAATTTTTTTTGATATTATCTAATATTTTTTCTTCGGTTAATACGTCCATACTACTGGTTGTTTCATCTAAAATTATAAAATTTCGTTTTGTGTTTAATGCCCGCGCTATTGCTATTTTACCAGCTTGACCAGCTGATATATTAGAATTTGTATTATCAATAACGTAATCATAATTTATATTGTTTTCTTTTAAAAAACTACTAATTTCTGATGTTAATACCACTTTATTATTAAATTTATCTCCTAAGAAAACATTATCCTTAATACTTTCGTTTATAAGCTTTATTTTTTGATCAACATAAACTATGGAATTTCTAATAATCGAAAAATCAAGATTGCTTATTTTTGTTTCATTTATAAAAATAGAGTCTCCGTTATATTCTATTTGTTTAGTAAGTATTTTGAATAAAGTAGATTTACCACTCCCGGTTGGACCATTAACCATTATCCAATCTCCTTTTTTTATTTTTAAAGAAATTCCTTTTAAAACAGGCTTATTATCATAATCGTACTTAAGATTTTTAATTACTATTTTATTTATGTTAATTTTATCTAAATCATTTGAAACTTCAACTTTTTTTAAAGCATTATTTAACCTTGTATAAACGTTTTTAAAATCCATGTAAAGAGGAAGTAGCTTATAAATTTCTAAAACTGAATTTATCATCATTGTTTCTAATGAAAATAAAAATAAAATATTAGATAAAGAATTGTTTTTAATTACTAATAAAGTAAGAATTAGGATAGTGAAAAAAGTAATAATGATATTCATTAACAATTCTTTTTTTTGATAAGCTTTACAAACCTCTTTATATTTTTTTAAAACGTCATTATACGAAGAGTTTATCTTATTAATGAAAAAGGTTTCCTTACCTAAATTTTTAATAGTTAATATAAAATTAAGCGAATCAGTAAGTTTATTACTAAATTTTTCGTTTAAAAATTGAATATCGTAAGATTTATTTAAGTTCTTTAAAACATAAAAGCGATTAATTAAATATGATATAAAAATAAACAACACCGTTAAAACAAAAATATAAAAATCAGTACAAAGGAAAATTATAATAGTAAAAATTATCAAAAGTAAGTTTAAAATAACTACCTCAACAAAATTAAAAATTGCCTCTTTTATAAAAGATAAATCGTTTATTTTTGCGATTAATTCTCCAGACCCATTTTCATGGTAAAATTCGTGAGGAAGATTGATAATATTTTCTATTGTTGGAATTGTAATAAACCTATCGATAAATAATTGAAACTTAAGAGAAAAATTAGTTTTAACATAATTTAAAAGATCTTTTAAAATACCTATAAGTAAAAACAATAAAAGTGTTAAAATAACAAATTGAAATTTTTTACCAGCATTTATTAAATTAATAGCACTTGGCAACATAAAGGAAAACAAAACATTAAATAAGCAAAGTAACACGGAAAGAAAAATAGTTTTAAATATCATTTTTTTATTTTTTAAAACTACGTTCACAATTTGCTTTTTTTTCTCAAAAGTAATCATTACCCCAGTATATTTTTTTATAAAACTATTTTTATCAACATACATTATTCTCCTTGATGGATCTGCTATCAAAACCTTATTTTTTAAAACCTTTATTAAAACAACAAAGTGTTGTTTATCATTATCAATTAAATGAGCTATACATAATGGTTTAGTATTTTCTAATGATACATTTTTATAGCCAGTAGCTTTAACTCCTTTTTTATTTGATATTTTAATAAGATCATACACACTTATCATTTTATCTTCAGTAGAAAATTCTCTTTTTAAATTATGTAGTTCAACCTTAAGACCATAACTTTTTAAAATCATAGTCAAGCAAGCTAAGCCACAATCATTATACGAAGTTTGATTTACAAAACAATTTTCTTTTATTTTTATCATCTCCTCAGTTATATTGTTAAACATAAATATTTAAAACCCTCGGATTTTATACAATTTTTTTATTTTAATTTAATATATAAAAAAAGACTTTAAAAAGTCTTCTTATTATAATTGAGTTATTGATAAAAATACCTAATTATAAAAAATAAAATAATATTGATATTAACTAGTTTATAAAACTATTTTTAACATAAATATATTTATTATTTATGATTAATATTAAACATATTATCTAAACTTTAATTATTAAAAAAATAAAAAACCCTTGTATAACAAGGGTTATTTACTAAATGGCGTCCTGCAAAGGATTCGAACCTTTGACCCACGGCTTAGAAGGCCGTTGCTCTATCCAGCTGAGCTAGCAGGACAATGATTTGTTTGAAAACAACAAATCAATTATACCAAAAAATATTTAATTATTCAATATTTTTTATAACACTTTTTGTAATTTCCTTACCTTCTACATTAAATACTACTTCTTTAACATTATAATTATCCCTAACTGATAAAGAAATAGAATATATTACTTCTTCTAAAATACTTTTCGTGTTTTCATCATCAAATAAAAAATTATTAAAGTTAAGAGTTAAAGTTCCATCAGTAATATCATAGTTTAAAAGTTTAGCATTATAATTAAGAAAACTCATCAAATTTGTTTCATATATATGTGATGATGTCAACTCATCTATTATAATTTTTATTTTATCTCTATTATCATTAGTTACCTTTGTAACAGGAACGTAATAATAATTATTGTTGCCTCGGCTTACATAATATACTATAACATTGTTTACATTTTTATAATTAATAACATCATAAATCTTATTAATACCATCTTTTTTACTAAATGGTTGAACTACATTCCTTCCAGATATAGTAAATGTTTTAAGGGGACTACCATCAACGTTAATATATAGATTTGAAATACCATCAATTGATGTTAAATTAAACGTTAAAGCTTCAATAGCAAGTTCGTCATCTTTTTTTCTTAATTCATAAATATCATTTGATACATCAATTGTTATATCACTTCCATTTATACTTACACTATTTATTTTAAGATCCGTTGGTAATATAGCTTTAAAACCATTAGGGATTTTTTCTTCGTATTTACCACCTATAATTAATAACTCTATTAGTTTTTTAGCATACTTTTCATCATTATCAGCACTAATATTTACCTTGCATCTTGCTACATAACCATCTTTATCAATTAAAAAGACTTCATTCTTTTCCATATTAGAACTAGTTTTTACCACCCTATCATCTTCTAAGCTATATTCTTTAGAAGCAGGAAACAAAAGAAGCAAAAGTAAGAGTAAAAGCATACCAGTTGTCCTAAATATTTTATTATAAGCAAATTTTCTTAGCATGGTTACCTCCTTTACATTATATGAAAAAATCGCATTTAATATGCGATTTTATAAAGTAATCTCATTTAATTTTATAAGTTCAATTACCGCACAAGCTCTTCCTTTAACGCCAAGTTTTTGCATTACGTTAGATATGTGATTCCTAACTGTTTTTTCACTTATTCCTAGTTTTATTGCTATATCCTTAGTAGTTTTATTCGTTATAAGATAATCAAAGATTTCTTTTTCCCTTTTAGTTAGTATTGCCTTTCCCATATTTTCCCCACTTTCCTATAATAAGAGGTATTTTAATATTTTTCTATATTATTTTATGAGTAAAGGCATAAAAAGGTACTTAATTTTGAAATTTTACAGAAACATACATCTTGTTCTGATATTCTTCTTGAATGAGTCTCATTACATTGTTTGCAAGAGAATAATCATGATCTTTTTTCTTTATAGTTACACTTACATTATTTGAATCAATTTTAATGAAAGAATCAAGCTTTAGTTGTTTTTTCAATTTTTTTTCTAATTCTTCTTCTTTTGCTTTTATCTCATCTATTTCTTTAAGACCATCATAAGCATTATTTTTTTCTTCTGTTGTAGTGTCTTTGTTAGTTAATATTTCATTATACTCTGCCGCTAAAGAAGCTCGTTCTTCATCAGCTTCAACTTGAAGTGCCGTTAAAAAATCCGTTTCTGTTACATTTACTTTATCGGTATTTGTTTTTTCTTTATTGCTATTAGTTTTGGTAGTAGTCAATAGTTCACTAGGCATAGTAATATAATATACACTCAAAACAAGTATTAAGCTAAATAAAGTTAAAAACCACAATTTTTGTTTATTAATCATATTATCCTCCATATCTTTCTAATTAACTATATGTATATTTTAAAAAAAAAGAACAAAAAAAGAAGCTTATTTAAGCCTCTTCGTGTTCTGTTTTCATTATTGCATCTGCAAAAGGTAAAACATCATTAATTTTTTTATCTAATTCTTTTTGTTTTTCTTCGATTTCTTTTTCTTTGTTATTTAATTCCTCTTCAAATTTATCTAATTCTTCTTTTTTAGCATTAGAACTATTAATTAAATCATTAACAAAGCTTTCATCTTCTTCTAATTTTTGTTTTTCTTCTTCATATTTTTTCTGTCTTTCGTTTATAAGATCTAATCGTTTTGATAATCTAGCAATCATTTCTTCAACTATTTCTTTTTCATCAAATTCAGAATCAATTACATCGCTTTCTTCTTTCACAGAAATTGGTGCCACAGATAAATAATCACTATCATTTTTCTTTTCCTCTATAGGTAAAGAAGCAACTGGAGATTTAGCTATCTTAAGAATTTCTTCAACATCATAAGTTTTCTTTACTTCTTCTTCCTTATTTTTATCAGTTATTTCTATCGGAGCAATTGAAGGAATATCCATAGGAAGTACTTTGTTTTCTTCTATTGTTGGAATTTCTGGAACTGAAGAAGTAACATTTTGAATATCAGAATTACTATCATTTGAAATCACTGGTATTTCTGGAACTGGTGGTACTCCCGTTTCTAAAACTGGTTTAATATCTGGCATGTAAGGAACAAAAGAATCATCAGTAGAATTTAAATTTTGTATTGTTTCACCAACATTTAAATTAGCGTTTAAAGAACTTGTTACTTCACTAACAAAATTATTCAAATATAACTTGCTAATTTCGTCTAAAGTTAAAGATATAATATTATATAAATCTTTTTCATATGTTAACATTAAATTTTCTAATTTATTATCTTCAAAATTAGTAGCATTTTTTAAAAATGAAATAAAGTTATTAATAGCAGATTTAATATCCTCATTTTCTTCTTTTTCATTTAAAAAGTTAACCCGTTTTATTTTAACTATTTCTAAATATTTATCATTTAACAATGAATCTAGATTTTGTATAAAACTATCCTTTTCATTAAAATTATTTATACTTGAATTATCGATTTTATCGTTTATCTTATCAACAAATTGCTCATTTACTGTTTCAACACTTCTTAAATCTTTAATAACATACGATTCTATTACTCTTGATATTGGATTTACTAGCATATCCTTTGCAGTTATTACTGCATTAGAAAAATCTATCGTATAATTAGAAAGGGTAACAACATCACCTACTAACGCAGTTGTTTTTTCATCGATGGCTTTATTTAAATTTCTTAGATTCATTCGATATGAGTTATTATCTTCACTAACTTTATCTAAAACACTACTTAATAATTTACTCACCATCATTACCACCTTTCTCATCAGAAACCATAATTTTGTTCAAACCTTTAATAAGAGGTTTCATATTAAGGAATATTACCTCAGCCTCTGATAATTTAGAATTAAGTTCTACTTCTTTTGAATTTAATTCTAACTTCTTTTGAGATAATTTATTTTCCCTTTCAATGTTTGCCTCAATATTTTTATTTGTAGCACTCAAACGTTCGTCAACTTCTTCTTTTCTTTTTTCTAAACTATTTTCTTTTCTTGTTAATTTTTCTTCTTTTGTATTAAGACTTAAAATCGTTTTATTAAACAATGTCATATCATCATATTTATCAAATTTGTTAATATCATGAATGTTTTCTTTTAAGTTATCATTTGTAACTATACTTTCATTTTCCATCATCTTTTCTTCCCCTTTTTCTACTTTTTTATTCTCTTCATTCATATTTTCTTTTAATTCGTTAGTTAAAATATCCAAATAATTTAAATCCGCAACATTAATCATATTTTGCAAGCTTTGTTCTAATTCACTTTTTGTTTTTTCTATCAAAGAATCTATCGCATTTACTAAAAAAACGTTTTCTTTTATACTGTTAGTAATATTTTCATTAATATAAAATCGTAAATTTTGAATTATTTCATTAAGATTAAGATCTTCTGTCATATTAAGTTGGTTAGAACTTTTATTAACATTAAGTTCTTTAATATACGAATTTTTTATTTCATCTAAATTAATATTTTTATTAAAATAATCCTCAATATACGAATCATTTGTTATTTGAAGTGCAAGCGAATCAATAAAAAGTTTTCTTTTTATTTTCTTAATAATTAAAACTTTAATAATATCACTAGTTTTTTTACGTAAGTCGTCTTCTGTTAAATCAAAATTTATATCACTTATCAAACTCATTAAATCTTCCGCAAAATGATATATGCCTTCATTTATAATATCAATTAGGGTTTTAGAAATAATTTTATCATTTAAAGCGCTACACTTTAAAAGAACGTTATTCTTAACCCTTTCTATTACGCCAATCATAACTAGCCTCCTTACAATGTATCCTACCCCTTTAAATATGTTTGGTTTACCCTCTCATATTATGACTATAAACATTCTATCACAAAAAAAGATAAATTTAAACAATAAATTCATCTTTTTGTTCTTTTTTATATATTGCTTTATTTTTAAACCAAATATATAAAAGTAAAGAAATTAAAGAAACTATAGATATTACAATACCTTCCTTAAGTTTTTTAGGATAAAATATAAGTTTAATATCATGCGTACCTAAAGGAACATCAAATCCTAAATAAGCATCTGCTATTATATAAGTATCAACTTTTTTACCATCTACAAAAACATTCCAGCCTTTATCGTAAGCAATACTAGTAAATGCACAACCTTCTTTATAAGAGGTTATCGTTCCAGTAATTAATGAATCATTATATTTTTTTATCTTCATTAAACCACTTTTAATATCATTATAAAAGTTATTAAAAATTTCATTATTTATTTTATAAGCATAAAATCTTAAAAATCCAGATTTTGATTCATCAAAGTTAATAGTCACATTTATAGTATCACTATCCTTATTTTGGACGTTAACTACATAATACTCATCAGACGTTATACTATAATAACTATCATTTACATAAAAACTGCTAACTTTTTCACCACCAATATAAAGATATATATCATCATGATTTAAATTATCTAAAACCATGGTAAGACTATTTTTTTCAGTATTTAATTCATAGTTAAATACACCATTTGAATTATCTTTAAAATCAAAATCAAGGATTTTACCACCTTCTACTTTAGATACATTAACAGGTGTAAAAACATCTTCGTTACCAGTTGATAAAAATACAAAATTACTTTGGTTTAAAAAAGGCTCATATGGTACTAATTTTAAATTTTTTATTTTTTTATCTACTACGTAAATTAAAGATGAAGGATAATTATATTCTGTTAAATAATAACCATTTTTTTCTTCTATTGTATTATAATATTGTGAATTTATATAATTTCCTAACATGTATTTTATATTAAAAATAGTATTATAAACCGGGGTTTGCAAATACTTATAATAATAGCTATTAATATCATTTCCTGCCATACCAATCATTCTTTGAAACTTAGAAACATTTTCGTATGCCATCGAAGAAAAAGCTGACATTGCCTTATAATCATACCAAGCACCATCGTTAAGAGTTAAATAATCAGTTTTTTCAATTCTATATAAATCATTATCAATTCTTGTTGCAGTATTTATTAAATGTTTATAAGTTTTTTTATCACTCATAAATAATTTTATATCATGGTCTATTTCCCAATTTATGTTTATACCATAAACACATTCTGTCATAACAACTAATAAAAACAATAATTTAATTAAACCTCGAGGAACTTTTTTTATAAAAGATAAAAGATATAACAAGTAATAACAAATTATAATTATTAAGCAAAATATAATTTTATCATCATTTAAATTTTTAAAAGATAATTTAGAGGCTAACATCACAAATACAAAGGTTATCATAAAACATATGCTAACTTTAAGTTTATTTATATCCTTCATATTTATAATAGAATAATAACTAGCGGTTATCAAAACAAATACATATATAAAAGAATAACGCCAAGGTAAATCATTTGGTACATGAAAAGCATGCCAAACATAATCTAATGTATTAATGTTAAAGGAAAGATAAAATAATAAAAGAAATAAAATAACTACGATTTTTGTTCTTTTATTTATTTTTTTATTAATAAATAAAAGTAATATTAAACAAATTGAAAGAAGTCCCGAATAAACGTTAGGTAAAGGTAATATATCACTTGCAAAGACAGTTCTATTACTTGAGGTAATATGATTAAATAAATATTCTAATAGTCCAAAATTAGTCCTTAATAATGGAAAACTATCCTTTGTTGCAGATATGCTTTCTAAAGAATAAAAAAGTGGTAATAATGCAAAAGAAACTAATCCCGCAGCTAAAAAAGAAAATACAATAAACATAAAAAACTTAGATAAAATATTTTTTATTTTAAAGTTATTCCTAATAAAGAAGTATCCTAAAAAATAAAGTACACAAAAAATACATATCATATACCCAATAAAATAATTTGAAAATAACATAAGAGAAAGAAAAAAAGTATAAAATAAAGGCTTTTTTTCATCTATTATCTTATTTATACCTAACATAATAAGGGGTAAAAACACCATTCCATCAAGCCACATGATATTCCAATAATAAGCACAAAAATAACCTGAAAAGGCATATAAAGTTCCAAAAATACATATTAAAAAACCATCTTTTTTAAACGTATTCTTTAAATAATAGGCCATTGTAGTTGATGCAAAAATAGCTTTTAAGCCAATTATTATTGAAAAGGACATAACAATATCCTCTTTTTTAAATAAAAACATTACTATGTTAAAAGGACTTGACAAATAATTCAAAAAATTCCGATAAAAAGGTATTCCGCCACCAGTATTAAATGAATATAAAAGATTTTCTCCTTGTTTAACGCGATCATATAATTCATTTAATAAAGGTCCATACTGATGATAAAAATCAACGTCTAACATAGAGTTATTACCAAATGGTGCAATGTGTTTTAAAGTATATATGATAGAAATAATAAAACTACTAAATAAAAAAGTAATTAATAACCATTTATTTTTTTTATAATACTCTTTTATTTTATTTTTCATATAATCACCAAAGAAATAATAACATAAAAAAGTAAGAATTAGCAAGTATAGTTATTCTAATACGTTTTTAACGTCTTTAATATCTTTTTTATTAAATACTGTTAGTTTTTCGTTTACATCAACGGTTGCAAGTAAAATATCTTCTATTTTTTCATGCCCTTTAATTTTTAAGTTTTTTATCAACCAATCTTTATCCTTATTAATATTTTCTAAATTATTTTTCATTATTTTACCATCAATTATAACATTTGCACAAAGACCCTGTTTACTAGGCTTTAAGTTCATGTCTTTATTAGTAACTGGTAAATTTTCTTCTTTTGGTAAAAAACTTATTTTACCATCTGCTTCCATTATCGCATATTTTATTTGACTAATATCAAAATATCCAGCACTTCTTGCGGTTTCTAAAAAATCATTTATATCAAATTTTATTTTTTTTAGATTTTTTAATGCAAAAGAACCCTCCTGAATTATAATGGTTGGTGTTCCCATAAAAAATCTTCTTAAAACAACACTTTTCATTGTCAAAATAGAAACCGTTGTTGCTATAAAACCAAAAATAACAACCGATATAAAGCCATTTAAAACTTGAGAATCTAAATTCATCGTCATTTCCGCTGCAAAATTTCCTATTGATATACTTATAACATAATCAAATAAACTAAGTTCCGAAACTTGTTTTTTTCCTATCATTTTGGTAATTAAAAAAAGAGTTACAAGAGAAAATATTGCTCTTGCTGCTACAACCCATACTTCATACCAATTAGTATTTAAAATATCATGCATCATAAAAATTCACCCATTTATATAATTATCTTTTAATAATATATTTATACAAAAAAAGACTTAATAAGTCTTTTTTTATATATTATTTTATTTTAAGTTCAATTTACAAAATTATTAGAAGAGACTTTTTCTATTACACTGCTTTTAGAAATTGTTTTAAGTTCATCACTTCCATCTATATTATACTCAACGTTAAAATATATTACCCTAGTAATATCACTTTCTTCAAATAAAATTGTATCTGCTAAACTACTTGAATCTATTCCTACATAGCTACCACTACCAATTTTATAAGCAATTTTAGTTACGGTTGCATTATCACATGTTATATCATATTTAGCACTATTTGACTTTACCTCTTTAATAGTAAGAGCGCAGCTACCATTTGTTTTTTTAGTATTAGAAACGTTATTAATCGTTCTAGTAGAATACTTAGTTACCTTACTATTATTTGGATAATAAACAACCTTAAGAGTTATTTTTTCATTTAACTGTTCTTTTGAAAATTTAACTATATCACTTAATTTTTTTGTACTTAACTTATTAAAATCAGTATTTCCAACTTTATATTGAATTTCCTTTACCTTAGCATTATCGCAAGATATTTGATAAAAAATTCCATTGCTATTTTTTTCTAAAGAAGAAAAAGTACATTTTCCTGATGCATCTTTTATAACCGTAACATTAAAAGTTGTTGTTTTTAAAGACCCATCCGTTGCAATAGCCTTTATAGTAACAAAACCTTCTTTTAGACCAGTTACCTTTCCATTAGAATCAACCGTTGCAATAGTATTATCAGAACTTTTATATATTATTTTTTTATTACTAGCATTTGCAGGTGACACCGTTAAATATAACTTTCTTGCCGTTTTTTCTTTTATTGTAATATCTTTTATTAAAGCAGATAAGTCCGTAATAAGTATATTTTGATCAACATTTTTACTATTTATATTATTTACTGTTCCTAATAAATTAGTACTTCTAAATCCAAATAAGCTTCCATACCCAAAAATAAGTAATAGAGTAACAGCAAAAAAAGATAATGCAGCAATAATTAAAGATTTTCTTTTAGTATTTTTATCTGCAAGTTTTGGTCTACCAACTTTTTTCTTAATATCTTCATTTTCAAAACCTAAATATTCAGTTACGTCCTTTTTCATGCCTTCACTCCTATTATCTAAATAAATATTATCATTAAAAATATTCCCAGTAAACAAGAATATATACCTTATGTAAAATAATTTTACATATAATAAAACACCTTATCTTAAAGGTGTTTTATTCGTGTTTTTTTAATATTGTTTAGCCTAAGACATCTTATTTTTCATTTTAGTCAAAGCTTTTTTTTCTAACCTTGACACATATACTTGATTAACACCAAATAATTCTGCTACCTCACTTTGTGTTAAGTCCTTAAAATATCTATTTATTAGTAATTCTTTTTCTTGCTCGCTTAAGCACTCAAAAGCCTCTTTTAAATCCATCATTTGCTCATTACTTATCTTTTGTTCAGTAGGAGTTACGTCTAAAAGAGTAATTGTTTTACCATCATCATTTATTTCTTCATCCAAACTTTTAGTAATCATTCCGTAAGCATCTAGCGCACTAATTACTTTTTCTTCTTTAACTTCTAACATTAAAGCTATGTTACTAATAGATGGTTTATAACCTCTTACTTCAAAATGTTTATCAATATATTCATTTATCTTTCTTCCTAGCCTAATTAAATCTTTACTTACCTTTATAGATTTATTTTCTCTTACGTATTTACTTACCTCTCCTACAATGTATGGAAAAGCATAAGTAGAAAATTTAGTATTTTTATTATTGTCATAATTATTATAGGCTTTTATAAGACCTAACATTCCTACTTGATGTAAGTCTTCCTTATCTTTATAATTACTATATTTAGAGCAAATACCATATACTAATTTACTATTTTGATTGATTACTTTTTCGTAAGCTTGTTCTATCACTATATCACAACCCTTTCAAATACCTTTAGTTCGTTTTCTAGATTGACCAGAGATTTGAGTTCTTTTATTTCCCCTCCAAACAAGAAAAATTCACCATCTGTCTTTTTAAGTATTCGTCTTAGGCGCTTTATCTGCTTAATTCCTTCATTAGATATACTTTCCAAATTATAAGTATTTAAAACAACATATCTTATACCAGATTGAATAATCACCTCCTTAACATCATTTTCAAAGATATCTAAAGTTGTATCATCTAGTTTTCCATAAAGTCTTACGAAAAGAATTCCCTTCCTAAATTCCATTAATACTTTAAGCAACTTAATTCCTCCTACAAATTTATTTAATCACTATTAGACATTAAAAAAAAGACTTTCGACACAAGCTTACAAAAATAAAAAAAAACACTTCAAATTAGTGTTCCTTTTTTGGGGTTTTTTTACTCTTTTTCTTTTAAAAATGGTAATATATCCTTAGTGTTACGATAGTCAAAAACAACATCATAAATAAGATCAATAAATGGCATTTTAACCCTTTTACTTTTTATTAACCCATAAATTGATTTTAAAGTGTACACTCCCTCTACTGTATTATTATTTAAATATTCATTTAATTTTTCTTTACTTTTCCCTTCTCCTATTAACTTTCCATAATAGTAATTTCGGGAGCTTAAAGAGGTACAAGTTAACAATATATCCCCAAAACCAGCGAAAGAAAGAATTGTTTTTTCATTTCCTCCTATTTTCTTTATAAGTTTTCTTGTATCATTTAAACTTTCTGTTAAAAACATTGCTTTAGTAGATTCTGATACTTTCATTCCATCTAATATACCTGATGCTACAGCTATTACGTTTTTTAAGGTCCCACAAAGTTCAACGCCTAAAAAATCATTAGTAGACCTTATTTTTAAAGTACTTGATGACAATGCCTTAATAACAACTTGTTTTGTCTTATTATTAGTAGTAGCAAGTGATAACCCTATTAATTCATCCGATGCCATATCCTTTGCAAAAGAAGGACCTGATATCGTACATAATTTTCTTGTTTTTAGTTTATTCTTAACTATATTACTAGCAAAATTATTAGTTTCTTGTTCTATTCCCTTCGATGCTATTACTATATGTTTATTTTTTATATATGGTTTTATGGTATTACAAACACTAGATAAATATTTAGTTGCAACTGCCAAAACCACTATATCAGAACCTTCTATAGCCTTTTTTTCATCTGTTGTATAAATAAAATTATCCGGCATAATAATTCCAGGTAAAGCTTTTTCATTTTTTTTGGTTTTATTTAACTCTAATATTTCTTTTTTAACTGCTGACCAAATTACTATTTTATTATTATTTTTATTAAATCTTAGTGCTAGCGCTAAAGCATAAGCTCCTGCTCCTAATATTGTCACGTTCATTTTATATCATCTCCTTTTTTATTATAACATCTTAATATATTTATTAGCTATATATATTTTAAAATAAATATTAAAAAGACCTTGAAAGGTCTTTACATATTTCCTGATAATACACTTTTAATTGATCTTTTATACAATTGTAATATACTAGCTTTTTGAACATCTTTTTTAACCGTTAAATCTACCGTACTTACTACTTTATTTCCATCTTTTAACTTTAATATTCCTACCTTATCACCACTTTTAATTGGCAATTTAATTTTACCTAAATCTATTTCATAATTTAAATTTTTATTTTCTTCTCCTTTTTCTATTAGTACGCTAGCATCATTTTTAGGAACTATTTCTACTATTTGATCTTTTGCTTTTGTGATATTTTTTTTAGATACTGTTTCCCCTTTTTTTACCTCTACTTGTATTTCATAAGAGTTATATCCATAATCTAAAAGGGTTGCCATGTTACTATTTCTTTTTTTGCTATCACTTGCTCCCATGATGGTTGCAATAAGTCTCATGTCATTTTTTTTAGCAGTTGCAGTTAAACAGTATCCTGCTTCTTTTGTATAACCCGTTTTAAGACCATCGGCTCCTTCGTATGTTTTAATTAACTTATTAGTGTTAACTAACCAAAATTTATTATCAGTATTTTGTCTTAAATAATCTTCATAAACCGTAGTAAAATCAAATATTTTTTCATGTTTAACTAGTTCTTTTGCCATTATGGACATGTCATAAGCAGAAGAATAATGATTAGCTTCATCTAATCCTACCGCATTTTTAAAATTGGTATCTTTAAGACCTAATTTTTTAGCTTTATCATTCATTTTACTTACGAATTTTTCCTCAGTTCCTGCTATTGTTTCAGCAAAAACTACCGTTGCATCATTAGCAGAACCTATAGCAACAGCTTTAAATAAGTCTTTAACACTCATTTTTTCATTAGGTTGTAAAAATATTTGAGACCCACCCATTGAAGACGCATATTCACTAGTAACTAAAACATCATTCCATTTTAATTTTCCTTTTTCTATTGCCTCCATAATAAGAATCATGCTCATTATTTTGGTCATAGAAGCAGGAGCATAACGTTCATGAGAATTTTTTTCATAAAGGATCTTTCCCGTTGATGCTTCTATTAGTATTGCACTTTTACCATCATTTAATAAACCATCATCTAAAGTACTTGTTTCAGTTTGGTTTTTCTCATTTTTTTCTCCAATACCCTCTTCATTTGTAACAGCAAAAACAAACGGTACAAAGAAAAACATACAAACAATAAAAAAACATATTTTTTTCATTTAAACACCTCTAATAAAAAATATGTCTTTTATTTTAATTTATACATTCAAGTTTTTTATTTAATTACCGTATATATAAGTGGAAAACCTTTTTCTTTTTTTTCACTTAACATAAAGGAATTTATTATGTTTTTATTATCAGGCTTCTTATCATCATAATAAATAGTTGCCAGTATATCTCCTTTAGAAACATAATTTCCTATATGTTTTTTAATAACGATACCAACACCATAATTTATTTTATCTTCTTTATTAATTCTTCCAGAACCCATTTTTAAACATTCCATAGCAAGAACAGTCTCATCTATATCTCTTATATATCCATCATAATTAGAGTGTATATCATAAAAATTTTTTGAAGTTTTTATATCTTCTATATTACCACCTTGATACTTAATAAATTCTTTAAATTTTTCCAATGCTTTTTTAGATGTATAAGCTTCTTGCGCCTGTTTTTTTGCTTCTTCAAAAGATATTTGTTTACCTAAACTTATCATGTAAGAAGCAATTGTTAAACATAACTCAGTTAATCTTTCTTCGCCATTACCTTCAAGGGTTTTTATTGCTTCCTTAACTTCTAGTGCATTACCTATTGAATTTCCAAGAGGCTCATTCATATCGGTTATAAGGGCTATAGTTTCTTTATTAAATTTTTTACCAAGAAAAACCATTGTTTTAGCAAGCTCAACGGATTCCTCAAAATCAGTTATTAATGCTCCAGAACCAGTTTTAACATCTAAAACAATTTTATCAGCTCCTGCAGCTATTTTCTTACTCATTATAGAAGATGCAATTAAAGGTACTGATCTTGTAGTTCCGGTAACGTCCCTTAAAGCATATATTTTTTTATCCGCAGGAACTATTTGCTTCGTTTGCTGTGCATCAACTATTCCAATTTCTTTTACTTGTTTTATAAATTCTTCTTCGCTTAAATCCGATTTAAAACCTTTAATAGATTCAAGTTTATCAATAGTTCCTCCAGTATGACCAAGACCTCTTCCTGATAATTTTGCAACACTAACGCCGCAAGAACAAACAATTGGAGCTACGATAAGAGTTGTTTTATCTCCTACCCCTCCAGTAGAATGTTTATCGACTTTAATTCCAGGAATATTGGATAAATCTATTACGTTACCGCTTTCTATCATAGCTTTAGTTAAAAAATAAGTTTCTTCTAAGTTCATTCCATTAATACAAATTGCCATTAATAAAGCTGACATTTGAGCATCAGATATAAGTCCCATTACATAAGCGTTAACCGCATAAATAATTTCATCTTCACTAAGATTTTTTTTATCTTTCTTTTTTTCTATAATACTAGTTATGTTCATAGTTTTAACCCTTTCTATATTTATTACTATAATTATATCAAAATTGTATTTACATAACTACAAAATTACATAAAAAAAAGAAAACTTTATTTTTTCTTTAATTTTGTTTTACCATTACTTTTTCTTTTTCTTCTGAATCTTTAAAATATCCATAATCTAATTTGTCCATGTTAATTACTTTTGTTTCATCGGTTAATTTAGGTTCCCCATAAGGAATTATTATATAAGCTTTTTTCTCAAACTCTGATATATCACTAAAAGGTATTTCTGTAGCTTCTTTTTTTTCTTTTTCTGACAAACAATTCAAGTACTTAGTATAATAAAAATCGCAATTTGTATTTCCTTCAAAATTTAAATTTACTGAATAATCTTTGGTTACACTATTAAAATTAAAATCTTCATCAATGTATCCATACATTTCATTACCTATTACATAATCACTAGCCTTATCAATCAAAGTAATTACTACTAAATCTTCCCCGTTTTCATTTATTAATTTTATCATTTTGTTATCTTTTTTATTTTTTATATAACTAAATAAAGAAACTGCCATTGTACATGCTAGTGTAATTGCTATAGTATTCTTTACAATAGGATTTTTTATTAAAATATACTTTTTTTTCATCACTAATCTCCCCTACAGAAAATAATATTATAGTAATTTATTTTTAAAAGTCAACAACTAGGTATAAAATAAAACGAATTATTCTTTTTGTATCTTTAGTCTTAGTTAATATTTTATCATCACCATATATTTTTAATATAATAAAAACGTAAACACATATTTTGTATTTACGTTTATTTTACGAGTTAATTATTCATCTGTTTTATTTTGCTTTTTTGATGATAAAAACGTAACTTTTTCGGCAACTACTTCTGTTATTTGTTTAGTTTTTTCATCTTCTAATTCTATCTTTCTTGATTGTACTCTACCTTTAACTCCTAACAAATCACCTTTTTTACAATATTCACTAGTTGACTCTGCAACCGCACTCCAAAGAACGCAATCGATAAAATCGGTTTCATATTCCCCGTTAGAATTTTTATAACTTCTAGGTACTGCAAGCGTTATATTAGTAACGTTCTTACCATTTTCTGTCTTTCGTAACTCTGGATCTTTTACTAATCTGCCTATTACTACTAATTGATTTAACATTTTTATTTCTCCTTTCGGGTAATAATATACTTATTTAGAAAGTAATAAACAAAGTATAAAATTTGAATTTTTGTAAATTATTTAATTTTAAAAATAGAAGTTAATACACTAAAAAATTAAATTCTGTTTTTTTGTAACAAACAATAATTTTAATTTTATAAAACTTAAAACAAAATTAGACAATTTATTAAATTATAAAAAAGAATGCTATATTTTGCATTCCTTTATTGTTTCCCCTTTTAATAATTGATTTAATTCAACCGCGTACTCTAATGGTAGTTCCTCTCTAAAAGCTTCTAAAAATCCAATTATTAAAAGTTCAGTTGCTTTTTCCTCACTAATTCCCCTAGACATTAAATAAAATAATAAGTTAGGATCTATTTTAGATATGGTAGCTTCATGTTCAATAAAGCTAGAAGCGTTATAACAAGCATTTGTAGGAAACGTATCACTTTTTGATTTTTCATCTAATAAAATGGTATCACATTTTACGTTTGCATAAGAATCCGTAGCATCTTTAGTTATTTTTACAAGTCCGCGGTATGAAGCATTACCACCTCTTCTTGCAATAGATTTAGATAAAATATTACTTTTAGTATGTTTACCTAAATGAATCATTTTAGCTCCCGTATCCTGCACTTGATTTCCAGTTGCTACAGCAATGGTTATGCAACTACCCTTCGCATAATCACCTTTTAAAACACAAGCTGGATATTTCATAGTAACCTTAGAACCTATATTTCCATCAATCCACTCCATTACTCCGGATTCTTCTACTATAGCCCTTTTGGTAACTAAATTATATACATCATTTGACCAATTTTGAATGGTTGTATAACGACATTTAGCACATTTACCTACAAAAATCTCGACTACCGCAGCATGAAGTGAATCGGATGAATAAGTAGGTGCGGTACAACCTTCTATATAATGTAAACTACTATCTTCATCAACAATTATAAGAGTTCTTTCGAATTGACCCATATCTTTTGAATTAATTCTAAAATAACTTTGAAGCGGTCTATCTAATTTAGTATGTGGAGGAACATATATAAAAGTTCCTCCACTCCATACGCATCCATTTAAAGAAGCATATTTATTATCATCATTTTTTACCAATGTACCAAAATATTTTTTAAATATTTGCGGATATTTTTTTAAAGCGGTATCTGTATCTAAAAAGATAACTTTTTTTTCGTTTAGTTCTTTTAACATGTTATGGTATAAAGCTTCACTTTCATACTGAACATGCACTCCTGCTAAATAATCTTGTTCTGCTTTTGGAATACCAATATCTATAAACGTCTTTCTAATACTATTATCAATTTTATTCCAGTCATTTGTTAATTCTTTATTTATTGATTTATAATATCTAATATCATTTAAATTAAGTTTTATTTTGGGACCAAAACAAGGTTCATTACTATTTTTGAACTTTTTATAAGAATCAAGACGATAGTCAAGCATCCATTTTGGTTCTTTTTTTATCTCTGAAATCAATTTAATTTTTTCTTCGTTCAAACCCTTACCAAACTCAACCATCTAGATTTTTCCTTTCTATTTTTTTATTCTTGCTTTTTCTTTTTCTATAGCTTCGTCATCTAAAAAATTAAATTTTAAATCACTATTAACTAATTCATCTCTTAATTCTTTAGCGGTATATAATTCGTTAATTCCAATTTCTGTTAAAGGTTTAGCATTAATAACAAAAATTTTTTTATCCTCTGTTTTAAGAGTATTATATGCCTTTTTTAAGTCTTTAAAATATTCATACTGTTTTGTTTTTTTGCTTACCATATCACAAAATACTAAAGAACCATTTTCTTTTTCTGATATTTGTCCAGCAATATAAGATTTGTTTGTGAAACTTAAAATAGAGCTATTACTCTCATTTTCTAATATGTCCTGGCTAGTAAATTCTGCTAAATTAGCATACATAGTGTTTTCAGGATCTAAATAAGAAAAATTAAAGTAAATTCCCGAATTAAGTAGCTTTCTTTTTAATTCATCTTTTGTACAAGGATTTGTTATTCCTAAATCAGTTAAAGGTTTTGCATATATAACAAAAACTTCATCTTGATAATATGGTTTTAAAGTATTTTCAGCATCAGATACTTTATCAAAATATAAATACCCAAAAGAATCGTCTTGCATAATATCCAAAAACTTTCTAACCCCATATTTATCTTCTTCTAATTTACCAACGATGTAGCTTTCATTAGTACACCTTAAATTAACATTATTTAACTTATTAATTTCTAAATCTTCAGCTGTTAATCTAGCTAAATGTGCATACATTATTTTTTTGGGATCTACTATTTGTTTTTTCTTTATCATAATTTATTACTCCTTTTCTTGTGATAAAATTCTCTTTAATCCTTCAAAAGGTAAAAGTGCGCATTTTTTTCTATTAGCTTGTTTATATATTTGATCAAATACACAAGCCTCTTTTAAAAGTTTATCATTATAACTTTCTTCATTAATCATTGCTTCATAATTAATTATTATATCTTCTACCTCTTCTATTTTTTTTCCAATAATTAAATTCATCATAATTGACGAAGCTGCCGTTGATATAGCACAAGCTTCTCCATCAAACCTAGCGTCTTTTATTATACCATTTTCTATCTTTACCATAAAATCTAAATTATCTATGCAAGAAGATGAATTCATGTTTATTTTAACATATTTTTTATCATTTACTAAACCCTTATTAATAGGATTACTATAATGTTCTAGTATAATACTTTTTCTTAAATTCTCGTCCATAAAAACCTCCTATAATGAATCATATAATATATTATCATTATCTAATGCTTCAACAAGTTTATCAACATCTTGTTTTGTATTATAAAAATAAAGACTAGCACGGCAAGTATTTTTTACTCCCAAAACCTCAGAAAGTGTTTTGGCACAATGGCTACCTACTCTAACACAAATGCCCTTTTTATTTAAATAAGCAGCAACATCTTGAGCAAAAACTCCATCTACGTTAAACGTTACAATGCCATTTGGGATATCTTTATTATAAATAATAATATTTTTTAGCTTTGAAAGTTTTGATACTAAGTATTTTTTTAAATCAACTTCGTACTTATGGACGTTTTCCATTCCAAGTTCATTTAAATAATCAATAGCTTTAGAAAAACCTATTATACCCGCAACATTAGGAGTACCTGCCTCAAACTTATCAGGAATATCTTTATATTCTACGTTCATTAAACTATCAAAAAACGCGTTCATTCCACCGCCCGTTATTATTGGTTGCATTTCTTTTAAGAGTTTTTCCTTACCATAAAGAACTCCAAGTCCCGTTGGGCCAAGCATTTTATGAGCTGAAAAAGCTAAAAAGTCAACGTCTAAATTAGATACATCAACAGTATCATGAGGAACACTTTGGGCTCCATCAACAACAACTAAAATATTGTTTTCGTGAGCGTATTTTATTATTTCTTTTATTGGTCTTATATCTCCCATTACGTTTGTTACATGCGCTAAAGATATTACTTTAGTATTTTTAGTAACCGCTTTTTTAACATTATCTAAAGTGACTTCTAGATTAGAATTTAAATCTATGTATTTTATTTTAGCATTCGTTTTTTTTGCTACATAAAACCATGGTAAAAGAAGTGAAGCATGTTCTGCTTTAGTAGTTAATATTTCATCACCTGGTTTAAGACGATTAAGAAAATATCCCATAATTATCATATTTAAACTTTCCGTTGCTCCAGATGTAAATATTATTTCTTTATAATCTTTTGCATTTATAAACCTAGCAACTTTTTTTCTTGTCTCACTTATTTTATTATCTACTTTAAGGCTCATATCGTAGTCTCCTCTATGGGCATTAGCACTATAGTTTTTATAGTAATCACTTAAAGCTTCAATAACGCTATTAGGTTTTAAAGTAGTAGCACAATTATCCAAATAATTAATTCCAGAAGATAAAATATTAAAATCTTTGTTAAAATTCATTTTAACATCACCTCCATTCTTTTTCTAATTTTTTTCTTAAAATTTCTTTTTCATTAAAACAAACATCTAGCGTTCCAATTAATATTCCATTTGTTAATAAGGCCTTAGCTTTTGTAATAGTAAGTCCCCTACTCATTAAGTAAAACAATTCATCTTTGTTAAAATTCCCAATAAATGCTGCATGTTTTGCTTCACATTCATATTCATCTATTAATAAAATTGGTTCTATTTTA
This sequence comes from uncultured Bacilli bacterium, assembly GCA_947589105.1. Lineage (GTDB taxonomy): Bacteria > Bacillota_I > Bacilli_A > RF39 > UBA660 > Aphodocola. The sequence goes on along the minus strand of CANQBL010000002.1, from coordinate 57,078 downwards.
CTTTCGTTAGCTTCGTTTAGGGTTATAATTTTACTATCTTGAATAACGCTGCAACCTTTACTTTTTTTTAAAACATGACTTACTACATTAAATTCAATAGTTCCATCTTCCTTAGTTATTCCATTATTATAAATAAAACTATTTGTTAATTTTTTATTATGGTTAACATTTATAATATATTTAAGTTTTTTATCTGCAATAACTGAATTATGAACCGTTATATTAGAATCTTCTTTATTAAGATTAACAGTTAAAAAAACATCATTATTACTATTTGATACGTTATTAAATGATACGTTTGCCTTATTTATATTTATTTCATATGTTACTTTATCTTTATTAAGTGATGTAACTAAAATATTTAAATTAGCATTATTTACGTTAAAAACATATTCTTTAAAAGAATCATTTTCAATTAAAAGATTAACATCATAAGTTACATCAATAACTATTTTATTTTCTTTTACTTTTCCTATTGTAACATTATTGCTTCCTATTAATATCCTATTCACTTACTTCACTTCCATCAAATGCTTCTATCACTACTTTTTCAAAGTTAAAACCATTTGTTTCAATTTCCTTAGCTAATTTATAATCTCCAGTTTTAACAATCTTACCTTCTTTTACTACGTGTACAAAATCAGGCTTAACATATTTTAATAGATGTGTATAATGAGTAATAATTAAAAATGATGCGTTAGGATATTTTTTCCTATACATGTTAATATTATTTCCCACTATTTTCAAAGCATCTACATCAACACCAGAATCTATTTCATCAAGCATTATAAAGGTGGGTTCTAATATTTTCATTTGTAATATTTCGTTTTTCTTTTTTTCACCACCAGAAAAACCTTTATTAACACTTCTATGAACCATTTCATCAGGCATCATTAATTCTTGTTTTGCAGTGTCAATTTTTTTTATAAACTCGTATAAATTAACGTTTTTTTGATTCTTACTAGAAAGAGCCGTTCTCAAAAAATCAGCATTTGTAACCCCATCTATTTCTAAAGGATTTTGCATTGCTAAAAAAATGCCTAGTCTAGCCCTTTCATCAGTTTTAAGTTTTAAAATGTTAGTCCCATTATAAATTATGTTTCCTTCTACAACTTCATAGTTAAAATCTCCCATAATTATCTTGGTTAAAGTAGATTTTCCTACTCCATTAGGACCCATTATTACATGAACCTCGCCATCATTTATAGTTAAATTAAAATTATTTAAAACAACTTTGTTTTCTATCTTTCCTGTTAAATTTTTTATTTCTAACATATAATCAGCTCCTAGTTCTTTTATTTTAACACTTTTTAATAATTTTTTATATACATACGGCAAAAATTATTATTTTTATGGTAAAATATTGTTAGAGGTGATAATATGAAAGATTGCATATTTTGTAAAATAATAAATGGTGATATTCCTAGTATGAAAGTGTATGAAGATAATATTTGTTTAGCATACTTAGATATTAATCCTGATTGTGACGGTCACACTCTTATAATACCGAAATTACATTATAAAGACCTTAATGATATTCCAGATGACGTTTTATTACATATATATAAAACATCTAAAAAAATAATGGAATTATTAAAAGAAAAATTAGGTTGTAATGGTTTTAGTTTGCTTCAAAATAACGGTGATGTACAGGAAGTAAAGCACTATCATTTACACATAAAACCATATTACAATAATAAAAGACCTAATGAATTAATAAAACATCAAGAATTCATTAAAGATGTAAAAGAAGTTTATAATCAAATAAAAGAGTCTTAAGACTTTTTTTAATAAAGAAAAAAGAAGCAAAATTTTGCTTCCTTTAGCATACAAGTGAACCAACTATTATAGCAAGTAGGATATAAAGTACTATTACTAGTAAAAATCCATTGCCTCTTCCTCTTGAATTGCAAGTGTTTCCACATGGGTTACAAGAGTTAGTTGTGGTTGTTGTACAACATGCCATAGTTTACAAACCTCCTTTTTTTTATATTAAACGTAAGCACCTATTATGATTACTAATAAGATAAATAATACTAATATGATTCCAGCGCCGGATGCATAATTGTTTCCCATAATTCATTCCTCCTTTTTGTCTTTTCAAAGTATTTTATGGTATTTGTTTAAAAAGTGTGAGTATCTTTATCAAAAAAGTTGCATGAAAACGTATAATTTGCTATGATATATATAAATCAATAGGAGGAATAAATTAAAATGGCTGAAAAAAAGAAAACAGAAAATAAAAACAAAAATGTAAAAAAGACTACTGAAATAGCTAAAAAAACATCTTCTAAAAAACAAGATGCAAAAAAAGATGTTAATAATAAAAATATTAAAACAAAGCAAATAAAAAAAGAGGACATAAAAAAAGAGAAGGTTGAAGATACTAAGGTTCCAACCCTAAAGGAAAAGAAAAAAGAATCAAAAATTAAAAAATGGTTTAATAGCTTAACTTTAGAACAAATAGTAATATGTGGTTTTATTATAACAGCGTTGTTATTAATTATTTTAATATGTGTTGCAACTAAAAATACTAAAACTAAAAATGGTGATGATATAGTAGTAAGTGTTAAAGGAAAGACAATTACCGCTAATGAGTTATATACCGAATTAAAAAAACAAAACGGTCAAAACGTTGCTATAAATTTAATAGATGATTATATATTAAACAAAGAATATAAAACCACTAATGATATGAAGCAATCAGCTACAAATACAATTGAAAATTACAAAAATACATATGGTGATAATTATAATGCCTTTCTTGAATACAACGGAATTAAAAATGAAAAAGAATTAAAGGAAATATTAATTAAAAATAGTAAATTAACCCTTGTTACTGAAAATTACATAAAAGAGAATTTAACTAGTAAAGAAATGAAAGAATACTATGAAAATAATATTCATGGTGATATTTCTGCTAAACATATATTAATTTCTTTTGGTTATGAAGATGATGATACTGATGAAGTAAAAGAACAAGCTGAAAAAGAAGCTAAAGCTAAAGCAGAAGAAATCATTGAAAAAATTAAAAAAGGAGAAGATTTTAGTTCTCTTGCTAAAGAATATTCAGATGATGAGGGTTCTAAAGAAAATGGTGGGGATTTAGGTTATTTTAACACAGGTGATATGGTTGAAGAATTTGAGAATGCTGCATATAAATTAGAGGTAAATGAGTATACTACAACACCTGTTAAAACAACTTATGGATATCATATAATAATGAAAACTGGACAAAAAGAAAAACCTAGTTATGATAAAGCAAAAGATACAATAATTGAAAAATTAGTTGAGCAAACAAAAACAAATGATTCTAATATAAGTGTTAAAGCAATGATTGCTTTAAGAGAAAAATATAATATTAAAATAAAAGATAAAACAGTTAAAAGTGATTATAATAGTTATATAAAAGAATCTACAAAAACTACAACTACCAGTAGTGATGAATAAAATAAATAGTTCATATCGTACAATATGAACTATTTTTTATTAAAAATTATTTTCTTTTATAACATTTGTAATATCCTCTTGTGTATAACCTTTAGAATATAGCTTACCTGCTATGAAATATGTTAATTTACTTTCTTTATATTTATTTTTATATTTATTATAAAGTTTATCATAATCACGTCTAAGTTCTTGTTTATCAGATTTAATATCATAATTAGATAATACATTTAATATCATGTCTTTATCATATCCAAGGTTAATAAAATAATTTACTAATTTAGTTTTTATCATGTTTGAACTACCCTTTTTTATTCTTATTTGTTTTTCTATTAATTTGGATAATTTTTCTATTATTTTTTTATAATCAATTTCTTGCATTATCTCATCTATTATCTTTTCAGATATACCATATTTAATTAAGTTATTTCTTATTCTATAAGGCCCTATATTTGATAATTTCATCTGATCATTAACATAAGCTTTAGAAAAATCAAAGTCATTTAAATAACCTTCTTCTTGTAGTTTATTAATAGTAATATCTATTAATTTATTTGAAATACCCTTTTTTAATAAATAATCTTCTATTTCTTTTTTACTACGGATTCTAATAGAAATAAAACCAAGTGATAACTGATGAGCATAAACAATACTATTTTGATTAATTAATAAATCCAATTTTTTATCATCTATTTCCTTAGTTAATAATAAGTTATTATTTATTATAACTTCATCAAATAAAGTAATTTCATCACCATTATTTAAATATATTTTATATTTATCTTTAGATATTTTTTTAAACTTTAATATTTTCATAAAGTCCTCCATAAGAAAAAAACATAATACTATTTAATTTGTATTAAGTCTTCCATCACTTCTTCAAGCGCTCTACCTATATTTTTATCACATTTATACTTACCTTCTGGCATTTGATAATGACCCTTTTCAGCCATTTCTTTAGCTCTTCTTGAAACAATATGAACCAACAAATACTTTGAACCTACCTTGGTAAGTAGTTTATCAATTGAAGGATAAATCACTAATATCACACTCCCTATAATTAGTATATACCTAGTGTAATATTAATATCAATAGTTTGTACATTATTTTACATTATTTTTATTTTCCAAACTATTTTCATATTCTGCGCAAGGTGTAAATATTACAGGATTATTACCAAAAAAGTTTTTAACATCATCATCAAATTTATTTATTTCTTCTAAAGAACTATTTTTTATTTTGAAATTTCTTATTTTATCTATATAACCCCTCATTAAAGCATCACTTCTTTTATCAATTTCACTAAGAGTTTCCTGTGAATCATCCATTAAAGAAATATTTTTTCCCTGTTTAATTATTGATGTGATTGATTCATAATCCTCTTTAGACAATCCAATAGTTTCAAAAACTTTAATTGGATTTTCTCCCTCATATATCTTTAAACATCCTTCTGTTCCAATTAACGTGTTAAGTTTTGGAAAAAATAAATCACCGTATTTTAAATCTTCATTTTCTTCTCCTAATAAATTATTAATTCTTTCGGTTATTAGTTCTTTTATAGGATTATCAGTACTTTCCATAACTTCCTCCATGATACTTAATTATTATATCATAAAATTAAAAAAATTCCTAATTAGGAATTTTTTTTAGAAATTTTGTCCGCTGCAACCTGGATCTATGTTTGTTACTGTATTTTCCTCAGAACATGTATATTCTGGTCTATAAGTATGTTCTATTATATGATTATTAATAACTCTAGTGTGTATAGGACAAACATGTTCTACTTGATGACATATATTTCTTTCTACACATCTTTCAATGGTTGGTTCTATAATTGGTCCACATCCGCATGGATCTTGATTACAGCATCCTTCTTGTTGCCAATTGTTTTGACAACAACATTTGTTATTATTAAAAAACATTTAAAATCCCCCTTACCTACTTTATAGTATGAGAGTTTTAAATGTTTGAATAGGTCTTTGCCAAACATTAATAATTTTTACTAATAAATTGGGTTTTACTTTTAAAAAGGCATCTTAAAATTTCCGTTTTTCATCATCTTCATCATTTTTTGCATTTGTTCAAATTGAGTTAATAATTTATTTACATCTTGAACAGATGTCCCACTACCACTTGCTATTCTTTGCTTTCTAGAGGCTTTTATAATATCTGGATGTTGCCTTTCTTTTTTTGTCATTGATGATATTATAGCTTCTAATTTAGTAAACTCCTTAGGATCAATACTTATGTTATTTAATCCTAGTTTTCTTGCTCCCGGAAGTAGCTTTATCAAATTTTCTAATGGTCCTAATTTTTTTATTTGTTTTAATTGAGAAAGAAAGTCTTCTAAATCCATTTTCCCAGATTGTATTTTTTTAACGGTTGACATAGCTTCTTTTTCATCAATAACGCTTTCAGCTTTTTCTATTATTGACATAATATCCCCGTTTCCTAAAATCCTAGAAACCATTCTTTCGGGATTAAATTCATCTAATCCATCCAATTTCTCAGAAGTACCAATAAACTTAATAGGAACTCCCGTTAGATGTTTTAAAGATAACGCAACCCCACCTTTGGTATCTCCATCCATTTTACTTAAAATAGTTCCAGTAAGAGATAATTTATCATTAAAACCAGTAATTACATTTATTGCATCTTGACCTATCATTGCATCAATAACCAAAATTATTTCATTAGGCCTTACTTTTTCAACAATGTTTTTAAGCTCTTGCATTAACTCATCATCAACATGAAGTCTTCCTGCAGTGTCTATTAAAACTACGTCATAACCATTTTTTTTAGCGTAATTAACGCCATTTTCTACTATCTTTACCGCATCAGCTTGTCCTTCTTCATAAACCTCAATATTAAGTTCTTTACCAATTGTTTTAAGTTGATCTATCGCTGCTGGACGATAAACATCCGCTGCTATAAAAATAGGTTTTTTAGATTTTTTCTTCCTAAGTAAATTTCCTAATTTACCAATGGTAGTTGTCTTACCACTTCCTTGAAGACCAACTAACATAATAATAGAAGGATTATTATTTAAGGAAAGTTCAGCTTTATCATTACCTAATAAACTTAATAGTTCATCTTTTAGAATTTTAAGAAAAACATCTCCAGGTTTTAAAGATTTTTTAACCTCTTCTCCAAGAGCTTTTTCCTTAACTTTATTAGTAAATTCTTTTACCACCTTATAATTAACATCAGCTTCTAACAAAGCAAGCCTTACGTCCCGCATTGCCTCAGATATATTTTCCTCGGTTATAATCCCATAACCTTTTATTTTACTTATTGCTTTTTCTAGTTTTTCAGTTAAACTTTCAAACATTTTTAATCACCTTAATCAAATATTTTTTCTATTTCTACCTTTAATTTTTCATCTTTTAGTTTACTTATAATTATTTTAAGTTTTTTTTCTTTTTCAAGAAGTTTTAATTTTTCTTCATAAAATAAAAGTTTACTTTCGGTACTTTTAATATGTTTATGAACCGCGTTACGACTAATACCACTATTTTCTGCAATCTCTCCTAATGATAAATTATCAAAATAATATTCTTCAAAATACTTTCTATTATCATCGTTTAATAATTCTCCATAATAATCATATAAAATAATTAAATTATTTCTATCTACCATATTACATCATTTCCTTAAATAAACCATATATATATTTTTCTATATCAAAAGTTTGTAAATCCTCTTGTTTTTCCCCTAATCCAATATATCTAACAGGCACTCCTACTTCATCTTTTATTGCAAGAACAATACCACCTTTTGCAGTACCATCTAACTTTGTTAAAATAATTCCAGTTAAGTTAGTTATTTCTTTAAAAGCCTTTGCTTGACTAATACCATTTTGTCCAGTTGTAGCATCTATTACTAAAAATGTTTCATGTGGAGCTTTTGGTATAATTTTATTGCCAACGCTATTTATTTTTTCTAGTTCTTTCATCAGATTAATTTTATTTTGAAGTCTACCAGCCGTGTCTATTAATACCATATCATAATTATCATTTACTGCCTTTTCTAATCCTTTATAAACAACACTAGCTGGATCAGTTGTATTTAAATCACTTACTACCTCGCAACCAGTTTTTTCTCCCCAAGAAATAAGTTGTTCTACCGCTCCCGCTCTAAAAGTATCCGCTGCTACAAGTAAAACTTTTTTTCCTTCTTTTTTAAACTTAGACGCAAGTTTAGCAATCGTTGTTGTTTTTCCTACTCCATTTACTCCAACAAACAAAATAACGGTAGGTCCGTTTGAATTATAATTTATTTTATTTGATAAAATTTCTTCATTAACATATATTATAAATAACTCATCAACTATTATTTCGGTTAATGTTTTAGGATCAGTTATTTTTTCCTTAGATACCCTAAGTTGTAATTTGTCCATGAAATTAATTACCGTATTAACACCAATATCAGCGTTAATAAGTAATTCTTCTAACTCTTCAAAATAATTATCATTTATCTCATCATACTCTTTAGAAAGATTAGCTAATTTATTAACAAAATTTTTTCTTGTTTTTGAAAGTCCCTTTTCATAAGTTAATATTGTTTTATCTTCTTTTTTAAAAGTTTGTTTTATTTTACTAAAAAGACCCATAGTTTTTACTTTCTTCCTTTCTATCTAAAACTTCTAATCCATTTACAATCTCAACAAAATAATTCGTAAATTCATCACTTAGATTTACCTTTGAAAAAGTTCGTTCAACTTTTTCAATAAGTTTTTGCAAATCTAAAAACTCCGCTTTACTATTAAAATTCCTAACGTTATTGTTAAATATTTTTTGTATTATATCTAACATATCATCATCTGGTAATTTTGGAAACACTCTAAACATAAAAAATAAATTCATAATAAATATTACTATTTGAGGTTTAACATTTTCAAACTGTTTATCTACGCATAATTCTTTTATTATACTATCCGGTAAGTTTTCTGTATTATTTAAAAGTTCCCAAGCTATCTCATGATTATTTATTATTTCTTCTTTATCTAAAATAAGGCTATTATTTATTGTTCCATCAAATAAACCAAAATATATAATGTATAAAATATTACTATCAAATTCTTTTGAATTTTCTAACATTTTAACAAACTTTTCAATAGCATCTTTTCTTTGTATTTTAGAAAATCTATTAATAATTAAACTTGCTCTTAGCATAATTCCTAATTGTAGTTCTATATCAAACTCTTTTTCTAATTGTTTTCTTAAAAAAGATAATCTTTCATAATAAGGTAATAATATTTTACTTGGACATAACTTTGTAAAATTATTTAATATATATAATGCTGTTAAATCATTAAAATTTGATTTATCTTCTACCTTATTATAATCTTCTTTTAAAGTTTCAATATATATTTTTGTCAAATAATTATATGAATCTCCTAATTTTCTTAATGCTTCTTTATCTAATTCACCTCTTTTAATTGAATTAGTAACTCCATCTAATTGCTTATTATATGAAACTATTGCTCTTGCTTTAAAGTCTTGCTCTGAAAGCTTACTTAAGGCACTATTAAATAATTTACTTTTACCTATTTGACTCATATAGATTATCCTCCTGTTAACATTATATCAAACAATAGACAAAAGTTCAAAAAAATAGTATAATTTTATTCGTTAATTCTTTTTTAATTATTAACCAAAAAGAAAGGAGTTTAAAAAAATAAATGAAAATTTTTGATACTAATCGTGCAGAAACACTAGTCGTTGCACTAGGAGGTTTAGGAGAAGTCGGAAAAAACATGTACGCAATTATGCACGATGATGAAATTATTATAATCGATGCAGGAGTAATGTTTCCTAAAAACGATTTAATGGGAATAGATTATGTAATTCCAGATTTTTCTTTTCTTAAGAAAAACGAAGAAAAAATAAAAGCTTTATTCATTACCCACGGTCACGAGGATCATATTGGAGGAATTTCATTTTTGCTACAAACCGTAAAAATTCCTTATATATATGCTCCAAATCAAGCTTGTGGCTTAATTAAAAGAAAACTTTTAGATAGAAATATAAGTTATGATAACTTAAAAGTTTATAATGAAGATACTAAAGTCAAATTTAAACATCTAGCAGTTGAGTTTTTTGCAACTACCCACTCAATACCAGATTCTCATGGTATTATAATAAATACACCAAACGGGAAAATAGTTGAAACTGGTGATTTTAAATTTGATTTAACACCTATTGGTCCAATGAGTAACATTCATAAAATGTCTGATACTGGAAAATCTGGAGTTAGATTATTAATGAGTGAATCAACAAATGCTTTATCGCCAGGTTTTTCCTTAAGTGAATCAAAAGTTGAAGAAGAATTACAAGAAATATTCGAAAAGAAAAAAGGTAGAATAATAGTAGCTACTTTTGCATCAAATATATATAGACTAAAACATATCGTTGAAACATGCAAAAAAAACAATCGTAAAATAGCTTTATTTGGTAGAAGTATGGAAAATAATATAGAAATATCAATTGAAGGTGGTTATATAAAAGATGATAAGATATTTGTATCACCTGAAATTGCTAATACTCTTCCACCAGAAGAAGTATGCTTACTTTGTACAGGGTCTCAAGGTGAACCACTTGCAGCTTTATCAAGAATTGCAAATGGCACACATAAACAAATAAAATTAAGACCTACGGATACCGTTATTTTTTCTTCTAACCCAATTCCTGGAAATAATGCTAGTGTTGCAAAAACAATTAACGCTTTATATTTACAGGGGGTTGAAGTTTTCGTTAACAATTCAGAAAACGAAATTCATACGTCTGGACACGCCAATCAAGAAGAATTAAAATTAATGATAAGGTTATTGAAACCAGAATATTTTATGCCAATACATGGCGAATATAGAATGCTTAAGGCTCACCAAGATATAGCTATTGACTGTGGAATTCCAAAAGAAAAAACATTTTTACTTGAAAATGGTGACGTTTTAGCTTTAAATAAAAAAGAAGTACGAAAAGTTGGAAACGTAGGTGCAGATGACATATACGTTGATGGAAATCGTATTGGTGATATTGGAAACGTTGTTATAAGAGATAGAAAAATAATGGCAAATGATGGTATATTAGTGGCTATATGTAACATTAACATGGATACCCATCAGTTATTAGGTAAAATAAATATAACCACAAGGGGTTTTATTTTAGTAAATGAAAACGAAGAATTATTAAAACAAATCGAAGATGTTGCAACAAATATCGTAAATAAAGAATTAACAAAGAATAACTTAAATTTTAATGAATTAAAAGGACAAATAATAAGTAATTTATTAACTTTTGTTTATGATAAAACAGGTAGAAGACCAATTATATTACCAGTAATATTAGATGTAAAAAAATAAGAATTTAAAAAACGGAAAAACAAAAATTTAGCAGCTTATTATTTAAGGATTGTAACCTAAATTGAACAGGTGACAGTCCTTTTAATTTTACTTTAATTCTATACAATTAAAATATTGATCCACGGCTTTTATTAATTAAACCAGTTTTATATTTGTATTATAGTTAACATCTTCTAAATAAACTTAGTATCTATAAATTATAATAAACAAACAAAATGATAACTATTTTATAAACATTAAAATAAGCTTTAGATAATTTAAAAAGAAGAAAACTATTACTCTGTTTTCTCCTTTTTGTTAGTTTCTTTTTTTGAAATATTTTCATCATTTATTTTATCTTTAACTAAAGCTTCTTTTCTAGATAAGTTAAGTTTTCCATTTTTAAATCCTATTGCTTTAACAATTATTTCATCTCCAACAGAAACAACATCCGTTGTTTTTTCTACCCTCTTATCAGATAATTGAGAGATATGAACTAAACCTTCACAGCCTTCCCATAACTCTACGAAGCAACCCAATTCATCAATTACTTTAACAACTTTTCCTGTATATATTTTACCTACTTCAACTTCTTTTACTACGTTTTTAATCATTTGGGCAGTTTTTTCAATTATATCTTTATCAGTATGATAAATAATTACCCTACCATCTTCTTCTATATCAACTTTTACCGCGTTCATATCAGTTACAGTTTCTACGTTTGAAGCTTCAAGAATAATTTTTGTTATCATTTCTCCGCCTTTTCCAATAACATCTTTTATTTTGGTAGGATCAATTGTAAAGGTAAGGGTTTTTGGAGCATACTTACTAACTTCGCTTCTAGGCTCTTTTATTTGTTTAGCAATTACTTTTAATATTTCAAGTCTAGCTTTTTTAGCTTGTGCTAGAGCTTCTTTTAATATCTCTTTAGTTATACCTTTAATTTTAATATCCATTTGAAGGGCACAAATTCCATCTTTTGTTCCTGCAACTTTAAAGTCCATGTCTCCTAAATGATCTTCCATACCTTGAATATCAGTTAAAATCGTATAATCATCACCATCAGTAATAAGACCCATTGCGATTCCTGCTACAGGTGCTTTAATCGGAACACCAGCAGCCATTAAAGCCATACAACCAGCACAAATAGAAGCCTGAGATGAAGAACCATTTGATTCTAATATTTCTGATACAACACGAATAGTATATGGAAATTCTTCTTCGGATGGAATAACTTGTAAAAGTGCCCTCTCACCTAATGCACCATGACCTATTTCACGACGTCCTGGAGCTCCATATCTTCCCGTTTCACCAACCGAAAATTGAGGAAAGTTATAATGTAACATAAACCTTTTTTGATCTTCTGGGGAAAGTCCATCTATTATTTGATGTTCTCCTAAAGCACCTAATGTTACAACTGATAAACTTTGTGTTTCACCACGGGTAAATAATGCTGAACCATGAGTTCTTGGAAGTAAATCTATATCTGTTGAAAGAGGTCTTATTTCGGTCATTTTTCTACCATCAGCACGCTTTTTTTCCTTAACAACAATTTTCCTAAATACTTCGTATTCTACTTCAGATAAACATAATTTTACCTTTGTTATTAACTCGTTAAGTTCTTCTTTATCCAAGGCTTCGTTTTCATACTCAAACTTAGCAACAACTTCTTCTTTTACTTTATCAATGGCTTCATATTTTTCTAGTTTATCTTTAATGCGCATTGCTTTATCAAAAGGATCCTTTGCAAGCCCATATATTTCTTCACGAAGTTCATCAGTTATTTCAAGAACTTCATATTCCATTTTTTCTTGTCCAACTTCTTTAATTATTTTTTCTTCAAACTTAATAAGTTCTTTTACTGCTTCATGACCAAACATAAGAGCTTGTAACATATCTTCTTCAGATACTTCTTTAGCTCCTGCCTCAACCATGTTAATAGCATCTTTTGTTCCTGCAACAATTAAATCTATATCACTTGCATCAATTTGTTCAATACTTGGATTAATTACTAATTGTCCATCAACTCTTCCTACCTTAACTCCTGCAATCGGACCATCAAATGGCACCTTACTAATACAAGTTGCAAGAGATGAGCCAAACATAGCTGCTAATTCTGGTGAATTGTCAGGATCTACCGATAATACTGTATTAACTATTTGTACTTCATTTCTAAAGTTTTCAGGAAATAAAGGACGCATTGGTCTATCAATCATGCGAGCTGCTAAAGTTGCATTTTCCGTTGGTCTTCCTTCCCTTTTAATAAATCCCCCTGGTATTTTACCTACTGAATATAACTTTTCTTGATATAAAACCATAAGTGGGAAAAAATCAGATAAAACATTAGCCGTTTTACTTACACATACGGTTGATAAAACAACAGTATCTCCATACCTTACAAGTACTGCACCATGTGCTTGTTTTGCAAGTTCCCCTATTTCTACAGTTAAATTTTTTCCTCTAAATTCTGTTTCAAATATTCTTTTTTCCATTTTAATTCTCCTTTATAAATATATAAAAAGACACCCAAAAAAGAGTGCCTACTTTTAACAATATTATTTTCTTAAACCTAAGCTCTTAATTATTTCACGATATCTGTTAATGTCAGCTTTTTTTAAGTAATTAAGTAAGTTTCTTCTTTTACCTACTTTCATTAACAAACCTCTTTTTGAGTGAAAATCATGAATGTTTTCTTTTAAATGAGCAGTTAAAGCATTAATTTCTTCAGTAAGAACAGCAATTTGCACCTCAGGTGATCCAGTATCTCCTTCGTGAGTAGCATATTTCTTAATAATAGCTTGTTTAACTTCTTTCTTTAACATTTTTTATTCCTCCTTATTTCTTTTATTCGCCTTCATCTGAGATACGGTTAGGAGTACTTTCCAATATCTAAGACAAGGTAACAATAATAATATACACTCATTTTATAAAATATGCAAGATATTTTCTTTTATTTTACTACTTTTTACTGTTACTAACATTTTTTTGCATTTTATGATAAGCAATATCAACATTTGTTTTAACTTCTTCGCTAAAATAAGCTTCTTCATCTTTTATAATTTTTGTAATAGTATTTAATAATTTTTTATTTTTGAATGTATTTTTATTTAATGCTACAAAAGATAAAAATAATAATGAACTACCGAATAATAAAATAAACTTTTCTTTATTTTTAAAGAAATAATAATAGGCTATATATTCTATATCACCAGTTTTTAAAAGAGCTTTTTCTAACATTTTATTTTCTTTTTCGTTTAATGGTTCTTCCATTAATATTTCATATATTATACTTGCTTTTGCACCTGATATTATTTTTAATAATTTTTCATGATCTTCTTTCTTATAATATTTATTTTTTAAAATATCATAAGCTATTTCATAATTAGCTTCTTTGTAATTTAAAAACTTATCTACATAATCTTTTTTTTCTTCATTATTTAAATAATTAATAACAATTAAATAATCATCTTTTGAACAAAAAGATTTTATATAAACCTCGTTTAATACACTGCTATTTAAATCTTTTTTTATTTCTAAAAGATAATAATAATTAGGTTTATCTAATAAATAACTAGCAAAATAAGTACCATAACTTTCTATTATTTCTTTAGTATCAACGTCTTTCAAAATTAAATTTATTTCATGTGAAGTAAAGTATTTTTTAGGATCGTCTACGTGGTTCATTATTAAGTAAGCTAACGGCAAAATATCTTTATCATTATCTATTAATTTTTTTATAACATAAACTTTGTCAGTATCTTTTAAATAATTGCTTCCCGCTATTTTACTTAAATTTAATATTGACGTATCCACTAAATAATCAAGTACTAAATTACGTTTACTTTCTTTAAAATCTTTAGCTACTTCAAGTAAACTTTCCGTAGAAAAACCATTGTTAACGTATATTGATAAAAATTCTTTTATTTTTTTAACATCTTCTTCTTTCTTTATGTTTTTTATAAGAAAAACTGAATTATTCATTTTAAAAGCCTCCTTAAATAAACATTTTATATGGTTTCATTTTTGTATTATCTTTATCATATTTTTTATATATTGCAATAACCTCATCTTTATAAATAAAAACTACGTAATTTTTATTATAAATATTGTCTATTAAACCACCATTTTTAATTATATTATATAATTTTTCTTCTATTATAACACTATTTTCATCTTTTAAAACATCAGTTATAGATAACATTTTATAATTTCCATTTTTTATATCTTCTAACAAATAAGAATCTTTTATATCAAAAATACCCTGTTTTATTCTCTTTAAATCACTCATTACCCCTATTATATTTAGTTTTTGATTAATATCTCTTATTAAACTTCTTATGTAAGTTCCTTTAGTTACTGTTACTTTAAAAGTATAAGAATCCTCTAAATATTCTAATAATTCTATATTTTTAATGGTAACTTTTTTTATTGGAAGTTCTACTTTAATACCGCATCTTGCATACTCATATAATTTTTTACCTTTTATTTTAACAGCACTATAAACAGGAACTTCTTGATTATACGTTCCAATAAAAGAATTTAATACTTCTATTAATTTATTTTTATCTAATTTTTCGTTTTTCTTTTTTAAAATCTTACCTTCAATATCTAATGTATCTGTTAATATTCCTAATTTAACCGTTGCTATGTATTCCTTATCATTGCTAGTTAAAACCTCAACTAATTTAGTGGCTTTTCCAATACATAAAACAAGTACTCCTGTAGCAAGCGGATCAAGAGTTCCAGTATGACCTATTTTTTTAGTTTTTAGTATTTTACCTACATCATTTACAACACCCCTACTAGTCATTGCTTTAGGTTTATTGACAATAATTATACCATCCATTTATATCACCACTTTTTAAAATTACGGAAGTAAAACAAACTTAAAGTATATATTTTTTATTACAACTATATTTTATATTATTTTATTTTATATATCAAGAATTCTTCTTTGTATTATTTTATAAAAAAAGAAGAAGGTTAATTAATTCCTTTTAATAAACCTTCCCTCTTTTAAAGCTTCTTGATATTCTTCACTATCATAATATTTAATTACATCATCAACTTCGTTATGATCTTCTTTATTATTCATATGATAAGGCATACCATAATTACTTTTACGATATTCATCAATCATTCTAATTTCATCATAATATCCTTTATATTCACTTTCTGAAAGAACATCTTCTACATTTTTTAAGAAATTATAAGCTTCTATCACATAATCCGCATTATAAGTACCAGAAGAAATTAATTCTAAATATTGTTCTAGTATTGTAATAGCACGAGATTTACTATTTAAAATATTACTATCTCTTAGCTTTTTATTTAAACCACGAGTTAATAGTTTACTAATATTATCAGTTTCTCTTGTCTGATATAATATTTCATCTTCACTAACTTTTTTAAATCCTTTATTATTAACATCCTCTTTATATAATTTTGGCTTTTTCTTAGCTAGTTTATTTCTTGAAACAAATAATCTTATTCCACTTACAACATCACTTTCAGAAATTTCTTCTTTTACTTTATTAATTTTATTTAAAATTTTCTTTTCTTCAGCTTCATTTTTTTCTTCAGATAATTTTTCTGGTAATTTATTTAATTTACGATAGTGAGAATTTTTTATAGCACCAGAAAAGAAGTTAACTATAATACCACCAAATATTTCTCTAAACTTATCAGCAGCACTATATTTTTCAATATCTTTTTCATTTAAACTTTTTTGATATTGTTTTTGAACTTGATTATTATAAATCGTTATAATTTTATCATATTCATTTTGTATTTCAGATACGTAATCTTTTTTTAAATATTGATAACGATCTGTTAATTCATTTATTTCATCTTCTAGAAGATTTTTATCCAAACAAATATCATCAAGTATTTTATTAAATAACTTATCAAAATTATTTTTATTTTTTTCACAAACCTCTAATAATTCTTTAGATATCTCATCTCTTTGTTCACCTTCAGGAAGTGAATTTTTAGCCTTTAAAGCATTTTTAAAATCTTTTACTTTTCCAGTCTTTTTTACTATTTCAACTAATTCTTTTGCTTGTTGTACTTCTTTAGACAAATCTTTTTTAGGTTTTGTATTCATTAAAGAAGAAATTGAAGCAGCTTCAGATTCTAAATCGCCTCTTAAATCTTTGTCATTTATTAGTTTAATTAAATCAACAGCATAATTTAAAGCTTCTTTACTATTTTTTTCCTTTGCTATATCAAAATAATAATTTATTTCATTAATTGCATTTTCATTATCTGATTTTCCAAAATCAGTATCCTTTGATTTAGTATGTCTTTTTAAATTTATACCGTTAAGAATTATAAGTTTATAATATGACTCAACAACTGATTTATGTTCATCAATTAGTCCTTCTTTTAAAGAAGCTAAAGCAGTTTCACTTTTTATTACTCCATTAATAGATAAAAGTTCTTGCATAGCATTTTTAAATTTATTTAATTGAACTATGTTTTTATATTTTTCATATTTTTTGTCTAATTCTTCTATATTGTTGCAATTAACTATATCCTGTTTTAATTCGTCAAGTTCTCCTACCATTTTAGTTATTTGCTCGTTAATTTTTTTAATTGAATCTTCAATAGCATTTTTTACTGCCGTACTTTTTTTATTTTTAGCATCAATTAATATAGCTTCATTTTTAACGTTTTCTTTTTCAATAAAACAAGTGTCATAACTATAAATTACTTTATTTAAATAAACTAAGTCTTCTCCTAATTTGATTTGAGTTTTCTCATCATTCTTACCAGTTGTTAAATCAAGTAAAATTTTATTACGTTGCTTTTTGGCTTCAATAATTCCTTCTTTAGCAGTATAAACTTTGTTATTTGTTTTTAAAATACACTTTTTATTTAATTTTTCAAGCCATTGTTTATCCTCTTGTTTAGCTACATCAGAAGCTTCTAAATTTGATTTTTGTATTTCGTTTTGTGCATTATTAAATATAATTTCTAAAATGCTTAATAAATTCATTCAAATCTCCCCCTTTTGTTTGAATGACAGTTATGCTACCACAAACTTTAATAATTGTCAATATTTTTTAATAACATTTTTTCAGTTAATATTTCTTTTTTATTTATATTTTTTAAATTGTTAAGAAAATTAAAAAAGCAAGTTTCTACTTGCTAGATTTAAATACAAAATAACCAATAACCGCAATTACAAGCATTATAAACGATAATATAATGACACTAATTCTACCACTTTTATTATCTTCATCATCATTTCCATCCATTGTATACATTTCATTTAAATAACGTTCGTAAGAATCTGTTAAGTAATAGCGATCTTTTCCTTTAAATATATTATCATAATAATTTTTAAAACTTATTGGTAATTTATTTTTATTTTTACTATATATCTTTTCTACTTCTGAAAAACTAGCATCATTAGGAATTTCTTTATCTATTAAAAGTTGTAAAGTTGTAATAGAAAAAGCATACAAATCTGTTTTTTCTGAAACTATTTTATTTAAAGGATCTCTAAATTTTAAATCAACCTCATTATTAATAACATTATCTTTAACAACAAAAGCATCACAATCTATTAATTTAATTCTTCCATTTTTATCAAAGAAAATATTATCAGGATTTAAATCACATATATAAATCTTTTCTTTATGAAGTTTTTTCATAACTCTTTCAATTTCTTTTATCTTGTCAATTTTTTCTTCAAAACTATAACTTTCACTCTTCTTGCATAAAGCATCACCTTCTGGAAGATATTCCATTATGTATCCAACAAATATACCATCATAGTAAACTAAATGTTTTGGTTTTACAATTTCAGGAATATCAAGACTTTTAATATATTTAATAGTTTCTTCCCTATCTTTTACATAGGTAAAAGAAGTAGAAGTAAACATCTTAAGAATTCTTCCGTCTTGAGTTAAGTAAATATTACCTGACCTTCCAGTTGTTATCTTCTTAACTAACTTTAAACTTTTATAATCTACTGAATCACTTGGAATATTCCTAAATTTATCATTAAGCATTCTAATTCTAACCGCTGAATTTACATTTACACTTAAAAGATTTCCGGTTTCGTTTATACCAACCTCATAAAAACCTAAAGATTGATAAATTTTAAGCATTCCAGAATTATGTTCATCTACCGTAACTAAAACATTTCTAGAGCCAACCTCCCCTGCAATATATATGACTCCTTCAATCAAAAGTGCTTCCATATTTTTATTTTTAAACTCATCAAGAACATATAATTTATTTATCTCAACTTGAGAAATATTATTATTATTTTTAAACTCAAAAGTGGTATATCCAATAAGCATCTTGTTAGTTTGAACAACTAATGTAATTTTATTTCTAAAATATTGTGGAATAACATACTCATCTAAATCAAGCAAACAATCTTTTTTTGCTTCTTCGCTAGAAAAGGTATTAACAATATCAGCAAAAACATCAAAATCAGTTTCCAATATTCCAAGATTAAGATTTTCTTTTTTTACTAAATTTATCATATAATACCACCTTACCTTATCTCTAATATAATTATACATTGTTTTTATTATTATTTCTACAAAAAAATACTATTTTTTAGATTATATTAACTAACATAATAAACTTTAACTTTGATTATAAAGGGTATTAAAAAAGAAATAAACAAGTTATTCGTTTATTTCTTTTATAATTTTTTCTATTTTAGTACCATAAGATATAGATTCATCATATATAAATCTTAAATCCGGTATCTTTCTTATTTCTAATTTTCTTTTAGCTAGTTCAGTTTTAATAAAACCTTTAGCAGCATTTAAATCATGTAAACACTTTTCTTTTTTTGAATCATTTAATACAGTACAATAAACCTGTGCCAAAGATAAATCTGTATCTACTTTACAAGCAGTTATTGTAACAAATTTTATATCTTCATCATATACTTCATTTTGTAATATTTCACTAATTTCTTTTATTAATAAATTTGCAATTCTATCTGTTTTAACACTCATAAATTACCCCTTTATTTCTATTAATTCGTAAGCTTCTATAATATCTTTTTCTTTTATATCTTGATAATTATCCAAGGTAATACCACATTCATAACCAGCTTTTACTTCTTTTACCTGATCTTTTTCTCTTTGAATAGTATTAATGCTACCATCATAAATTACAACACCATCTCTAATTAATCTTGCCTTAGAATCAGATTTTATAACACCATCTAACACATAACATCCTGCAATATTACCAGTTTTAGAAAATTTATATATTTTTCTTATTTCTGCTTGTCCTAAAGTTTTTTCTTCATACTCTGGATCAAGCATTCCCTTCATAGCTGCTTCCATTTCTTCTACTACTTTATAAATTATGTTATGAAGTCTTACGTCAACTCCATATTCTTTAGCAATATCTAATATTTTACCAGTAGGTCTTACGTTAAAACCTATTATTATGGCACTTGATGCATTTGCAAGTACTATATCACTTTCGGTAATAGTTCCAACACCACTTCTTATTACGTTTAATTTGCAACCTTCAACGTTTATTTTAGATAAAGTGTTTTTAACAGCTTCTTCACTTCCCTTAACATCAGCTTTTAAAACGATGTTAATTTCTTTTAAACCTTCTGAAATCTTTCCAAATAAATCATCTAAACTAATAGCACTTGATAAAGTATTTGATTTTAATTTTGCAACTTCACTTCTTTGCTCAGCAACTGCATGAGCTTTCTTTTCAGAATCAAAGGCCATAAACTTATCACCTGCCGTAGGAACTCCAGAAATACCTGTAACCTCAACTGGGGTTGATGGGGTAGCTTCAACAACTTCTTCCCCTAAATCATTTTTTAAAGTTCTTACCTTACCAAAGTATTCTCCTACAACCACTGGATCTCCTAACCTTAACGTACCATTTTGAATTAGTAAAGTTATTTGAGAACCAACGTTTTTGTCTAACTTAGATTCAATAACCGTTCCCATTGCATACCTTGATGGATTTGCTTTTAATTCTTGCATTTCGGCAACAAGTAATAAATTATCTAAAAGATTATCTATTCCTTCATGCGTTTTAGCTGAAATGTTAACAAACAATGTATCTCCACCCCAAGTATCTGGAGTAAGTCCGTTTTCACTCATCTCACGCATTACCTTATCAATATCTGCTCCAGGTTTATCTATTTTATTTATTGCAACTATTATAGGAACTTTAGCAGCTTTTGCATGATCTATAGCTTCCTTAGTTTGAGGCATAACCCCATCATCAGCAGCAACTATTATTATTACAATGTCAGTAATGGAAGCTCCCCTAGCCCTCATTTCTGTAAAAGCAGCATGTCCTGGAGTATCTATAAAAGTTATTTTCTTATCTTTATATTTAACTTGATAAGCTCCTATATGCTGGGTTATACCACCAAATTCACCATCTACAACCTTGCTTTTTCTAATAGCATCAAGTAAGGAAGTTTTTCCATGATCAACATGTCCCATAATAGTAACAACCGCAGGTCGTTCTTTCAAATCCTTAGGATCATCAGTTATTTCAAACATTTCAAAATTTGAAATATCCATTTGTTCTTCCTTTTTTATTGTTTTATTAAACTCAAGAGCTATAACCGAAGCATCATCAAAACTTATTTTAGCATTCATGTTTGCCATTATTCCTAAATCCATAAGTTTCTTTAAAAGCTCCGATACAGATATGTTAAGATTTAAAGAAAATTCCTTAATTGTCATACCATCTTTATATAAAACAACGTTTTCTAAGGTTTCTCCCTCATTAGAAACTAATTTTTCTTTATTTTTATACATTGCTTTTTTAGCTTCTTTTATATCTTTTTGTTTACTTTTATTTTTTTTCTTCTTTAAAGGTACTGGTTCATTACTATATATAGTATCTTTTTTATCAATTAAGGAATCTACTACTTCATCATAGTAATCATCTTCCTCAATTTTTTTTATTATTTCTTCATCTTGTTCTATTTCTATAGTGGAATCTTCCTTTTCTTCCTCATTTGAAAACGCATTATCCAATAAAACAATTGCCTCATCATCAAGCATATCTTCTTTATTTGATACTTTAATATTTAATTTTTCACACTTTTTTAAAATTTCTTTAACATCTTTATTCATATCTTCTGCGTATTCTAAAACACTCATCATATTACCACGTCCTTTCTATTAGCTATTCTTACTTATAACACTCCTTAATTCATCATAAATATCATCTGATATTTGTGTATTTAAATAACGTTCTAAGACTTTAGTTTTTCTTGCTAAATCAACAACTTCTATATCTTTTTTTAAGTATGCTCCATGTCCATTTAATTTACCAGTTAAATCTACTGAAACTAAACCCTTATTATCCTTAACCACTCTAACAAGTTCTTTTTTAGGATACTTTTCTTTAGTAACAACACAAGAACGCATTGGTATTTTTTTTTGTTTCAATTAAATCACCTTACCCTATGTTATCATTATTTATTTAAAACTATTTTTTCTTCTTTAACTTGCTCATTTGTTTTAACGTCTATCCTATAATGAGTCAAACGAGCTGCAAGTCTTACGTTTTGTCCTTTTTTACCAATAGCTAATGATAAATTATCTCCTTCAGCAATAGCTAAAGCTTCTTTTTTCTTATCATCTAATATGTAAACGTTTACATCCTTAGCAGGAGAAAGAGAATTTTTAATAAAGGTTACTGGATCTTTATCATACATAACAACATCTATTTTTTCTCCACCCAATTCTTCTGTTAATCGGTTAATTCTAGATCCTTTTTCTCCAATACAAGCCCCAACTGCATCAACGTTTGGATCTTCAGAATAAACAGCTATCTTACTTCTTACCCCTGCGTCCCTTGCTACACTATATAAAATTACCGTTCCATCATTTAACTCAGGTATTTCATTTTCAAGTAATCTTTTTACAAAACCATAATGAGATCTTGATAACAATATTAAAGGGTTCTTACCAGTATCATCTATTTTTGTAACATAAACCTTAACTACCGAACCCATAGTTAAATTTTCACCTTTTATTAATTCTGTTTTAGGAAGTATACCATGCATTCTACCTAAATCAACATAGTAATTTTGAGAATCTTCCCTTGATAAAGTACCTACTAATAATTCACCTTCTTTATCTTGAAACTCAGTCATTATACTTTGTCTTTCAGCTTCTCTTACCTTTTGAACTAATATTTGCTTAGCTGCCATAGTTGCAACACGACCAAAATCTTTTAAAACCACTTCTTCTTCTATCGTTTCTCCGGGTTTTATATCTGGAACAATCTTCTTAGCATCCTCAAGTAATATTTCTACTACCTCTTCTCCGTCTTCATCTTCCTCACCATCAGTATATTCTTTTACTACTTTTTGATATGAGTATCCTTTTATTTCTCCAGTTTTTTTATTTATATCAATTCTGATGTTTGGAAGACCCGTTTCTTTAGTATAAGCTTTTTGAAGAGCAACTTCCATTCCATCGAAAATAACTTCTTCACTTATTCCTTTTTCTTCACAAATGTTTTTTAATGCTTTTACAAATTCTTTACTATTCATTTTTATTTATCTCCTTTTTCCATAGAACATACATCAAGTACGTATGCATCTTCAAATTCATCTTCTATTTCATCAATTAAGGGGTTAATAATTTCCGTTGCGCTAACACATGTATCAACATCCACGAAAGGTTCCTTATCAATTACCACACGTAAAAAATAAATGGAGCCCTCCTTTTCATAATTAACACTACACAATTTAACGTTAATTTTTTTTAGCGGTTCTTCAATTAATGCTTTTACTTTTTCGGTCATAAAATTCTCCTCCTTAATTATAAAGAGCAGGACTTTTAAGCCCTACTCTTTGTTGCTATATGTATTATAGCATAAAAAATATATATTGCAATGTTTTTTTATTACAATTTAAAATTTTTATTTCTTAAAAACATATTCATTATAACAATTATCTACATATGTTTTTAAATTATTTACATAAGAATTTTCAATACTAATTATTTGTTCTTCTAATTGTTTTTTTAAAATATCAACTTCATTATCTTTTTCAGTTTCTTTTTCCTTTATGTAATCATTAATTTCCTTTATATAGCTATCTCTTTTATTTTTATCATCAAATGTTTTTTCTATTGATTTATTACCTAATAATAATTTAACTAAATATAATAATTCCATTGTTTTTATATCTACCATGTAAAATAACCATTCCACCACTAATCTTAATTGAATTAAATGTACAATATGTTATTTGATTTCCTTCTTTATATATTACACATTTTTCATTTGAACAACCCTTACTAAACAATCATTAAAGTCAGTTACATAATCACAAATTGGTTTTATTATATTTAACTTTTTATCACTTTAAACTAATGTTTATATCAAATTTATTTCTTAAATTTGATATAAATATTTTATATAAGAAATATTTTTGTTATAATTTATAATAGAGGTGAAACAAATGATAGATGATATAGTCAAAAATTTTTATAATAAATACCTTAAGAATTGGTTTAAAAATAATTATAAGTTTTTAATAACAATATTATTATATATTTTATATCAAAGCAATTTTATTATTTCTTTTATTAGTTCCTTTGGAATAAATTTTAGCAAAATACCTAGAAATCCTAGAATATTTTGTTTATTCTTAAATGATTTAGTTTATATAATCTTATTAGTTTTAATATTTAAAAATGAATTAAAAAAAGGAATAAATGATTTAAAAGAAAACTTCTCAAATAAAGTAATGCTATCTCTTAAATGCTGGGTCTTAGGTTGCATTATAATGACTATTTCTTCTTTTATTATTAGTTTTATTTTAAAGCAAAATATCTCTACTAATGAAGCTATTATTAGACAAAGTATTAAATTAGCTCCTTTTTATATGATATTTGCTTGTTGTTTAGTTGCTCCTTTATTTGAAGAATTTGTATTTAGAAAATCTGTTTATGGAATAGTTAAAAATAAATGGCTATTTATCTTTATAAGTGGATTAGGTTTTGGTCTTTTACACGTACTAGGAAGTTACAATACCATTTTTGACTTTTTATACATAATTCCTTACGGGGCAATGGGGTGCTGTTTTGCTTATCTTCTTACGAAAACAAATAACATCGTATTACCTATTTTAATTCATATGATTCATAATACTATATTAGTTTTATCCCAAATAATTGGAGGTTAACATGAAAAAAGAAAAAACTAAAAAAAGAAAACTAAGAGGGCAAATAAAATTATTAATACTAATAATCTTAATTATTTTATATTCTTTTTTCATTGGAACAAAAGGAATCTTTATTAAAGAGTATAAAATAAACACTACTAAAATAGATAAACAAATGCATGGTTTAAAAATAGTTCAATTTTCGGATCTACACTATGGTTCTTCCGTTAATGAAAAAATGATTAAAGAGCTAGTAAGAAAAATTAATGAAACAAAACCAGATATAGTTATATTTACTGGAGACTTAATAGATGAAAGACATAAGCTTACCGATAATGAAAAAAATTTTTTAATAAAGAATTTAAAAAATATCAATGCTGAACTAGGAAAATATTACGTAAATGGTGAGGAAGACTTCGAAGAGGCATCATTGATATTAAATTTATCTGAATTTATAAATTTAGATAGTAACGAGCAACTAGTTTATTTAAAAAGTTCAATTCCAATCGTACTACTAGGAAAAGATACAATAAAAAATTACTTTGAGTTAAATAAAGAAAACAAGTTTTTTAAAATTCTTGCAATTCATAATCCAAAAGATATAAATTCTTACAAAGATTATGATATAGACGTTGCTTTATCAGGGCACACACATAACGGGGCAATAAATATACCTAAATTAAAAGATATATTAATTAGTGGTGATTATAAAAAAACTTATCAGAAAGTAAATAAAATTAAATTTTATATTAATCCAGGTATAGGAACTAGTAAAATAAACGTAAGATTATTTAATCATCCTACAATTTATTTATACAGGTTAGATAAGGCGTCTAAATAGACGCCTTATTTATTGGAATTACTATCTTAACCGTAGTACCTTTTTGTTCTTTAGAAAAATAAGTAATAGTCCCATTATGTCTTTCTATTATTTCTTTAGATAAACAAACTCCAAGCCCAGTTCCATTTTTTTTAG
This sequence comes from uncultured Bacilli bacterium, assembly GCA_947589105.1. Lineage (GTDB taxonomy): Bacteria > Bacillota_I > Bacilli_A > RF39 > UBA660 > Aphodocola. The sequence goes on along the minus strand of CANQBL010000002.1, from coordinate 31,155 downwards.
TTGTATAAAAAGCCGTTCCAATTTTTTTGCTGGTTTCCGAATCCATTCCTTGTCCGTTGTCTATTACTTTTATTACATAATTTTTATTTATTACTTTCCCTTCTAAAATAACCATACCAGTATCTTTAATTGATTCTTTTGCATTCTTAACTAAATTTATTAAAACTTGTTTAAGCCTATTATAATCACCATTTACCAATATTTCGTCTTCTAATATATCTTCTTTAAACTTTATATTCCCATTAAACGCAATTGAAACCTCATCACAAACATCTTCCATTAACATAGTTATATCCATTATGTTTTTTTCTACGTGTATTTTAGAAACATCTGAAAAATCTTTTAGCAATGTTAAAGTTCTATCTATTTCTTGATTTATTATATTAATGTATTTATTTGCTTTTTTTTCATCTTTTATATTAAACATTTCAAGATAACCCTTACAAACTGCTAAAGGATTTTTAATTTCATGAGTTATTTTAAATAATGATTCATATAGTTTTTTTTCTTTAGTTATACTTTCAAGTGAATAATACATATTAACTATGTTTTCTATTTTAACATATAAAGATATTAGAAAATAAAATATAAAATACATAATTATAAATAGTATAAAAACTAATAAAAAACTCTCATTAAAATTTCGCTGTATTAAAAAAAACATTAACGTTGCAAACGTAATTTTTATTACACTAAAAACGTTTATTACCTTATACTTAGAAAAGAAAGAAAAGATAAGTATTAAAATATATTCGATTAATAACAACCAAAAAGATACCCCATATAAATCAGATAACAAAACCGCAGTAGAAAATGATAACACTAAAGATGGTATTATTCTTTTTTTATAAAGAGCCAATAAAAGTGGAATATTAATTATAAAACCATATATTACTGTTAAATCACCAAATCTACTACCTATGTAATAACTTGAAAAAATAGCTAAATCAAAAAATAAAAACTTTTCTTCTTCAAAACTAACTTTACTATAAACCAAATAAAGAAAATAGCATAATAATGGAAATAGTAAATATATAACATTTAAAAACACGGAAACTACCATAACAATCTCCTTTCTTTAAGTAGATTATACCAAGCTTCCATGTTATTTTTTGTCGAATTTTGTATAATGTTATTAAATTTTGTAAAAATTAATCGTTATTTAACTGATCAATATATTTTTTTAATTTTTTTGCATCATCTTGAAAAATAATTTTCATAGTATTATCTATTTCAACAATACCCCTCGCGCCTAATTTTTGTATTCCCTCCTTATTAACTTTTGAAGGATCTTTTAAAGTAACCTTAAACCTAGAGACACTAACTTCCATATTAGTTATGTTTTTTATTCCTCCTAAATACTCCACTAGTTTATTTGCTTCATATTTAAAATCAGGTTTATTAGCTTTTATTACTACTAATGCTATTATAATAAGAATCACAACAATAATAAAATACTTTAACATATCATCACCCTAAAAAAATTATATAACAACATTAATAAAAAAGCAAGCAAGCAAAAAATTATAAAACTTATAAATTAATAATACTAGGGCTTTTAAAGTGGTACTAATTACCATTATTTGAATAAGCTAATAATGAAAAAGATAGAAAGGGTGAAATATTATGTGTGACAATTCTAATCCTAGTTCAAAATGTAACTGTATTGCAGAAATACTAAAAGTTATAAACATTCTTCAAAGTGAAGTTTGTCCTGGCGATTCTTGCTTAGAGACATGCACAAGAGCTTTCTTTGGTCCAAGTTCATCAGTTGATTTTAACACTAGACCAGTAACTTTATATACTTGTAATGGTACGTTAGTTTCAATACCAGTATCTAATACTCCTGGAGAAACAACCACTTCAAGTACGTTTAGGGTTGAAAAAGTAGATGGTTGTTGTGCAACACTTAGAGTGTTAACATTTGATGCTGAAACATCAACTTATACTGCAACAAATTCATTCTTCACAATAAATACAGATTGCTTATGTGCTATAAAATGTCTAGGGGACACTTATGTTGAAGGTGTTTAATAAAAGACCACTTACACGTGGTCTTTTATTTTATATCATAAATTTCATCTATGTATATTTTTTCTCCCTCAAACGTTAGTAAATAATTATCTTTGATTCCCACTATTTTTTTATTTATATTTTTTCCGTTTTTGTACAAAATAGTAATATCAGCTTGATAAATGTAATCAGGTCTTGTAAAAATATTATTTATTTTTTTTAAAAGAGCTACTTTATCCACTTCTTTATTTTCTACTTCAGAGTTTTTTCTTGTTTCATTAGCTTCTTCATTATGATAATAAAATTCTTTTTGTACTTTACCTTTTATTTTATCTACCCGATTCTTAAAAATTTCTGGAAACTTATCTTTCATAACAAAATCCTCCTATAAAATTTTATGTTAATAAAATTAAAAACATGATAAAAGGTGGTGACTACCATAAAAAGCAATAAAAAAACAAAATATTATTTAATAACTTTGCTAACGTCTTTTTTTATAATAAGCCTTGTTACAATATATAGTACATCTATTTCATCTTCTAATAATGATGTTTTTTCTAAGCAAATTATGTGGTACTTAATAGGATTTTTACTTATTTTTATAACTTCTAAAATAAATTGTAAAAAAATACTAGATATATCAGTAATATTATATATCTTTATAAACATAATACTTTTTTTACTTCTTATTTTTGGAACAGAGGTAAATGGATCAAAATGTTGGTTTGCTATACCAGGCATAGGTTCAATACAACCTAGTGAATTTGCCAAAATAATTTTAATACTTATAAATACAAAAATATTTGAATATTTTAATAAAAAATATCCAAAAAGAAAATTTTATCATGATGTTATACTTTTTTTATTAATTATGACAATAACTTTTATTCCTAGCATACTTACCTTTTTAGAACCAGACACCGGAATGGTAATAATTTATTTTTTAATATCATTTATAATGTTATTTATTTTTGGAATTAGAAAAAGTATTTTTTTTATAATATTTTCTCTTGTATTAATATTTATATTTAGTTTTTTATACTTCTATTTTAATTATGAAAATAATTTTATAAATATTTTTGGAACATCATTCTTTTACCGAATTGATAGATTACTTGATTGGACTAATAGTAGTGGAATGCAATTAACTAACGCAATGGCCGCAATTAAATCAGCGGGATTATTTGGTTTTGGAATTGGAAATACCCCAATATATATTCCAGAAGCTCACACTGATTTTATTTTTTCAATATACGCAAGTAACTTTGGTTTAATAGGGACAATATTTTTATTAATAGTAATAATACTATTTGACTTTACTCTATTTAAATTAGCTAAAGATAATAATGATAAGAATCACAAATTTATAATCTCTGGATTTTTAGCAATGATATTATACCAGCAAATACAAAATATAGGGATGAATATTGGTCTTTTACCAATAACTGGAATAACTCTACCCTTTATAAGTTATGGTGGTTCATCACTAATTAGTTATATGATTGGAATTGCAATTATTTTAAATTATGATATAAATACACATAAAAAAAATAAATATTAAGATTAAAATAATTATCAAAAAAATGTAAATAAATAACGCATAATACGAACTTATTATAAATAAAAAAATAAAACCCTTATTTTATAAGGGTTTATTTTCATTTGGTGACGCGTATGGGATTTGAACCCATGAATGCCGCCGTGAAAGGGCGGTGTGTTAAACCACTTCACCAACGCGCCAGTTTAATATAAAATGGTGGGCCTGAATGGACTTGAACCATCGACCTCACGCTTATCAGGCGTGCGCTCTAACCAGCTGAGCTACAAGCCCATTTCATAAAACTGGTAAAACTGACTATTTAATTCTACTATATAAAATTTAAAAAAGCAATATATTTTTTTGATTTTTTTATAATTTTAATACTATTAATATTTTTAAATATATTAAAACTCGAACAATAAAAGTCCGAGTTTTCTATCAATCTGGTGGAGCTTAAGGGATTCGAACCCTTGACCTCCTCGGTGCAAGCGAGGCGCTCTAGCCAGCTGAGCTAAAGCCCCAGAAAAATATGCATTAATTTCAATGCATATTAATGATATCAAAAAGATTAATAAAAATCAATACCTAAATTAAATTTTTAACCATTATTTACCAATTGTGGTAATTCTTGTTCTAATTTATTTGCTTTTTGAATAATTATATCTTCTTCAGCAGTTTCTAAAGAGTACCAACCCTTCCTAAACATTAGATCATATATCTGCCTTTGCAAATCACTTACATCATCAAACATATCATGAAAATCTTCATATAAATCTTTGTTGCTCGCCTCTGTTAAAGCAACTGCATAGTCTTTTACAATTGACTTTTCAACTTCTAGCATCGATGTTATGTAGTCTTTATCATTCATTTCTCTTGTTTTTGAAACCTTTTTTTTAGGGTTATTTATTTTGTTATTCATCAATATTCTCCTTATCTTAAAATATTTAATACTGAAATACAATGTTCCTTATGAGTATCACGAGCCTTTTCTAAAAGTTCTTTAATATCTTTATCTTCTACTTCGTTTAAAAAATGGTTTGCTAATTTACTCGCATTAAAATTCCAATTATAAATATCGCTTAAATAATCTAAGTCTTTTACTGATATAATACTTGGAACAGTTTCATAGTTTTGCATTTTATTTTCCTCCTTATTTCTTATTATGTGAAAAATATATAATTTATAAACAACAAAAAGAGCCCTTACAGCCCTTTTTGTTATAAACAATTAACCGCACTTTCAATTAAGATTTCAAGTTCCGTATCACTAATACTTATCTTCTTTTCTTTCATCCATTCTAATGATTTTTCCAAAGCTTTTTCTTTTTTTTCAGAACAATTTAAATTTTTACCAACTTGTTCAACATACTTAACCGTTTTTTCTACTATATCCCTTTTAATTTTTTCCTGAATAAATTCCTGACATAAGTTTTTAAGCCTTATTCCCAAATATCCAATAACACCGGTAATTATTGTACTTATAATTTGAATAAGATTATTAGAAATTAAACCAATAATATCACTCAAGCCAAATCTCCCCCAAATTTGAATAAAGATGCATCTTCATTACTATATTATTCTAAATAAAAAGCGAGGGACATTACTTATGTCCCTTGTTTTTTGTTTTTATATTTTATAATTATGGTCGGAAAGACAGGATTTGAACCTGCAACCTCTACGTCCCGAACGTAGCGCTCTACCAAATTAAGCTACTTTCCGATTTGGCGCTCACGATGAGAGTCGAACTCATGACCTTTACCTTCGGAGGGTAATGCTCTATCCAACTGAGCTACGTAAGCAAAAAGCTTATTTAAGCTTTAAATCAATTCCTATTGGACAATGATCACTTCCCATTACATCAGAATATATTACTGGATTAGAAACCTTGTCAATAATAGAATTTGATACAATAAAATAATCTATTCTCCACCCAATGTTTTTTGATCTACAATTTCCTAAATAACTCCACCAAGAAAAAGCATCAGTTTTATAAGGATTAAAATACCTATAAGTATCGATAAAGCCGCTTTCTAATAATTTAGAAAACTTATCTCTTTCCTGATCTGTAAAACCAGCATTATTTATATTTGCTTTAGCATTTTTTATATCCATTTCGGTATGGGCCACATTAAAATCTCCACAAACAACGACTGGTTTTTTCTCTTCTAACTTCTTTAAATATTTATTTAAATCTTCTTCCCAAGACATTCGATAATCAAGCCTTGAAAGATCTCTTTTAACGTTAGGAACATATTGATTAACCAAATAAAATTGTTCAAATTCTAATGTTATTACTCTGCCTTCATGATCATGTTTTTCAACTCCTATACCATATTTAACATTAAGAGGTTTATATAAAGTATAAATAAGAGTTCCAGAATAACCTTTTTTCTCTGCAGGATTAATAAAACAATAATAGTCTTTAGGTTTAAAATCAAATTGATCAAGAGTTGCTTTTACCTCTTGAATACAATAAACATCAGCATCACATGCATAAAAAAAATCCTCAAAGCCCTTTTTTAAGCATGCCCTAAAACCTGCTACATTCCAAGAAACTAACTTCATGGTCTACCTCCTTCTTTTAGAAACATAACAAAGACTTTCTTTATAAAAAACCATTTTACCAGTAAAACCCCTAGATTCATACTCTTCTTCATCAAATAGAAAATCACAAGCTTGTGCTGTTAATATACTATTTTTATTACTAGGATCAATATCTAGTTTAACAACTCTTATGTTATGATTAACAAATAAATAATCGCATACCTCATTAATTATTTTCTTTGCCTTACCCATACCACGAAATTCTTTAAGAACAGATAATTCTAAAAACACCTCATCATTAAACATATTAGAAATAAATACATATCCTATTGGTATGTTATTTTCTAAAACAACATAAGCACTTTGAAAACTAAAATCCTTGCAATTACTAAAGTTACTTAACCTATCACTAACGTTATGAATAAAATTAGACTTTGATTCATTTTCAAAAGATATTTTTAAAGAACTATGTTTATTTTCATCATATCTACATAAATTTAAAGTTTCTAATTTTATCACTTTAATCACCTGTATTAATTATAACATACAAAAGAAAAAACTATTCAAATTAATGAATAGTTTATAATCTAATGGTCGGAAAGACAGGATTTGAACCTGCAACCTCACGGTCCCAAACCGCGTGCACTACCAAATTGTGCTACTTTCCGATAAGCAAATTGATTATATCATAATATTATAATAAAAATCAATATAATTTTTAAAAATGGCGCGCTCGAAGAGATTCGAACTCCTGACCCCTTGGTTCGTAGCCAAGTGCTCTATCCAGCTGAGCTACGAGCGCATGTCATTAGAATAATCAATTCCAACAACGCCACTAATTATATCATTTATTATTTTTTTTTTCAATAGTATTTTATGATTTTATTAAAGTTATTGATACCATATATTTTTAATTACTTTAATATTTTTTTAATAAATAGTTTGGCAGACTCTTCTAATTTTTCAAGTGTATCATTTTCAATAATATAATCATAGTCATAATTTCCTACGTTTGCATCTGATTGATTAGATTTTATTAATTCATAATTTTTTCTTTTTATTAATAAAGTTTTTGCGTTAAACTTTGAAACTATTCTTTCTATTTCCTTAGGTTCTCTTATATGTATAAACATAATATCACTATCATTATCTAAAAATTCATTAATTGCTTGTACAATGCTATTATAAGGTAAATCACTATAATCAGTAGCTAATGCTTTTAAATCTGCTAAAAATTTTCTATCTTTTTCAGTTTTTCCACCTTTCCATCCCATTAATGTTGCAATTTCTTTAATTTTATCTATAGAAGAAAAGTTAAAAACATTACAATATTTTGAGCAATAACTAACAAAAGTATCCTTTCCACTCCCTCCGGTTCCATTAATTATAACTATACTTTTTTTCATATTACCTCCTACTACTTTATAATTATCATTATATCACAATAGTATATAATAATTTTAAAAATATGTTATAATTAAAGTTAAGGAGGTAAGTAAATGTTAAGAGAATTCAAAGAATTTATATCAAAAGGAAACGTAGTTGATTTAGCTGTTGGTGTTATTGTTGGTAGTGCATTTGGAAAAATAGTATCTTCACTTGTTAATGATATACTAATGCCTGTTATTGGAGTTATTATTGGTGGTGTTGATTTTAGCGATTTATCAATTAAAGTTGGTGGCGCAAAAATAGCATACGGAATGTTTATTCAAAACATTATCGACTTTTTAATAATAGCTTTTTGCGTGTTCTTATTTGTTAAAACAGTTAATAAATTATCAAACATGACACATAAAAAAGAAGAAAAAGAACAAATAGTAACAGAAACAGAATTAGATGTTTTAAAAGAAATAAGAGAAGAATTAAAAAAGAAAACAAAAACTACTAAAAAAGTTTCTACAAAAAAAAATAATAAATCATAAAACGAATATTTAACTTTAAAAACATTAAAACTCGGGCTATAAAAGTCCGAGTTTTTTTATCATAATCTTACCCTAATTGAAGAAGTACGACAACTTTTCTAATAAAATTTAGTAATTCTAATTTATTTCTTTCTAATCAATACCTTTTCTAAAAATATTCTATTTTCAAATGAGCCTTTTTTTATAGCTTTTTCTTCTGCAATACCCATAACTTCTTCTAATGTTGAATTTTCTAATTTAGCTAAATATTTCATTATTTCTAACATATCAGCTAATTCTTCTAATCTATCTTTTTCAGAAGCATTTAAAACCTCTTGATACTCTTCATTTAATTTTTTTCTAATTCAAGTTTATATTCCTTATCATTTAAAATTCTAGTGATTGGTTCCTCTTTATTTGATTTAATTATTTCAGGTATCTTATCCCTTACCAATTTGTTATATATTTGTTCCATATTTTGTTTCCTTTTATATATTAATATTGAACGTATGCAAGCACGTTTTCTAAATTACTAAAATTTAATATAAAAGCGTTGTACGAAGAACATTTGTTTGGTATAATCGTTTTAAGAATACTTAGTTAGTTTAGGTACTATTCTCCTTTACTTTTTAAAGCAAAAGGAGGTGATGTTATGAAAAAACAAGAGAAATATCTTTGTACTATCATAATACTCCTTATTATTGTGATTTTAATCATACTAATAAAAATAGTACCAACTGTATAAGTCGGTACTAACCTACGATTTGGAATAGTACCTAACTCATCAAAATTAGGTATTCCTTTTTTATTTTATGCAAGGTATCCTTGACATATTCATAATAACATAAAAACGTACTTTTATCAAGTACGTTTTCTATTTTTACTCGAAATTATTAGTCCGAGTTTCATATCATAATGGTGGCTCCGGGCAGGATCGAACTGCCGACACCAGGATTTTCAGTCCTGTGCTCTACCGACTGAGCTACAGAGCCAAATTAAAAAAATGGCGGTTCCGACGAGATTTGAACCCGCGATCTTCTGCGTGACAGGCAGACGTGTTAACCCCTACACCACGGAACCGTACAAAACTTCTTCCAAAGCTCTTTAAGTATACTAAAAATATCATATTATTGTCAAGTACTGATTGTTAATTTTTTTATTTTTATCTTCATTTTGTTAATTTATATGACAAAATAAAACAACTTATCATAGCAACTATACAAGTAATTAAATTTAATGATAAATCAAAACTTGGTATAATAGCAGGAACAGATCCAATTACGAAGCCAATTATAATACTATATGTTAATCCAAAGTGTTTATTTAATAAATAATTTATTAGTTTTAATAATAAAATAACACCAACTATCATTCCTATTATAAACGGAATTAATTTATCTAATTGCATTAAACCTATCTTAATGGGATGTGCCATAATAGATAATACGTACTCATACATTCCAATTATAATTAATAAAAAAGAACCACTTATACCTGGAATTACTTTTCCTATTGAATAAATAATTCCCGCTATAAACAAATTAATATAATTAATTATTATTGATGAACTTTCTTTATCTAAATCTATATTAAAAATACTACTAGAAAACATCCATAACGAAAAAGATAATAAAATTGTTAAAGTAATTACCAAAAAATTTATTTTTTCTTTTTTATTTTTTACAATTTTAAATAAATAAGGAACTCCACCAAGTATTAAACCAATAAAAGAAAATTTAGTTATTACCTCATGACTTTTATATAAAAACATCATAACGTTACTAAACCAAATAACACCAACTAATATACCTAAACCCAAAATAAATAAAAAGGTAAAATTTTTTTTAAATGATTTAAACAGATTAGTTAGAGAATAAATCATTTTATCATATACCCCAAATATAACTGCTAAAACACCGCCACTTACTCCTGGAACAACCATTGCCGTACCTATTAATATACCTATTAAAAAAAGGTAAAAAAAAGACATATAATCACCAATTAATTATATGTTTTTTATTTTTTTACTATTCTATTGTTAAAGATTGATTATCTGGTTGGATTTCAATAAAAGTATTACCATCATTAACCACTAATTCTTTTCCAGTAGATTTAACTTTATATATAGTTTGTGAAGAACGAGAAGTTTTTTCCCATGTTATTGGAATCGCATACCCCTCAGAAATATAATAACCTTCACCGGTACCAATGTTATTTAAATCTTGTCTTCCACCAGCATATCCATCATTTAACGTATAATTGTGAACCTTATATGTAATTATATTTTTTGCAGTATATTGCATACCTGTTACATAATCTTTATGTTCAATATTATTTTGATATCTTTTATAAACTTTATTTTCAGCATCATAACCAAAACTTGTTAAATGAGTTTTTGAATATGGTATCCTAACTACATTAGCTGAAATGGCATCTTGATAATTTGCTAAATCAAGAGACTTTGCCTGATAAGTTAAAAGTAATTTCTTATCCGATGTTAAACGATATCCCTTTTTTTGAGCAGCCTGTTTTAATCTTTCTATACTTGTATATGCTCTATGCTCTTTTGCTATCTTTCTTAAAGTATTATCCCAAGTAAAAGCTCCTGAATTATCAGCGTTTATTGCGGATATTCTTAAACTAGAAATATCACTTTGAGCCCTTGGACTCCAACCAATATGCGCATATAAAGCATCATTTTCTAATACGTAGTCTAAGTAGTAATGTCTTGAACTTCTTACTGATGCAATTCTTGCAGTATTTTTATCTTTAAATATCGCCATCATTCTTGTTATACCACCTTCTACAATCATTTCATATGTGATATAAGCATCTTGAATACCTGCTTGATAACCCCAAACCGCTTTATTATTATTAATCATAACCGCAATTGGTCTTGAAATAGAACTTAAATCTACTATTTTTATTTTTTCTTCTTCTTTAGTAATTTTTTTGGTTTTTGTTTCTTTTTTTTCAGTATTATTATTATCAGTTAACAATATAAATAACAATCCACCAATTATTAACAATAAAACTATAATCATTGCTATTTTAACTTTCTTACTTATCTTTTTCCCTTTTTTCTTTTTCATTTTACTTCTCCTATTCTATATGCTAATTATACTATTAAAATAATATTTAAACAATTATAATTTATTAACTTTACATAGTAATTTTTTTAGCTACTATAATGGCACTTGAAAAAGCCCAAGCAAGGTTGTAACCTCCACAAATTCCATCAATATCTAAAACTTCACCAATTGCATATAAACCTTTACATTTTAATGACTCCAATTCGTCACTAAAATCTTCTAAAGAAGCTCCTCCACTAGTAACCTGTGATACTTCAAAATCTCCAACAGAAATTACATTTAATTTCAAATTATGTACCTTTAAAGAAACATCACTTATTTGTTCTTTAGTAAGATCTTTTATAAGCTTTCCATTAAGTTTTAATTCTTTTGTAATTACAGTAGCAAGTTTATTATTAATTATTCCGGATAGTGCGTCTTCTATTTTATAATCATAAAAAGAACTTAAATATTTTTTTAAATATTCACTACTATATTCAGGAACTAAATCAATTATTATTTCAACTTTTTTTTCTTCTTCCAAATATTTTTTTACGTTTCTAGATAAATTAAAAATACATATACCTGATAAAGAATCTTTAGTAAATTGTACTTGTCCGTTTTCTTTTCTTTTAATAATACCATCTACTATTAAACTAACTAAACCGCTAAACCTTACTCCAAAAATATCTTTAATATATCTATAATCAGTTTTTAAACTAGTAAGAGATGGATAAAGTTTTTCTATTTTATGATTAAAATTTCTTAGTACTTCATACCCAAATCCAGTAGAACCTGTTTTGGGATAACTTTTTCCTCCAGTTGCTATAACAACGTTATTGGTCTTAATTTCATTGTTTATTATAAATAAGTCATTTTCTTTTTTTACACAATTAACTTCATAATTATATTTTATTTTAACATTTAAATGTTCTAAATATCTTTCGAATGATTTACATACGCAAATAGCTTGATTAGAATAAGGATATAATCTTCCTTCTTCATTTTTTAAAATTATACCAATTTGTTCTAAATAATCAACGTAATTTCTGCTACACAATTCTTTTTCAAATCTTTTAATATCACCACTACTATTAAAATTACTAACAATAGTGTTAACATTACCTAAATTACATCTTCCGTTTCCAGTTACAGATAACTTTTTACCTAACTTATTATTTTTTTCTAGTAACAATACTTTTAAATTACTATTTCTAATTTTTAAAACACTAGCACACATAATTCCTGAAGCTCCTGCTCCTACTATTACAACATCATACATAAAGTTACCTCCAATATAAATATAACAAAAAAAACTAGCTTTAGCTAGTATGTTATTTTAGTTGTTTTTAATTTATTATAGCACCATCAACTGATAATATATCGCCTGTTATATAACTTGCCATATCGCTTGCTAAGAATAAAAATGCGTTTGCAACATCTTCTGGGTTTCCAATTCTTCCAAGTGGAATAGTATTAATTAAAGGTTTTAACTTTTCTTCTGGGACGCTTTTTATCATATCAGTTGAAATCACTCCTGGTGCAACTGCATTAACCCTTATGTTATCACGTCCTAATTCTCTTGCTAGCGATTTAGTAAGACCATTTACCGCAAACTTACTTGCAGGATAACCACATCCACTAGATTGACCATATAAACTTACCATTGATGATGTATTTAATATCACCCCACCCTTATTTTCTTTCATGTATTTTACCACAGCTTTACTACAATTAAATACTGCATTAACGTTTAAATCCATTATTTTTCTAAAGTTTTCCTCTGTATAATCATAAATACTTTCCATTGAACATATTCCAGCATTATTAACTAAAATATCAATTTTACCATACTTTTTTTGTACCTTATCAAAAGCTTTTTCTACTTCTTTTAAATTACATATATTAGGAAATAAACCAATCACTTCATAATCTTTATTTATTTTTTTTAATTCATCAATAGCTTTATTAACCGTTTGTTTTTTAGAACCAAATAACACAACTTTTGCTTTATTATCCAAAAACTTTTTAACGGTAGCAAAACCAATTCCTCGAGTTCCACCCGTTATAATTGCAACTTTACCATCTAACATAATTATCTCTCCTATAATATTTTTATTAACTTTATTTTATTATAATTTAACTTACAAATCAATTATTCTTATATTATAAAAAAGAAAAGCTATAATTGCTTTTCTTATTTAACGTATTTAGCTAATTCTTCTTTTAACATTTGCATTGTTTTAGCTGGATTTGCCTTACCACGAGTTTTTTTCATAACCTGTCCAACAAAAAAGTCTATCATTCTTGTTTTTTCTGGGTTATACTCTTTTGCTTGCTCTTCGTTTTCTTTTAATACTTCCATTACTACGTCATAAATAGCAGAATCATCAGTTATTTGCATCATACCTTTTTCTTTAACGATATCTTTAGGCTTCTTACCAGATGTTACCATATCTTCAAATACTTCTTTGGCTTGCTTTGAAGATATTGTTTTATTATCTACTAAATCTATTAAATCCTTTATCATTAAAGGTTTAATAGGTACTTTATCAATTGTTATTTCGTTAGTATTTAAATATCCCATAAGCATTCCAGTAACCCAGTTACAAGCTTTTTTAGGATCAGCACCTAATTCTACACACTCGTTAAAAAAGTCAGAGTTTTCTTTTACTTTTACTAATACGTCAGAATCATATTCAGAAAGATCATATTTACTTTTATACATTTGTTTTCTTTCTAATTGAAGCATTGGAATAGTTTTTCTTATTTCATCTAACATTTCACAAGTAACGGGCGTTGGTGAAATATTTGGCTCAATAAAATATTTATAATCTACCGCATCAACCTTACTTCTCATATGGAAGGTTTCTCCAGTTTCATCATCTAATCTTCTTGTTTCTTGTTCTACTACACCGCCATTTTGAAGAATTTCGGTTTGTCTTTCTATTTCAAAGTCGATTGCTCGACCTACGTTATAAAATGAATTTACATTTTTGATTTCTACTTTACTACCTAATTCATTTGTATTAGAAACAGATACGTTAACGTCACACCTCATTTGCCCTTTATCACTTCTTGCTTCTGATACACCGCAGTAAACGATTAAAGAGCGTAGCGTCTCTAAAAATGTTAGTGCTTCTTCTTTAGAGTGCATACAAGGCTCTGTTACCGTTTCAATTAACGGGATACCTGATCTATTATAATCGATTAATGAATACGTATCATAGTGATCTAATGATGCAGTATCTTCTTCAAGATGAATATCATGGATATCTACCCTTTTTATTTCACCATCAACCTCGATATTTAAGTAACCATTAATACCAACTGGTTTGGTCATCTGAGTTATTTGATATCCTTTTGGTAAGTCTGGATAATAATAATTCTTACGATCAAATATTATTTCATCTGGCGTTTTACAGTTTAGTGCCATTGATACTTTCAAAGCTCTTTTTACTGCTTCTTCGTTAGCTACTGGAAGGATTCCTGGAAAACCTAAATCTTGATAAGCTACGTTAGCGTTTGGGTTTTCGTTATAACCATTTACCGCTGGAGAAAAAACTTTTGAGTTAGATTCAAGTTCACAGTGAACTTCAAGTCCGATTGTTACCTTATACATGTTATTTCTCCTTTCTTGTGCTTAATGGTTCAAAACCAATTTTTTCTTCTAATGCTGCCGCTATGTTAATAACTTTACTATCTTCTTTAACAGCTCCCGTTATGTTTACCGCAACTGGCATGTTATCAATTAAACCAGATGGAATGGTAATTGACGGGAAACCACCAAAGTTTCCAATTGCTAGGTTTTCTGCAAAAAGTAAATACTTATCTGACATAACATCATTTACATCACCAAAGTGTGGCGCAATAGAATCACTATTAGGCATAATGCAGCCATCATATTTTTTAAATAACTCAGTCATCTTATCAACGATTAATCTTCTTATCCTTTGTGCATTCTTAAATAATTTTTCTTGATTTTCTTTTTGAAGGATAAATGAACCTATAACAAATCTTCTTCTTATTAATTCTGAAAAACCTTCGGTTCTGGTATTAATCATAACCTCATCTGGAGTTAGTCCATCTTTTCTTGACCCAAACGCAATTCCTGTTAAATTAGAATTATTACTTGTTGCCTCAGCACAAGAAATTGCCATATAAGCTGGATAAATACTTCTTAATATATCTTCATTAATACTTTCTTCATAAATTTCAATACCGCAATCTTTAGCATAACTGATTACTTTCATAAAGTTATCATAATATTCTTTACTGTTTTTTAATTCATCATTTAACTCTTTAATGTAAAATAACTTTTTACCCTTAACGTTTGTGGTGTAATCTTCTACCAAGTTTATGTTAGATGAATCAAATGATGTCATGTCTTTTTCATCAATACCTTTTATGGCATCTATTACGTAAGCTGCATCCTTAACGGATTTTGTTAAACAACCTACGTGATCTAAAGAAGATGCAAAAGCAAATAATCCCCATCTTGATACTAATCCATAAGTAGGTTTAAAACCAACTATTCCGCAGTAACCTGCAGGTTTACGAATAGAATCTCCCGTGTCCGTTCCTAAAGCATAAGGAACAATACCACTTGCAACCGCTGCCGCAGAGCCCGCTGATGATCCTGCCGTCATTCTGGTTTGATCCCAAGGATTTCTTACAACACCAGTATGACCCGTTGTACCAGTACCACCCATTCCAAGTTCATCCATAACCGTTTTACCCATCATAACAGCATTTTTATTTTTTAGTTTCTCAACGCAAGTTGCATCAAATACCGGAACGTAATCAGATAAAATGTTTGATGATGCACTCGTAAGTATTCCTTTGGTTGATAAATTATCTTTACAAGCATAAGGAATACCTGATAATACATCAAAAGTTATCTTTTCTTCTTTTACATCATCCAAAATAGTTACAAAACAATTTAACTTTTCTTGAGTAGCATGAGCCCTTTTTAGTGATTCTATAATTAACTCTTTACTAGTTACTTTACCTTTCTTTAAAGCAGCATGTATTTCATCTAAAGATTTATCTAAATAACTCATTAGGATTCACCCCCTACTACTTTTGGCACCTTTACCTCATCATAAATCGTTTCATGAGCGTTTTTTACCGCATCAAAAGTAGTTAAAGTGCTATTTGCTACGTCTTTTCTTAACTTTGCATCTTCATTTTTAAAAGGAAAAACTAATGGCTCTACTTTTTCTATTCCATCTATTTTACTTATTAAATCCATGTGTTTTAAAATAGTTTCAAACTCTTTTTCAAAAGTTTCAAATTCTTCATCTTTCATCTTAAACATTAATTTTAAAGCATAATCTTGAATGTTTTCTTTGGTTATCTTTTGCATTTTACTCCTCCTTTTATAATCTAGTTAAAAACCTTAGTATATTATAAAATTAAAATTCACAATTATTTGGGGTTCTAGGATAAGGTATTACATCTCTAATATTTTCTACTCCGGTTAAATATATAAGTAATCGTTCAAATCCCATTCCAAAACCTGAATGAATACATGTTCCATATTTTCTAAGATTTAAATACCACTGCATACCTTTATCATCTATATTTAATTCTTTCATTCTATTAACTAATTTATCATAATCTTCTTCTCTTTGAGAACCACCCATTAATTCACCTGCTCCAGGAACTTCTAAATCAACCGCTGCAACCGTTTTACCATCATCATTTTGTTTCATATAAAAAGCTTTGATATCTTTAGGCCAATTCTTAATAAACACTGGTCCATCAAAATATTCGGTTATATATTTTTCATGTTCTCTAGCTATATCTTCTCCATATTCTGGTTCAAATTCAAATTTTACTTTAGCTTCTTTTAGTATTTTAATTACCTCTTCATGATCTATTCTAACAAATGAACTATTAATTAATCTATTTAATTTATCCTTTAACCCTTTTTGAACAAACTTATCAAAAAAATCAATTTCTAAAGGACAATTTTCTAAAACATACTTAACTACGTATTTAAGCATTTTTTCCATGATATCCATATCCCCATTTAAATCACAAAAGGCAATTTCAGGTTCTACCATCCAAAATTCAGAAGCGTGTGTTTTAGTATTTGAGTTTTCTGCTCTAAATGCTGGTCCAAACGTATAAACCTTTTTATATGCCATTGCGTAGGTTTCAGCCTCCAATTGTCCAGATACTGTAAGGGATGCCTGCTTACCAAAAAAATCTTTGGAGTAATCAACTTTACCTTCTTTTGCTATTTTATCTAAATCAAGCGTAGTAATTTGAAACATTTCTCCTGCTCCCTCACAATCACTTGCGGTAATAATTGGGGTATTTATATATACAAATCCATTTTCTTGAAAAAATTTATGAATTGCAAAAGCCGCTACACTTCTTACTCTAAATACTGAATTATAAAGAGCTGTTCTAGGTCTTAAATAAGCTTGTTCTCTTAAAAACTCATTAGTATGTCTTTTAGGCTGAATTGGATAATCATCGGTTGATTTTCCCTCCAACTTAACCTTTGTTGCCTTTATTTCAAAATCTTGATTTTTATTCGACTTAGAAACAATACCCTCTACGGTAATTGCACTTCCTACCAAAAATTTTTGAACATCATCAAAATTATCTAAATCTTTTTCATAAACTATTTGAATAGTTCCAAAACAAGTTCCATCATAAAAATCAATAAAACCAAATTCTTTTTGCCTTCTATGATTTCTAATCCAACCTTGTAACGTTACTTTTTCATTCATTAATTTTAAATAATTTTTCATCAATTCTTTAGCATCCATATTATTCCTCCTTATAAAAAACAGTTATTCATCCCTATGGGACGAATAACTGCTTAAATCCGTGGTACCACCCAGTTTACTATTTAATAAAATAGTCACTTAAAGATATATTAACGGGTTATCAACCGTCTTAGCCTACTTGATAAAATCTTTGGGTAAGATACTCCAAGGTGTTCTTTCATTAAAATATCTTGCTAATATTCCACCATCACTAGCTCTCTTTATAGAATCTTTTAATTACTTTTCCTCTTCAACGTATATTAAATATATTTAAATTATAACATAATTTTATCATTTTACAATACTTAAAAAAAGAAAAAGTAGCAATCGCTACTTTACTTTCATATGGCGCTTCAAGTAGGACTCGAACCTACGACCTGCCGGTTAACAGCCGGATGCTCTACCAACTGAGCTATTGAAGCATAACCTTCTTTTTTAGGTACAAACAAATTATATATTAATTAACACTAGTTTGTCAACAACTTTTTTATTTATTTTTATTCTATTATATGATAGAATAGTTAGAAAATTCCAAAAAGGTGGTAAAAATGAAAACTATTATGTATGAAAATTTATATTTTGATAATCCCGAACAATACCAATATGGTTCTTTTGGAAACGTTAAAACATGTTACTATAACAATAAAAAGTATGCTTATAAAGAGTTTAATTATGATGATTATTTAAATGGGAAAAAAAGAAAATTAATGCTGTTAAGTAAAGTTGATAATCCTAAATTATTTGTTCCTAAGTTTTGGGTTAAGAAAAAAGATGATGAAAATAAAACATATTTAACAGATTTTTATAATGGAAAAGACATTGAATTTTTAATTAGTGAAGATTATATGTATAAATTAAAAATTTTAAGAGACACTAAAAATTTAATTATTCAAATGCATAATGAGGGTATAATCCATTCAGATTTAATTCCATCAAATATAATGTATAATAATTCAGGTGCTTCTATAATTGATTTTGATAATTGTTCATATAAAGGTTTTAAAACTAATATTTACGAAACTAATGATTATAGTTATGAATTTTTAAGAAAATATGGTTTAAGAAAAGAAGTTGATATACATATGTTTAATTTATTAACCTATTACTTAATAAATGAATCTAAAGATTATTATTTATTAAGAGAACAAATTTATTTAAAAAATTATGGATACTTTAATAATAAAGATGGAATAAAAATATGTAAAAGTTTGTTTTTAGATGATAAGGTTCCAAATAAAGATTTTTTAATAGATACAATAGATGAAACTAACTACTTTATTTAGTTTCATCTATTTTTATATTATCCTTACTTGGTCCTTTAATTGCATTACCTTCTATATCAAACCTAGAGCCATGACAAGGACAATCCCAAGTTTTATCTACTTCATTAAAAGTTAAAAAGCATTTTAAATGAGGACATATATTAGAAACAACATGGCTATTACCTTCATTATCAAAATATATTCCAACTCTTTTTCCGTTTTGTTTTGTAACTAAAGCTTTATTTTTATACCAACTAGGATTTTTTTTAATAAAGTTTAATACGTAAGCTTTAGTATTTGAAATAAGTGTATTCGTAGTAAAGTTTTTAATTTTCTTTAAATTAATACTTCTTGACGGACTAAAAACTTTTTCATATTTATTTTTTTTATTATTTATTAAATCGGCTAATATTTTAGCCGCTAAAGTACCAGTTGTCATTCCCCAAGTATTATACCCTGTTGCAATTAAAACATTCGGATCATCATTAGATATTTTTCCTATTAATGGTAAAAAATCATTAGTCATAACATCCATGTTTGTCCATTTATAAATTGGCTTTTTACCAGTTATTTTTTCTATTTCATTAATAGTTTTTTTATAATTTTTTTCATAATTTAATTTATCACAAATTTTTGAAGAATTAGATAAATATATAAAATATTTATTATCTTTATCTTCATAAAAACGAAAAGATACGGTTGGGTAATTACTAGTTATTCCGTTAATTTTTTTATTTTCATCTATTTTACATGCAGCAACATAAGATTTTTCCATATAAGTTTTAAATGGTATAAAACCTGGAATCAAGAAAAAAGGATAATTACATGCAAGCACTATTTTTCTTGTTTTTATTTCGTAACCATTTACTATAACTACATAATAATCTACTTCCTTTTTTATTTTTGTTGCAATACTATTTTCGTATACTTTTATGTTACTAGATTTTTTTATTTTTTTTAAAAGTCCATTCAAATATTTAACGGGATTAAAAACATAAGTATTTTTTACTGATATTAAGCGTTTTATTTCATCATTTTTTAAACTATCGGAAGAGTTTGAATAATTAACCCCTACTTTTTCTAAAAATTCTTCTTCTTTAATAAACTTAGAAACTTCACTTTCATCAGTAGTAAAAGTAATAGACTCATTTTTTTCTAAACTACAATCTATTTCGTTTTCTTTTACATTTTTCTTTACTATTCTTATTGCTTCTTTTTGGGTCTCATAATATAATTTAGCAGTTTCATAATTATAAACATTACATATATCTTGATACTTTAAATCCTGAAGATAAGTAAGTTTTCCGGTACTTTTAGCAGTAACTTCATTAAAAAATTTTTGTCTATCAATTAAAACAACTTCAAAATTACTATTAATTAAATTATAAGCCGTTGTAACTCCAGTTATACCTGCACCAATAATAAGAATATCAGTTTTAATATTTTCATTAACCTTATCTAGTTTAAAATTATTATCCTTTTGCCAAATACTTTTTTCCATAATAAAATCACCAATAATATAATGGCGATTTTATTTTATTTATATTCATATTTATTAAAAAAAGCATAATAACTATGCTTTTAAATTCTTGGTTGCGGGAGTAGGATTTGAACCCACGACCTTCGGGTTATGAGCCCGACGAGCTACCGAACTGCTCCATCCCGCGATGTAATAATTAAGTGGCGGAGGAAGAGGGATTCGAACCCCCGCGCCGGTTGCCCGACCTCCCGGTTTTCAAGACCGGTCCCTTCAACCAGACTTGGGTATTCCTCCAAATACATTAGTTATTATATGCAAAAATAAAACACATATAACAATTAAATAGCAATAAGATTATAACACACCTATTTTTTATTTGTCAACACATTTAAACTAATGGTTTATAAATATTGTGGCATTTATCCTTGACACTCATATTATATAATAAATATTTTATTTTAACAAAGGAGAAGATTATATGGAAAAATCGATTTTTAGCTATAGTAATTATAATTGTGATAATAATCAAAAAAATCCATGTTGTCAGAAAAAAAATAATTGTGTTTGCTATAAACTATTACCTGGTACACCTGGTCCTACCGGACCGACTAGGACAATCCAAACTAGTCAAATAATTGGTATAATAATAGTTTAAACAACTAATATCAATTCAACCGTCCTAACGATTACACCATTAGCTGGTGGTACTCAGCCTGTTTCTGCCCACTTATTAATTACACAAATAAAATAATATAATAAAAATAAAAAATCTCGTTTTAAAAACGTGAAATTCTCTAAGCCTATAAATCTATTTTATTCGTAAGACATTAAATAAAGTTTCACCTTCTCTTTATTCAAACCCACAAGTTATTACTTTTTAAAAGGTCAATTAAACTCTAACTACAAAAGTCCGAGTTTCTTATTAATCTGATGCTCTAAAAGAAGAAGTACAACGACTTTATAATTCAAATAAATATATATTTTCTATATACTTTTCTCTAAATAAATGATTACCTATATATTTTCCACCAAGATGCTTATAAAAATTATTAGAAGGGTTACCATCTAAACAGCCAATTATTAATTTTTTTATTCCTTTTTTCATAACATTTTTAATAGCATATTCATATAACATTTTGCCATAACCATTTCCCTGATATTCTTTTAAAATATATAAAGAATGTATTTCTGCGGCATTTTCATATTTATCACTATCTAAAGTATAATAAATCCAACCAATTATTTTGTCTTGTAAAGTTAAAACGTAATAATTCGGTTGATCAGTTATATTATTTTTTAATCTTTCAGCACTTTCCTTTTGATGATCTAATAATCCCTTTAAAAAATCATCATCAACAATTCCTTTATATGTTGTATTCCATACAAGTGCAATAGAATGTGCTAATTCAGTTGAATCTTCTATTTTTCTTTTTCTAATTATAGGATTCATAACTATCATCTCCTTATAAAAAAATAAAACTCATATTGGTTCGTCAATATGCAAGTATGTTTTCAAATTTTAAAAATTTAATATAAAATCATTGTTTCGAGAACAAATGTTTGGTATAATTAATTTGGAACATTTAATAGTTGGGTGATTGCCAAACTTCATGATGAAGGGAGGCGATAGTATGAATAAGAAGGATTTTTTAATTCTATCTTTAATCATTCTTATCTTCCTATTAGTATTATTACTATTTATAGTTTTAATATAAAAGAAAATCACCTAACTCAACTGCTTTGAATTAGGTGAAACCAATCTTTTGGCAACACTCAACACTAGCATATTGAATGTTCCTTTTTTATTTTATGCAAGTTTCCTTGACATATTCATAATAACACAAAAACGACTTTTTGGCAAGTCGTTTTATATTGATACTCGAAAAGTTCGAGTTTACTATCAATCTGGTGCCCGAGGCCGGACTTGAACCGGCACGAGGTATGAATCTCGCAGGATTTTAAGTCCTGTGCGTCTACCAATTCCGCCACTCGGGCAAGTGGTGTCCTGTATGCGATTCGAACGCATGACCCTTTGATTAAAAGTCAAATGCTCTACCTGCTGAGCTAACAGGACATATCTTAAATATTGGTTGCCTCGGCAAGATTCGAACTTGCGCATGTCAGAGTCAAAGTCTGATGCCTTACCACTTGGCGACGAGGCAATCTTAAGTGGTGGGGAGAGGTGGATTCGAACCACCGAACCCGAAGGAACAGATTTACAGTCTGCCGCGTTTAACCACTTCGCTATCTCCCCGATCATGGTGCCGAAAGCAGGACTTGAACCCGCAACCTACTGATTACAAGTCAGTTGCTCTACCAGTTGAGCTATTTCGGCAAAACAAATGGTGGACGCTATAGGACTCGAACCTATGACCCCCTGCTTGTAAGGCAGGTGCTCTAACCAACTGAGCTAAGCATCCATATATACGTGAGAACGTATATAAATATATCAATATTTTAAGATATTGTCAAGTAAGTTTTATAATTTTTTGTTAATCTCTTCCATTTTTTCTTCTATCCAATTAGGTAATGCAGTTTTTAATAAATAAAAACCAAAAACTGTTTCTTTTATCTTTTTTCTTTTATTTTTTTGTAATCCCTCATTAACGTTTTTAGCAGATAATCTTAACTGATTATGTGAAGAAGGAATTGATAGTATTTTAACATTAATAACATCCCCTATTTCAAAGAAATCAGTTATATTCCTAACAAATTTATCAGTTATTTCAGAAATATGAATAAGACCACTATATTCTTCATCAATTAAAGCAAATGCACCATATTTTTCAATTGCTGTTATTTTTGCCTTAACAACGTCTCCTTCCTTATATTTATTCATAATTAGCACCTTCCAAAACACATTATATCATATATTATATTACAATTACAAATTACCTTTACTTTACAAAACTCATGAGTTATAATTTATTTGGTGATAAAAATGAATAAAACAGAAGCTAAAATAATAGAAATTTTAAATAAAATAAGACCATATCTTAACAATGATGGTGGTGACGTTGAATTTGTAAAATTTGAAGATGGTATATGCTACGTCAAACTTAAAGGATCTTGTGCAGGTTGCATCTTTGCAGATATGACAATTCAAAATACGGTTGAAGAAATGCTGGTTTCTGAAGTGCCAGAAGTTATTAAAGTATTAAACATTGAAGAAGCTTAAATAAAGCTTTTTTTTATTAACCAATCTACCGCAGGAATATATTTATTATATATCTTAGTCAAAAAGAAATATACGTTATTTAAAAATATTTCATATTCTTCTGATTTAACAGCTATATTTTCTATTAAATTCTCATTTAAATCTTTATTTACTATGTCATCGTATAAATCAAAAAAATAAGAAGGATAAAGAAGTCTTCCATAGAATAATAATGCTTCTTTATAACTTATATAATTATTTTTAAAATATTCTATGACTATGTTATAAGCATTTTCATTATTAAAGAAAGAAGATTTTATGTATTCACATATATCTCTAATTCTAAAATCATATATATACCTTAACGGATTATATAGTTCAAATAAATCATCATTTGAATTTATTCTTTTATGACAAATGCTAATTAGTGTTGTATCTTCTATTTTATTTGCTTGCTTTACATATGATATTGCATTTTCTGCTAAACCTATATAATAATTCGCATAGTTACATAAATTAGGATATTTTTTACTAATTTCATTTATTTGGGCTTCAAAATAGTCATTTTTAGTTTCCCATAAGGTTACCCAATCATACCTGTTTAAAATCCTATCACATTCTATGCCAACCGAATTATTATTAATATAGCACACATCAGATAAATTTATTCTTGCTTCTTTATTAATATATATTTCCATTAAAACATAAGGGGTATTATTAACGTAAGTTGCTATTTTATTTTCATTATTAAGTATTATTTCATGAACAAGTATTTCTCTTGTTATCATTTCTTTATTTATTTTATATAAACAATCTAAATCAGATAGTGGTCTTTGAAAAGGTTCAAAAACATACTTACAGTCAAGATAATCAAAAAAATACTTATTATCTTTATGGGATATTTCATCAGGATGTAAACTATAATAATAATTAAGTATGTTTTTCATAAATAAGCCTCCTGTTAAATCTTATGAAAAAAAGAGCATTTAAATGCTCTTTTTACACTACTACATAAAAGTTTTCATCTATATTATTTATTGCCTACTTAGCTTCTTCTATAGCTCTTGTTTCCCTTATTACTGTTACTTTAACAGTACCTGGGTATTGCATTTCTTTTTCAATTCTCTCTTTAATATCACGAGCTGTTTTATAACTTCCAACGTCATCTACTTTTTCAGGTTCAACAATTACCCTTAATTCTCTACCAGCTTGCATTGCATAAGCTTTATCTACTCCATCAAAATCCTTTGCAATAGATTCTAATTGTTCAAGCCTTTTTACATAATTTTCTAAAGAATCGTTTCTAGCCCCTGGTCTTGCTGCTGATAAGCTATCTGCTACTGCTACTAAAACAGATATAACGTTATTAGGATTTTTATCTCCATGATGTGATTCTATAGCGTTTAAAACAACACTATCTTCTCCGTATTTTTTAGCTAAATCCGCTCCTATTTCAACATGGCTTCCTTCTACCTCAAAATCAATTGCTTTTCCAATATCATGAAGTAAACCTGCACGTTTGGCAAGAGCCACGTTTTCACCTAATTCAGCTGCCATAATACCTGCTAAATGCGCAACTTCCTTAGAATGTTGTAATGCATTTTGCCCATAACTTGTTCTAAAATTTAATTTTCCTAAAATAGTTACCAATTCTGGATCAAGTTTTGTAATACCTAATTCGAACATAGCTTCTTCTCCATATTCTCTTATCTTTACATTTAATTCTTTACAAGTCTTGTCATATAATTCTTCAATTCTAGAAGGATGAATTCTTCCATCTTTTATTAAAGATTCAATTGTTTGTTTAGCTATTTCTCTTCTTAAAGGATCAAAACTTGATAAAACTATAGCCTCCGGAGTATCATCTATGATAAGATCAACCCCAGTAACAGCTTCAATGGTTCTTATGTTTCTTCCTTCTCTACCTATAATTCTACCTTTCATATCATCATTAGGTAGCGTAACAACACTAACTGTTTGTTCATTAGTTACATCTGATGCATATTTTTGCATTGATTCAACAAGTAAATTTTTTGCCTTTTTATCAACTTCTAATTTAGCTTCTGCTTCTTTTTCTTTTATATAAGCTGAAATTTCTGCACTCATAGAAATTTCTACCTGTTTCATTATTTCTTCTTTAGCTTGTTTTTTGGAAAAACCAGATATTTTTTCTAATTTTTCTATTTGTTCTTTAATTATGTTTTCTGCTTTTTCTTCTAATTTTTGAATATCTTTTTGTTTTTGAATAATTCCATTTTCTTTTTCATCTAACATTTGTTCACGGTTTTGTAACAATCCATCCCGTCTATCAATACTACTTTCACGTTGTAATAACCGTTCTTCATTTTCTTTAATTTCACTTTTCTTTTCTTTAATTTCTTTGTCTGTTTCTAACTTTAATTTATAAGCCTCTTCTTTAGCCTCTAAAAGAGCATCTCTTTTTGCTTTTTCTGCTTCTTTTTTCGCTTTTTCAATTATGCTAGAGGCTTTGTGTTCCTCATTTTTCTTTTTTAATGACATTATAACAAAAGCAATAATTGCTCCAACAAATAATCCAACTATTAGAAGTAAAACAGGAATTAAGTTATTTCCCATTTTAGTTCCTCCTTATTTTGTATAATAAATATACAATTCTATTGTAAAATTTATCTCGTTTAAAGTCAAGGAAAGTAATAAATAAAAAAATAATTAACGTAAATTAATTATTTTCTAATAGACTTATTTTATCTAAAAAATCTTATTAATTATTTTAAGAAACCAATTTTTTTTATTTTTATTATGTTTTTCTTTTACGCTAATATATAGTTTTTCTTCATGAATTATTTTATTGCCAAGCTTTATAATAGCACTGCCCACTTCTTCATTATTTTTATATTTATCCTTATCTTTTACCCTATAATCAATGTTTATAAGTTCTTTTTCTTTCAAAGTAATCGGATAATAATAATCATCTAAAGCATATATGTTCTTATTAGAAAGATTCATTTTATCTTTATCAAAAACCTTTACCATACTATAATTATCAAATCCATATTCATAAAGTTCCTTATGATTTTTAAAATCATTACCATCGTTTAATGTTACTACAATTAAATTCATATTATTTTTACTAGCAGATGTAACAAGTGTTCGATGAGCTTTTTCGGTATATCCAGTTTTACCACCGGTTGTGTATTTATAAGTATATAAAAGTTTATTTTTATTTGACCAAACATATGTTTTTTCTTTTGTTTTAACCGTATGTTTTTTAGTTCCTACTATCTTTTTAAATTCAGGATAACTATTTGCATAACGCATTAAAAGAGCCATATCATACGCAGTCGAATAGTTTTTTGTTTTTTCATCTAAACCATGAGGATTATTAAAAGTGGTATTTTTCATTCCTATTTCTTTTGCTTTTTTATTCATCTTATCTACAAATTTTTCTTCTCCTCCTAAAAACTCTGCAATCATTAAAGCAGCATCATTACCACTTTGCATCATAAGACCATATACCATATCTTCTAATTTCATTTTTTCACCAATTGATAAATATATATTTGATCCATAGCTTTCTAAAATTTTATCTGTTACTTTTACCATTTTATTCATTTTTTTAGATTCTATTGCTATTACCGCTGTCATTATTTTAGTAGTTGATGCAATAAGTTTCTTCTTATTAATATTTTTTGATACCAATATCCTTTTAGTATCTTCTTCCATTAATATTGCTGCTTCTCCTAAATTATAAGCATTTATTTTTACTGGAATAATCAAAAGTAAAAATATTAAAACTAATATTTTTTTCAATATTATCACCTAAATCATTGTATGAAAAAAAGACTTTAATTATTAAAGCCTTTTATAACTACTTAGCTAATAATTCACACACTAAATTACTCAATTCAGTTGGATTAGTAACAGGAAGACCTTCTATCAATCTTGCTTCATTATAAAGTATTTTAGTGTACTTTTTTAACGTTTTTTTATCATTTTCGTATAGATATTTTATTTTTTTAGCTATTGCGTGTTTTTCATTTATCTCCAAAACTAATTTTGCATTAATATGCTCATCAGTTGGCATAGCATTAATTACCTTTTGCATTTCAACGGTTACTTCACCTTTACTAGTTAAACAAATAGGATGATTTTTAAGTTTATTTGTATATCTTATATCAAATACTTCTTCTCCTAATTCTTTTTTCATAAATTCAAACATTTCTTTAGATGATTCGTTTTTTTCTTCCAATAATTTTTTTTCTTCTTCGGTTGATAAATCAAAATCATTAGATGAAACGTTAACAAACTTTTTATCATCATATTTTTCCAACGTTTTAAGAACAAACTCATCAACATAATCGGTTAAGTACAATACCTGTTTATTTTTTTCTTTTAAGCTTTCCACTTGAGGTATCATATCAATTTTATCAACCGTTTCACCACAAGCATAATAAATTGTATCATCATCCTCTGTTAATTTTGATACATACTCTTTTAATGTAACCATTTTCTTTTCTTTTGATGAGTAGAAAATAATTAAATCTTTTAAATCCTCTTTTTTAGCACCATAATTATCATATATACCATATTTTATGTTTACTCCAAAAGTTTTAAAAAACGTTTCATATTTTTCTCTATCGTTTAAAAGCATTTCGGATAATTCTTTTAATATCTTTTTTTCTATATTTTTTGCAATAACCATTAACTGCCTGTTTTGTTGTAACATTTCTCTTGAAATATTAAGAGATAAATCTGGAGAATCCACAACACCTTTTACAAAGTTTAAATAATCTGGAAGTAAATCTTCACATTTTTCCATTATCAAAACTCCATTTGAATATAATTCCAAACCCTTTTTATATTCTTTTGTATAAAAGTCATAAGGAGGCATTGCTGGGATAAACATTAACGCATCATAACTAACTATTCCTTCAGCTTTTGTATGAATAACCTTAAGCGGTTTTGTATAATCAAAAAATTTTTCTTGATAAAATTTATAATATTCTTCATCTTTTATTTTCTTCTGATTTTTCTTCCATAATGGAACCATACTATTTATAGCTTCTGTTTCACTTTTTTCCTTAGTTTCTTCATTTATGATATTCATTTTAATTGGATAAGCTACATAATCAGAATATTTTTTTATTAATCCTTGTATTTTAAAATCATCTAGGAAATCATCATATTTTTCTTCCTTATTATTTTCTTTAATATGTAAAGTAATAATTGTACCATTTTCTTGTTTATCACAATCTGTTATCTCAAAACCATCTAATCCTTTACAAACCCATTTATAAGCTTTCATAAAACCAGCTTTTTTACTTTCAACAATAACTTCATCTGCTACCATAAAACTAGAATAAAAGCCAACTCCAAATTGTCCAATTATATTTACCTTATCTTTTTTTTCTAATGCTTCTTTAAATGCTAAAGAACCACTTTTGGCAATAGTACCTAGATTATCTACTAGTTCTTCTTTATCCATTCCAATTCCGTTATCTTCTATTTTAAGTAATCTTTTTTCTTTATCAATTTCTATTTTAATACCTAATTTCCTTTTATCTACTTTAAGCGTTTTATTAGTTAACGCTTCATAACATAACTTATCAATAGCATCATTAGCATTTGATATAAGTTCCCTTAAAAAAATTTCTTTATTAGTGTAAATTGAATTAATCATTAAATCTAATAATCTTTTAGATTCTGCCTTAAATTGTCTTTTAGACATAAAATCATCTCCTCAAATATGTTTACTAATTTTGATTATAATACCAATTATTAGCAAAGTCAATATCAGAGTGCTAATTATTGCTAAAAAAAATTAAGAGCAAAAACCCTTAATTTTAATACAAACCATGTAATTTAGAAATATCATCACTAGATAATTGGTTTACTTTCCACATACCATTTTCTTTAGTAAGAGATAATTCAATAGTATGAGTTGTAGTATCTTTTACTTCTTGCATTAGTTTTATTTTATAATCCATATATTTTTCATCTGAGAAGTTTCCTTCATCATTGTTAAATTTTTCAGGATTAGATTTTAATTCTTCCTCAGCCTTTAAAATAGCGCTTCTATAATCAAGTACCGTTAATTCTACAGTTGCAGTAGCTTCATCATTTTCTTCTTTTATATCTTTAATAACATATGCAAAACTATCATATTGTTTTTCCATAAGATCTTGATATTTTTCCTTAGAATCATCATTTAAATCTTCATTTTTAATAGTATCTATTAGTTGAGTTATTACATCATCATCTTTAGCACGATACTTTTCAAAAAAAGTTTCAACGGCATCCTCTGGTTTACTATCATTCATACTACAGCTACATCCTGTAAAAAGTAAAACTGCGCACAAAACAAGCAAAATTTTTTTCATTATTATTCCTCCTTCAGTAATAATTTGGCAAGAAATAATTTTTTTATACTATTTTTTTAAAACTTTAATAAGATCCCTTAATTTTTCAATAACTTTAAAATTTGCTAATTTAACTTGACTAACTAGTTCATTATAAGCTTTATCTTCATCTTTGGTTTCTTTATTAAAACATTCTAAATACATGTACTTTATTTCAAAACTATTTTTATTTTCGTAAATAGAATTTAAATAACTTAATAAAGATTCAATAATTTTATATTCTTTTCTAGTATAATTTCCTTTTATATTATAAACTGATATAACATTATAATTTATTTTTATCTCTTCTAAATTAAAGCAAGACTTTATAATATCATCAGATTCATCAAATAATAAATTGCTTTTACCAGTTAATTTTCCATTAGAATCAAATGTAAAAGCCATTACTTTATAATCACAAAATAAAACACACGCATATTTTTCTGTTTTAACTAAACCCTTACAAAAAACTTCTGTTTTATTTTCTATTTTTTTTAAAAATTCTTTGCTAACTACTAGTTCACTATTATAAAAATCGAGCAAACAACTTGGAGAAATCCTAAACGTTGGTATTGTTTTAATATGTTTTATATCATCATCTTGGTTCCACTCATAAAATTCATATGCTCGTTTTTTAAAATTAACTAGAATATCATATGTGTTTTTCATTTTTATCTCCTTTTAGCAAAATTGAAATATTAAGTAATACAAAACCTATTATTAAATAATAAAATTCTGGTAATTTCATTATAAAGCTAGTGTATTCTTTAAAATTATACCCAAAGCCAAATAAATTTATGTATAAAATTAATGATGAAAAACCAACAGTCATAAGAATAAAACCAAATAAAAATAAAAAAATTTTTAAAACCATTTTAACCACCTAATAAATTTTATTTATTTTAAGTTAATTTTAGTATATAATGTAATAGAAAGTAAGGAGAGATATAATGAATATAATAAAAGTAATACAATATGTTTTTCTAGGAATAATTCAAGGTTTTACAGAACCAATACCAATTT
>CANQBL010000001.1 GCA_947589105.1 uncultured Bacilli bacterium | reverse complement strand
AATATTATACAGTTTTTTCTTAATTCTATTGTTTTGTTCATCTTTTTCCTCCATTTTTATATTATAACACTTTAATATAAACTTATCTATTGAAGAATTAAAATAATTATGATATTATGTTACTAGCGCCAGAGGGAGGAAAGATGCAGTTATTTCTGTTATGCGTTAAGATATTCATAGCAAGAATAGTAGATGTATCACTCGCGACATTTGTAACGGTATTAACCGTTAAAGGAAAAAGATTAACCGCAACATTAATCGGATTCGTGGATGTCATAATATGGTTTTTAGTAGTTAGAGAAGCTCTAAACACAAAAATGGATAGTATGTGGATAGCCCTTTCATACGCAGGTGGTTATGCCGCTGGTACTTTTATTGGAACCACTTTATCAAACGTTTTAATAAAAGGAAAAATATCAGTTCAAATAGTATTAGATTATCTTCCGGTTACCGAAATTGACAAAATAAGAGGCGCTGGTTTTGCAGTATCACAAATTGAGTGTACTGGTAAAGATAATAAAAAAAAGTTAATGCTTTTTATAGAAGTTGATAAAAAAAATTTAAAAGATTTAAAAAAAGTTATTACCAAAATAGATAAAAATGCATTTATGGTAATAAACGAAACAAAATATGTTGAAAATGGGTTCTTCAAATAACCCTTTATGCCGCTTTAGTTTAATGGTAAAACAAGTCACTCGTAATGATTAGCTGTAGGTCCGATTCCTACAAGCGGCACCAGATTAATAGGAAACTCGGATTTTTATAGTTCGAGTTTTAAATTGCTTTAAATTATGATATAATTTTTATAGGCTAAATTGATATATTTGTCAATTAAGAAAACATACTTGCATATTGTCAAAAACAATATGTGATTATATTTAATAATACAAAGAAGGTGCTTACAATAAATGAATAAAGTGATAATAGGTATTGTAGCAAAATATAGAGATGGAGCAGAAAAAGAAAAAAGAGCAGATTCTCGTATTAGAAATGAAGTAAAACAAGCAATTTTTGACAATGGAGCTATCGCTATAGGTATAATTTCGCCAAACGAAAAAATGCAAGGTGCAGGAGATAATTGGTTAGATTATAATGAAAAGATAGATAAAGAAAATATAATCAATCAAATTAAATTATGTGATGGAATTATTTTACAGGGTGGAAACGCAAACGAAGCATTTGAACCATTTATAGCAAAATATTGTTATGATAATAATATACCATGTTTAGGTATATGTGCAGGACAAAATAGTGTTGTTAGAGGGCTTGGAGGAACAACTTTTAAAGTATCAAATCCAGAAAAACACAATCAACCTAATAAAGAATATGTTCATAACGTGAATATTGATAAATCATCAAAATTTTATAATATTGTTAAAACAGAAAAAATTAGAGTCAATTCAAGACATAAAAGAGCAATTGATACATGTCCATTATTAGATAAAGTTGGTTTTTGTGAAGATGGCTATGCTGAAGTAGTAGAATCCAAATGCAAAAAATTCTATATGGGTGTAAGATTTCATCCAGAAAGTTTATATAAAATTGATGAAAATATGAATAATATATTTAAATATTTTATAGAGATTTGTAATAATTGAAGTTGTCGTACTCCTTCCTTTAGGGCACCAGTAACGAATCTATTCGGATTTTTTCGAATATTTATATAAAAAGATAACCCCCTTAGGTTATTTTGATATGTTGTCAAAATACCTAGAGGGTTAATTATTTTTTTAAATACAAAATAGCCAAAAAAGAAATTAAATTTTATAATTTTTCTAAATTTTGAAAATAGTGATAAAGATGATGATTTGTTAAAGGCATTGTCTAAAAGTAGAAAAAGCATTTATAAACACTATTTAAAATATACCCATCCCTCATTTTTAGCTTGTCCTCTTAATTCTTATACATAATAGTGATAATTCTAAAATTAACGTATGGAAAGATGAATCCACAAGAATAAGTAAAGAACTAATATCATTATGTAAGTTAAATTTAATTATATACCTAGAATTGTTTTATTATATTGTAGAAGAGATAAATATTAAAAAACATATTTAAAGATAAGAGTCTAAAGCAAATGTGGACAACAATGATTAACATGTATGCAATATTTAAATAATACTTTTTCATGGTAATAAAAGAGTAATAAAAAATGAAGCTACTAGTAAAAGATTACTGCTTTCACCCTGCAACTTCATATTGAAAAATTACTCTTTTATCATTTTTAAATTTCTCTTTACCTTGTTATTATCAAGTCTAATAATCTTATCAGCTTTTTGCATTATATTTTCTTCTCTTGAAATAATTAATATTGTATGATCTCTTTTCTTTTCCTCTAGTAATTCTAATACTTTACTTTGAAGATTATCATCTAACGTATCAATTATCTCATCAAACATTATTATTTTTGAATTTTTTAATATAACTCTTGCAATAGCTATGCCTCTTTTTAAATTAATTGATATTTTAGATGATGAATCATTAATATCAGTATCATATCCATTTTTAAGTTCCATTATCTCATCATGAATTCCTAAACTTTGGCAAACATTTTTTACCTCTTTAAAATTTCCTCCTACTAACATTAAATTATCCTTAATACTCAAGTCAAAGAAATTAGGCTCTTTTCTTACTAAAGAAATTAAATTATAAAACGTATCATCATCTATTTTTTCATATGGAATGTCATCTATAAATATATTACCGCTATGTTTTTTATTCATCTTCATAAGTAAATCTAAAACACCCGTTTTTCCAGAACCAGTTGGACCTGTTATAACAGTAATAGCATTTTGATTAACTATTAACGATACATCATTTAAAATAGGATCTTTTTTATTACCATACAAAACTTTTTCAAATTTTATTTTTCCTAAATATTCTTTTTTATTTACTAGTTCTTGATTATTACTAGTACCCGTATATTCTATTAACTTATTTAATCTTTTAAGTGATACCTTTGTATCTTGAATACCAGATGTTAAAGTACCAATGATTTCATAATTTTCTATTATTTTTGTATAATACGTATAAATAACTAAAATAGTTCCTATTTCCATTTTACCTATTGAAAATAAATATATACCATATGCAACCAAACCATATCTTGCAAGTTCAATAAATATAAAAACAACTTGTTTAATAACCGTTGAATAAGTATTAAGATTAGCATGTGCTTTTAAATAACTAGAGCAAGTTTGTTTTACTCTTTCATTTACGCTTTTAAATACATAAAAACCTTTTATTTCTTTTACCGTGTTAAAAACCTCATGAGTAATTGTTGTTTTTTTATCAAGAGCTTGTTTTCTTTTAGAATTTAATTTTCCTGTTTTTTTATTTAAAATTCCTAAAACTAAAATCATAGTTAAAGAAACCAAAACGGTTATTACAAACATTCTTATATTAATTGTATAAAAATAATAATATATAATTAAAAATTCCATTATTTGTACAACTTTTATAATAGTATCAGAAAAGAATGCAACTATTATATCTAAGTCATTATTTATAATATTATTAAACTCACTAATTTTAAATCTTGATATACTATGTATGGAATTATTAATAAAAGAAGAATAAGCTAATTTAGAATATAATTTATACATTTTGTTATAAACAAAATAATAAAATACTTGGTTTAAGGATACACTTACATAATAAATCAACATAACTAAAATAGCTATTATTATCATCCTATAAGAAGATAGAAAATCATGTGCAGTCGCATAATCAACTACTTTTGCCCATAGTATTGGTATAATAAGTAAAGATCCTCGGTAACAAATAGAAATTATAAACTTTAAAAAAATTTCAAAAGAACACTTTTTAAGTATTCTTCTGTTTTCTTTTGCTATATTATTCATAATCATTTAATATTCTTATCATATTCAATATCTTGTATTTCAAATTTCCTATTTTCCGAGATTTTTATCATTATCTTGTTAACAGACCAACCTACTATTGCTAATATAAAAAAGTATATAACACCAAACGCTGAAAATGAAGGAGCTGATTCCGTGAATAAATCAATTAATGAAGCACCAACACCCATTGCTGAAACTATAGTTAAGTTACCAATTGATTTTTCAGTTACTTGTGATTCTAAACCACTAAATAGTTTTTCGGCTTGAGATAAGTAATTTTTAGTCATTTGCCATATTTGCTGCATATAAGATACCGTATTAGTTAAAGTTTCATATCTATAACCAATTAAATCTAAAGACTCGGTAAGAGAATTATCACTTTTTGCAATTTTTTCTCTAGTCTTTATATATGTGTTCATTTGATTAATTCTAGAATCTATTAAAGTAACAGTTTTTTTATAACCATCTATCTTAC
This sequence comes from uncultured Bacilli bacterium, assembly GCA_947589105.1. GTDB lineage: Bacteria > Bacillota_I > Bacilli_A > RF39 > UBA660 > Aphodocola. The sequence continues at coordinate 204,433 of CANQBL010000001.1, read as the reverse complement.
TTGTAAATGCAACAATATCCTTACCTTTTACTTTCGCATTTTCTTTTACTGCATCAATTTTTTCCCATATTATTCTGTGTAAATTTAAATATCTATGAAGTTGTCCTTTAAACTCTCTTATAAATATTTGTTCTTCAATATATCTTTCAACTTGATCCATTGCCTTAGTTTTATTATTAATAAAATAATATTTATTTCCCCTTACCACATCATAGTCTTTATTACTAAATTCAAAATATTTTTCTTTTTCAGTTTTTGCTAAAAGAGTTGCAATATCATTTTTTGTTGCTTTGTCTAAAACTATGAAATAAGGAAATACCGTTTCTATGTTAGCTAACTCTTTAGGTACTGGAGCACCTAAACTAAATATATAACTAAGTGCTGGAGATAATTTATTTTCATAATAATTCGCTAAAGAGTCAATGTCATTAAATAGTGAAAACTCCGTTACATCAGAATCATTTAAAACGATTAGTCCATCTTCAAATATTTTTATATTAACACCAGTTCTGGTAGTAACTTTAATAAATTCAAGTCCATCAATTCCATAATCAATTGAGCTTAACTCTAAATCATCATGAAGTTTTACTAACTTTTTCTTATCTAAAGAAAGTTCTGATCTTCCTTCTTTTAAAAAATCATATATCTCACTTAATTGTAATGTGGTTCTTTGAAACCATCCACCTATATAAACCTTTTCTATTCTCATGATAACCTCCACTACGTTTTATTTAACACTTTTTGAGAAAAAGCCAGCATCATCAAGTTTAAAACCATATTTATAATAGCAAGCATGAGCTGCCGTTCTAACGTTATTAGACCATAGCTCTACTTTTTTACAATTACGTTTTTTACATATATCAAACGCATAATCAAGCATCTTAGTTGCAATTTTATGTCTTCTATATTCTTCTTTAACACCAACATGGTTTAAAATAGCATAAGTATTCATATCTTCGTAAAGAGTTTCTATAACAGTTATCTTTAAATGAGAAACTATTTTACCTTCTACTTCACCTACAATATAAATCGAATTTTTATCTTTTTTAGTTTTTTTATACATGCTTTTAGCATACTGTAAACTTGTTTTTTCCTTAAAAACCTCATTACATAATTCAACTACTAAAGGAACATCTTTTTTTTCCATTTTTCTAAATGTTACTTCCATATTATTTCTCCCTAACTCGTTAATAAACTATCGTTAAAATCTTACAAGTTGATAATATAATATACCCCCCTCCTGTCAAGTTTTGGTTTTTTCAACAGTAAAGCAAAGTGTAAACTATAAAGACAAGTTTGCAATTACAAACTTAAAATAGACAATAAGAAGTATGCGTGCTATTACTCATTTTTTGTATCAAAATAATTATATTATTAGCATAGTTATTTCAAAATATATTTTTTTACAATATTTTTTTAAATAAGTGGTATCATATTAAAGAAAGGAGATTTCATGGAAAATATTTTAAATAAAAAAAGTTGTGGTTGGAAAGATGCAAATGAAGAAAAAAAAGAAAATATTTTTAAATTTTGTAGTTCTTACATAGACTTTTTAAATGTGTGTAAAACAGAAAGGGAAACCTCAAAATACATAGTAAATAAATTAGAAGAAAATGGCTTTAAAAACATTAACGAAACAGATAATTTAAATAGCGGTGATAAAGTTTACCTGTTAAACAGAAATAAAAGTGTTTATGCTGCAATTATTGGTAAGGATGATTTAACAAAAGGACTTAATATAATAGGTTCTCATATCGATTCACCAAGATTAGATTTAAAACCTAATCCTTTATACGAAGATGCTAAATTAGCACTATTTAAAACTCACTACTATGGTGGAATTAAAAAATATCAGTGGACAACAATACCACTTGCTATTCATGGAGCTGTAGTAAAACCTGATGGTACTAAAATAGATATTACAATCGGTGAAGATGATGATGATTTGGTCTTTACAATAACGGATATCTTACCACATCTTGCCGAAGAACAATATGAGAAAAAAATTGGAAAAGCAATCGAAGGAGAAGATTTAAATCTTTTAATTGGAAGTATTCCTAATAGTGAAAATTCTGTTAAAGAAAACATAATGAAAATAATAAATGAAAAATATAATATTACTGAAATTGATTTTTATAGTTCAGAGCTTGAAGTCGTACCAGCATTTAAAGCTAAAAACTTAGGGTTAGATAAATCTATGGTTGCAGGCTATGGGCAAGATGATAGAGTATGTGCTTATACAAGTTTAAAGGCTTTATTAGATGCTAAAGAAAACAATAAAACAATTATCTCAATATTCGCGGATAAAGAAGAGATAGGAAGTGTTGGAAACACGGGGATGTGTTCACAGATGTTTGACCTATTTATAAACGAATTATTAAATAAAACCAATCAAAATAATTTTGGTGCATTAAATAAAACATACTGTAATTCCATCATGCTATCAGCTGATGTTGGAGCAGGAATTGATCCAAATTATCAAAGTGTATCAGAAAAAAATAATTCATCATACATTGGGTATGGTGTTGAGCTTAATAAATATACTGGTTCAAGAGGAAAATCAGGTGCATCAGATGCTAATGCTGAGTTTGTTGCAAAAATAAGAAACATTTTTGAAAAAAATAACATTAAATACCAGGTATCTGAATTAGGTAAGGTAGACTTAGGAGGTGGTGGAACCATCGCCTATATTCTAGCAGATAAAGGAATGGACGTAATAGACTGTGGAGTTCCTGTTATATCAATGCATTCACCATACGAAGTTACAAGTAAATACGATATATACTCCGCTTACGAAGGGTATAAAGCTTTTTTCGAAGAAAATTAAAGGAAATTTTATATTTCCTTTTTTATTTTACATAATAATAATGGTGATTAAAATGAAAGTAAGATTAGGATACGTTGCAATCTCTAAAGCAATGGATGATATAACAACGTCAAGTACCATTACATATACTAATTATATAAATAAAAATTTTACGATAGATAAATTATTAGAAATAACTAAAAATAATTTAGATTCTTTAGAAAAAATAATTATATATAACATTAAAAATAATATTCACTTTTACAGATTAACATCTAAACTAGTACCTTTAGCAACCCATGATAAGGTTAGTTTTGATTACATAACGCCTATTAAAAGTAAATATGAAAAAATAGCTAAATTAATAAATGAAAATAAAATTAGAATAGATACTCATCCTGATCAATATGCAGTTTTAAACAGTATGGATAAAAAAGTTGTAAAAAACACTTTTGAAATATTAGAATATCATTATAAAATACTTAACGCTTTAAAAATTAAAAATAAGATTATAATATTACACGTAGGAAGTAGCTCTGCGGGTAAAAAAGCTTCAATAACAAGATTCATAAATAACTTTAACAAATTACCTGATTATATAAAAAAATGCATAGCAATAGAAAATGATGATAAAACTTATAACATCTTAGATGTATTGGATTTGTGTAACAAAATAAAAGTACCTATGGTATTAGACTATCATCACTATATTTGTAATAACAACAAAGAAAAATTAGAGGATTATATAACTGAAATAATAAACACTTGGAAAAATATGAAGCCAAAATTTCATTTTTCTTCACCAAAAAGTAATTTAAAAAAAGAGTTTCGTTCTCACCATGATTATATAAACTCAAGTGATTTTATAAATTTTCTAAAAATAATTAAATCTTGTAATAAAGATGTTGATATAATGCTTGAAGCTAAAGCAAAAGACGACTCTTTATTTAGGTTGGTAAGAGAATTAAAATATAAAACTAGCTATAAATTCATTGATGAAACAACTTTTATTGTATAATTAATAATTGTTATAATAACCAATACATATTACATCACACGGACCTTCCATGTAAAGTTCATCATCATAAATTATATTTAGTTTTCCACCCAAAACTTCTACTTCTATTTTTTCTTTTTTGTTTAAATAACCATTTAAGGTTCCTGCAACAACGCTTGCACATGCACCCGTTCCACAAGAATAAGTCTCTCCGCTTCCTATTTCCCAGACTCTCATTTTTATTTTATTTTTACTTATTATTTGCACAAATTCAACATTACATTTATTTGGAAAAAGCTTATCGTTTTGAATTAAGTTTCCTAATTTTTCTACGTTAACTTTGTCAACGTTATCAACAAATAAAATCGTATGAGGATTCCCCATTGATACACAGTTTATTTTTATATTATTACCATTAAAATTATGTTCTTTATTTATAACTTTATCAAAATTTAATAAAACCGGAATTTTTTTAGTATCTAAAATAGGTTTGCCCATGTTTACAATAACACTGGTTACTTCGTTTCCACTAGTTACAATTTTAACCTTTTTTATACCTGATTTAGTTTCTATTAATAAGTCTTTTTTTTTGCAAACGTTTTCATATACATATTTAGCAACGCATCTTATTCCGTTACCACACATTTTACCTTCACTACCATCCTTATTATACATTATCATTTTTGCATCTGCTATGTTAGAATTACAAATTAAAATAAGCCCATCTGAACCTACCCCAAAATTAACATTACTTATTTTTTTCGAAAGCAAGCTAAAATCATCACATTTTATTTCGTTATTTATTAAATCTAAATATACATAATTATTACCAGTACCATGCATTTTTATAAATTTTATCATATAATCACCAATTAATTATATTTATTTTAACTGATAAAAAGACAATAATGTTTTGAATATCAAGACATTTAATATGTTTAATTTTACTTAATTAAAATATATTATATTAGAAAGGGGTGTTTCGTATGTATTATCCTGGATATCCAGGTTATCCAGCATACCCTGTTTATGATAATAACGGCGGTGGCTATGGTTCAGGTTGGATTTGGATTATAATAATAGTATTTATAATATTCTTCTTATTCTGGGGATTTGGTGCTAATAACAATAACAATTGCGGATGTAATAGATACAACTAAAAAAGACCTTAATTGGTCTTTTTTTGTGTCTTTAAATCTTTTATAACATTTATAACAAATAATATTATGAATATTAAAACTATAACTGTTAAAGATTTAGAAAGCAAATCATTTTCAATACTAATTAATGATTCCTTAAATAAATCAATAGAATATTTCATAGGTAAGAAATTAAATAATTTTTGAAATCCAGTTGATACCGTTTCAATTGGGAAGGTACCACCTGCTGCAGCTAGTTGTAAAACTAATAATATTAACGCAATAAACTTTCCAATGTCATTAAAGTTAACTATTAAAAATTCCATTATTGATTCAAATGTGCGAGCAACTAAAATAAGCGATGCGAAATATAAAACGTAATTAGTAACATTAAATCCTAATCCAATTTTAAGTAATATTCCAAGTATAACCGCCTGAAGTGATGCTAATCCTAAATAGCAGAAAGTTCTTGCGAGCTTATTTTCAGCATTACGACTACTTTTTTTAAACCTATCCTTAACATCATAATATAAAATTATAAATAACATTAAAGAACCTACCCATAAAGCAATTGACATGAAAAACGGAGAAAACGCAGTTCCGTATTCATTTACCTTGTTAACGTCTTTTTCTTTAACATTTACCGGATTTGCTGTATATTCATCCAAATTATTTAACTTTTGTAAATCACTATTAGTAGATGAAATAGATTTTGAGACTTCTTCCTTAGCCATACTAACACCAGTTCTTAATGTATTAGTTCCTAAACTTAAAGTGTTTGCACCATTATTTATTTCATTTATACCAGATAAAACAGCATTAGAATTAATTGATAAATTATTTGTACCTACCATTAATTCTTTTGATCCTAATAAAAGTTTTGAAGATCCTTGTTTAAGAGTATCAACACTTGTTTTTAAATTATTTATTCCAGAACTTAACTCAACTAATTTAGAAGAATTATCGTTTAAACTATTTATACCTAAGCTTATTTGATTACTTGAATTAGATAATTTAGTTCCAAAATTAGATAATAAATCAACTAAAGTATAATTATCATCAGTTATTTTATAACTTGATACTATATTGGAAAAATACGCGCAGTTATCTTCATTATACATCCCACTTAAAGATGTACAAAATGCATTTTTAAGCGTTAAAATTGGAGTTGTTAGAATTTGTGGATTACTTTTAGCTTGATTAAGTATCGTGTTAACGGATGTAATATAAGTATTTAAACTACCATTAAATTCATCTTCACCAGATTTTAGCGTACTAACTCCTTTAGTTAATTCATTCAATTTTTCAGCACCACTAACCATGGTATTTACTCCGTCTTGTAGTTTATAAATACCCATATCAAATACTTTTAAGTTCTCATATAAAGTATTTGTGCCATTATTAACTTCTAAAACACCATTATTAAATAAATTATATTTATCATTTAACGAATTAGTACCATCTTTGAGTTTAAATGTTCCTTCATTTAACTTGTTAGTTCCATTTAAAATATCACTTAAACCAGTATTTATTTTTTCTACTTTTCTTGGAACCTCATTTAAGTTATCATTAAGAGTTGAAACAACTTCTTTAGAAACATTACCTCTTACTTCTTTTTCAACTTCTATAACCACACGACTAATTATTTGAGAAGCCAAATAATTAGATTTTTGATTTGGAGAATAAGTTATAGTAGCAGTCGTTTTATTATTAGTATTAGCACTTAATAAATCACTAGTAAAGTTACTAGGGATTGTGATAACAGCATAGTAATCCTTATTACTTAACCCAGTATCTGCCTTTTTTTTATTTACAACACTAATATTAAGAGTGTTTTTACTTTTTAAAGCATTAACCAAATCGGTTCCTTTACTTACATTATTTACTTCTTTATCCTCGTTTACTATTGCAACTGGAATATCATCCATATGACCATACGGATCCCAATATGCTTTTAAATAAAAGAAACTATACATAAAGGGTATTAATAATACACCTAATATAACTATATAGCTAAACCAACCTTTACTTTTTTTATTATCTTTTTTATTTTTCATTTAAACCCTCCTAATTAAATAAACCATCTTTTAAAATTCTAGTTACGTTTAAAGTAACCTCTTTTTCATCAATGTCTTTATTCCATTCAAACATTACTGCTATATATATTTTATAAATTATAAAAGCAGTTAAATCAACATCACACTTTTTTATGTAATGTTTATCAATCGCCCATGCTAATCTTTCTTTTATAAAATTTAAAATAGCATCATCTATCATAGCTATGGACTTTTTAGAAGAAATAGTATTTAATTCTTCTGCTTCTTTTGTTAAAGTTACAAATAATTTTGCTTCTTTTTTATATTTTAAAAGTTCATATAATGTTTTATTAACACCTTTAAAGAAATTACCATCATTTGAATGTTTAACTATAAGATCCTTCATCTTTATCAGTTCTTCTTCTATTAAAGTTTTAAGTAAACTTTCTTTGTCTTTAAAATAAGAGTAAATAGTTTTCTTTGTAACCCTTGCATTTTTTGCAATCTCATCCATGCTAACCTTCTTATAACCATATTTAGTAAATAATTCCCTAGCAGATTGCAATATTTCTTCTTTTATAATAACACTTCACCTCCAACTATACCAATATACTATTTGGGTATACTAGTATAGTATATGACAAAAATAAAAAAAATGCAACACATATTAAAAAAATTAGCAATAAATAATTACTAATATACCTTTTTAAAATTAACATGTAAATTAATTTGTTTTATCCAATAACATTTCTTTTATTAAATCAGATACACTTTTATATTCTTTTTTAGCTACCTTTTTTAATTCGTCTTTTGAATTAATAATTGCATATCCATTAAATTCTTTTATCATTTTAATATCACTACTACCATTTCCAATTGTATAAACATTTTGTTTTGGTATTACAAGTTCATTTAACAACATATTTATTGCAATTGATTTATCAGTCTTACTTGCTGTTATTTCTATCGTTTTATCATTAACCAGATATGAATTAATATATTTAAAATATTTAGAATTTAGCATATCATTAACCACTATAGCATCTTTTTTTAAATTATAATTAACATTAATCTTTGTTAAATTTTTATGGTCAAAATTAACCCTACTTTCTAACTTACTACAACAAAAATATTTTACTGATTTATCTAACTTCAAATCTTTTTTTATACTTTTTATTATTTCATTACTTATATAAAAATTAGCAAGTATGTTATCATTTTTATCCAATATTGTCGCGCCATGATTTATAATTACATAATCATACTTAATGTTATATAAATTAACTTTATTTTTAAAATCAAAATAACTTCTACCAGTTGCAATTACAAATATATTTTTTTGTTTTCTAAATTCTTCAACTGCTTTTTTATTTTTTTCTATATCTTTATCATTTAAGTAAAACGTATCATCATAATCGCTTACTAAAACTTTACTACTCATAAACTTTCTCCTTATTTAAATTCATTATTGATAAAAATAGTACTAATTTAAATTTTATAAATAGTAGCTAATTTTTTAAAATCAGATATTTTTTATACAAAGCATATTACTTGCTTAATATATCATAAAAAAAGTACTTTATCAACGCATGTAATTTCAAGTAACATTTATATTTTGCATACTTCTTAACGCTTTTTTGTGTCGGAAATAAATATAATTTTAACTCCTTTCATACTAAGAATAAGAAAATTATATTGATTTATTTAATAGAATTTATTGTAACAATTATATCAAGCTTATTACCAATTATTAAGATTTCTAAAATGAAACCAATTGATGTAATAAAGATTATAGATTTAACAGTAATCTCTTTTAAGACAGTAAAGAAGCGATAGTTAAAGTAATGTAAAAGTTAACAATAAACAAATAATTAAACAATTCAATTCTATAAATAGAGTACTATATTTTATCAAATAAACTCCTTTTTAATGTTAATATTTATAAGAACCGTTGAAATTATAGATAATATAAATATTACATAGAATACTTTCTGCCCTATGAATTTTGTTAATATTGATAATATTAAAAATATAATAACTTCAGTAAAGCACAAACTCATTTGTCCTACAGAAGATAATAAATCATTATCTTCTTTTGATTCTTTAATAATATTTTGAATTGAAGTTTGTATTGATGTTTCATATACTTTTGATACATTATCACTAACAGTTTTATTTATTGAAATAATAAATTTATTTTTTATAAATAAATATACTAATGTAATACTTCCTTTAATAATAGTAACTAAATCATTTGATTTTTTAATATTTTTATCTGTATATTTTCCTATTAAAATAATAGTTATAGTTTGAAATAAAAGTGATACTATAGTAACTAAAGAAAAAGCTTTAAAATCCTTTAGTATTAAATATAAATATAATGGAACAAACTGTCTTTCTATTATATGGTTAGTTCTTAAAGCATATATAATTTTATATTTACTCTTACTATTAATTAAATATTTTATACTAGCTTTAAATATACTTGTTTTTTTCTTAGGTTTGTAGTCTATTTTTAATATTGCTAAATATTGAAGAAAAAAGAAAATTGAAAGTATAATAAATAATATAAATGTATTATTATTTATAACTCCCCAAGCAACCAAACAGCTTGCTAATACTGTACCTAATATTTTACTAATACTATATAAACTATTAAACTTTCCTCTATGATTAGTGTCTACATATTTACTAGATAATGAATCTGAAGATGGGTTAGATAACCCATTTAAGCCCATAGCTATTACAAATATGATTATATTTGATGTTAAATTTTTGTTAATTAATAAAAAGTATGCATAAATGATATTAAATATATTTGAAACTAGCACACATTTTGCAACACCAACTTTATTAGATATAGTAATAAATAAAGGAGTTATTAAACCCATAATCAAAAATCTAATACCATATATTAACAATATTATATGTATAGGTAATCCAGCTTTATATAACATTACCGTTCCAAAAGTTTCACTTAATGCATTTGCAAAGTTATATAAAAATATACTTAAATACATATACTTATATTCTTTTTTATAAAAATATTCTGTCAAAAAATTTTGTCTCATAAAACTACCTACTTCTAGATTTTTCTGTAAAAAAAAATATTAATCATCTGTTAACAATAATATCATATATTTTAAAATTATTAAAACTTTTAAGCTAATTATGTTATAATTATTTTGAAGGAGAAAATGATTTTATGAAAATAAATAATAATTGTGCTAGAAAAATTTTATTAGAAGTTGAAAAAATTCCTTATGGCGAAACTCTAACTGTTGCACAGCTTCAGGAAAAAATATCAGATTTTTCTATTGAAGATGTATTAACTATAGTAACTTTGTTTAATAAAGAACATTATTTAACTGTGCTTGATAAAACTAGCTATGATGATAATGATGTATTTAAAGAACATAAAATTAAATGTTTGACTGAAAAAGGATATAAGACACTAGATTTAATAAGAAGTGATGAAATTTGGGAGTTAATGATGGAAAAAATGAATAACTTTGATGAACTATCTATTTTTACTATTTTTAATATAGCAAACAAAATAGTTAATGTTAAACATAATGAATTATTAGCTTTACCTAAAGATTTAATAATTGATAATACAAGATGGTAAAAATAAAACTACTTTCAAATTAATTTTGATAAGTAGTTTTATTTTTATCTCGTAATTTAGATTTAAAAAGTAATCTTTTTTATTTTTCTATATAAGTTACTGATTTAATATCCCCTTGTATTAATAATTCACCAATATATTTATCATTTTTATATATCAATTCATTTACAACTGACATACCTCCGTTACCATTTCTAGTATATCCTATTGATACATGATAATATCCACTATTTTCAAAATAAGTTATAGTAGCATTATTAATTATATAATCAAAATTCGAATATTTTTTATTTAAATTACTATGATTATTTTTCGCATCCAACAAAATTTTTTTTATCATTTGTTCATCAATATGCTTCAATTCAGAATCAATATAACTTTCTATTTCGTAAGAATCGTTTTTAAAATAAACATAGTATGTATAATATTTTATATTTTTATTATTTGGGTTGAGAATTGGTAAATTAATAGTAATTTCTTTACAAAAATTTTCTGAAATTGCATACCAAGATGTTTCGGAAATAATAATTCCGTCTTGATAGTTAGATTCAATTATTAAATCACTTTTCTTTATTAAGTAACATTCTCTTAAAAAACTAAAGGAAAATAATAAAATTGGTAAAATTATTAATACACTAGTTACAAAATTTATTTTATTGGATTTCATACTTTTATCATTATTTTTCTTAATCTTTTTTTTGCACACTACAATAGATACTATATAGATTATTCCTGCTATAAAAGACATGAGATATGTAAATAAAACTTCTAATCCACGATCTAAGCCTAAAATATTAGGCAAAATAGCTATACTTAAAAATAAATATACTATATACATTGTATCTAAAATTAAAATACTTTTATTTTTGTTCTTTATAGAATAAATAAGTATTGGTATTGAAAGCAAGGTTATTCCAATTATAATAAAATTAATACAATTTTTTACAAGCATAAACAGCACCTCTTCTTTTATATATTGATTGGTCAATAAGCTATTTTATTTTCTAAAGTAGAAAATATATTAATTCAATATATAAAAATTATAACATACATTAAAACATTATAAAACCCGAACTATAATAGTTAGAGTTTGGTATCAATCTGGTGCGGTTGAGAAAGTTATCTACAACTTTTTCCAAAGGTAACTGGTTTAAGAATCAATCACTAATTATAGTTTATCAAAAAAAAGAAAAAGTAGCAATTCATTTTTTACTTTTTCTCGTTTTGTGGGCGTATTGTTTTTACTAATCTTGGCCCTTGTTGTTCATCTGATAAAACTTGTTCAGTTTCTATTGGAATAACTTCTGGTTCAAATATAGAGTGTGTTTGTAAGGCTTCTAGATTAGCTTTAGTAGCTAAATCAATTCGTGATTGTTTAATTTCTTCAACAACTTCTTGTACCTTTTCATTTGTTTCTGACATAAATGGATATACTGTAAATGTCTTGTCTTGTGCTTCTTCTTCAGTCATTTTTTCGTAAGTGTGTGTTATTTTATAATCCTCTGATTTTAATTGAATTCTACTAACAGGACTATCTGGATTTGGAATACCAATAATTGCAACATTTTTATCACCAATTTTACCAATTCTATATGAATAAGTAGTTGCCTCATTTAATCTTTTTACTTCATCTAATGTATAATCCAATGACATTAATGGTTCATAATATAAAGAAGTTAATCCGTGATCTACAATAATAGGTCTTTTCCCAATAAATCCGAAAAATTCTTCTTCGCTTTCTTTTGATGCAGTAAAAGCAGTAAATGTTAATTTTTGTAATTTACCTTCCATTTTAGCATATTGTTCTTTTTCTTCTTCAGTCATAGGAACAATGGCTTCTTTAATTTGTGGATCATTCATTACTGATTTTTTAACTTTAGCACCTTTTACACTGGCATTTATCAAATTAATACCAGGTACAAGTAATAAAACAGTTCCCAAAATTTTATTAGCTAAATTAGATTTTTGTTTTTTTTCTTCAGCTTGTTTCTTTTGAAATTCATCTAACACACTTTTTTCAATTTTGTAACCATTTTTTGAAATCTCTAATATTGAATCAAGTCCAGCATTAAGAGTTATAACAACACTACCTATAACAGTAGCAAGTTCCCCAACAATTCCTAGAAATATAATCATATAAACCTCCCTTGCATTTACATTATAACATATTTTTTAACTTTTTTAACTCTTTTTGATATTTATTACTATATTTCTATCTCAAAATCATCTTTGTCTTTGTCATTATCACGATTTTTACAATAATCATAATCCTCTTTAATATCAGTTATCTCTTTATCATCAATGATACCATGAGTATATAAATCTCTTGAAAACTCCATATATTTTTCTCTTGTATCCTGTTTAGAGAATATCTTATTTTTAATAAGTTTAATTAAATTAGTAAATTTATTTATCAAATGTTCAAGACTAGATTTTAAAGAACAGTTTTCCTCTTTTAATTTATCTATCTCTTTATCTTTAGTTTTCACATTTTTAGTAAGTGTTTCAACTCTTAAAGTAAGTGCTTCATTGTTTTCAGTTAGTAATTTAATCTTTTCACGATTTTCTTTTAATTCCTCATCAACATTACTTAATGTAACTGATAAAGTTTGAGTTTGTTTAAATTCTTCATTTGTTTTACTAACTGAATTAATATAAGATACTAATTTATCTTTATCTTCTTGTTTTAACACATACTTTTCTTTAGATGTTATAGTAGTTTTTAAATCATTTATAATATCTTTTACTTCTTTAGAAGAATTATCAAGTTCTATGGCTTTTTTACTTGCTATTTCTAACTTTTCTTGATTTTTTTCTAGTTGTTCTTGCATTTGTTCATAATTATCCATTTCAGATATATAATAATCTTTATTTCTACCTTTCTTTTTCATTTTTAATTTATCATTTAATCCATATTCTTTATTAAATTCTTCAATACATAAAATTCTCATTTTATCTTGCAATTTGCGAAGTGATTCTTTTGTAAACACTTCAGTTTTTCCAACTTGTTTTTTCATACCATTTTTACCACCAATTTTAACAGGTACACCAACAATATGAAGATGTGGACTAGTTTCATCATAATGAATAATTGCACTTGCTATTTTAAAATTTGGAACGAGTATTGCTAAATCGTTAACTTGTTCTTTAAAAACATTTGTCATTCGTTTTTTAAATTCCATATCTTTAGTATCCCAATATTTCTTTTTTCCAAGTTCAATGATTATTTCACAAGCAAGATCACTTTTTGAACTATTGCTTATATGAGTGAAATAATCATTTATTTTTCTATTATCTCTTGTTTGTCTAGCATTATATTCAAGTCTTGCTTCTTCAAATTCATCTTTATATAATCTTTTAACATCATCAAATAAAGAAGAAGTACCTCTTATAATTTCAATATTTTCTTGATTGTTATCATATTTTCTATAATTGTGTTTATCAACTCTTGATAATCCTTGAGCATTTTGTATTGCATTATTTGATAGAGATGTTGTTCCACTAGCATTAGCTTTTGCTGTTGCTCTTGATACATTTTTCTTATTTTTGTCACTACCTAAATGTAGTGAATAGGCAAGTTCCATATTATAAATCACGCTCCTTTCTTTAGACTATATTTTGGCATCGTCAAAATATGTAACCCCCTAGGTATTTTGACACAGGCATCAAAATACCCTCGTGGGCTAAGGACACCTTAGAATCCGTTCTACTTTATTCCATATTGTTTTAAAACTTCGTAATAAAACAAAATTACATAAAATGTAGAAGAAATTATTATTCGGAAATAATTTCTTCTTTAGTAGTAGATTCTTCGAATTCTTTAGCATTAGCAGGCTTTACTTTGGCAAAACCTTTACCACTTACTATTTCTTCTTTATAGATAATTCCATCGGTTTTATCTGGTATATAATTAAATACTGCTTCTTCATCTTCTAATAATGTTCCATTGTCTTTATTGATATATAATACTCCCAAATCATATTCTTTCATTTTTCTATCTGGATCAATCTTACGATAATCTTCCATAGGAAATACTCTTACGATTGCTTGACTATCTTCATTTATATTAAAATAAAATACACTTTTTTCAGTATTGTAGATTGCATGATAAAAACCTACATCATAAAATTCTCTTAATCTTAAAATGTGTTGCCATACTTCGTTATCATCTCTATATTCACTAAATCTTAAAGTTCCTATTGCATTACCAAATATGGCATAATCTTTTCTATCAATATAACCATTTGCATATAACTCATTACAAGGATTAGCAAGACTTTCTCTAAAATTAACATTAGCAACTTCACATTTGTTATGATAAGTTTCTTTTAATGTTATATCTTCAATATAATTCATAATTAAATCGGCTTTTTCTTCTCTTGAAAAATCTTTCCAAGTCCTATTATATTCTTTATATTTTTCTGGATACTTAATAGAATTGATATAATCTATATCTCTTTTGATTAAAATATCTTCAGGAGTAAATCTTAATTCATCACATACTTCTGATTCAGTTAGTTTAGTTTCTAGTTCTTCAAGAGTTTGTTCAACTCTCTTTCGTTCTAAATCATATTCTTCAAGAGTAAAAACTTCATTAACATAAGCCTCTCTAATTCTTGCAAACTTGCTTTTTTGTTTTTTTATTTCCTTTTCAATATCTTCTTTTGGATTTTCTATCTTTTGTTTAATCATAGGTAAGAAAAACTGATTAACAACACTATCATATTCCACAATGTCATCAATAAAATTTTGAATAAATTCTTCAATTACATTTTCTTTAATTGTTAATTTGCAATCGTTACAATAATAGTAAAAGTAAGAATTACCATTTTTCTTTGTTGTTGCTTTTCCACCTAGTATTCTTCCACATTTAGGACACTTTAATTTTTGTAAGAATAAATAAGTTAATGTTCTTTGATATGATCTAGAATTCTTTTTCTTTTGTACTTGACATTCTTCCCATAATTCTTTTGAAATAATTGGTTCAACTACATTAGTATAATAGGTCGGATGTTTTGTTCTTTTTCCGTGAACATAGTCACCTTTATATACCTCATTTTGTAATATTTTTAAGATAGTTGTATCATACCAATTTGTTTTACCTAATACTTTTTCTTCATTTAAAATATTACTTATTTTCTGATAAGATAAACCACTATGATACATATTAAATATTCTTATAACTACATCTTTTGTTGCCATATCAGGTATTAAAGTTTTATCAACTCTTTTATACCCTAATGGATTCTTATGAGGAATATGCCCAGCTTTAATAGCTCCAGCAAGTCCAATTTTGGTTCTTTCACTTGTTCTTTCTATTTCGTTTTGACTAACTGAAGTAAGTAACCTAGCAACTAATTTACCATTAGCATTTGTAGTATTAATATCATCATTTGCACAATCAAGATAAGCATTATTTTCTTCTAAAAACTTCATAATATGTTCCATATCATATACACTTCTAGTTAATCTATCTAACTTTAATACAACAATCGTATTACATTTTTTATCTTTAATATCTTGTAATAATTCATCAAAAGCAGGTCGTTTATTACCTGTTTTAGCACTTATTCCAGCATCTTCATATACTTTATACACTTCATAACCTTTAAACTCGCACATAGCTCTTAAACGCTTTTCTTGTTCTGGTAAACTAAAACCTTCTCTTGCTTGATCTTCTGTACTAACACGAATATAAATTCCTGCAATCTTTTTTACATCATCATACAATTTAAATCATCTCCTTTTTCTTATTTTCAAAAAAAGAGAAGTAAAGGTACTACTAACTAATACTTTTACTTCTCGGTAAGTCTTTTTAAATCATTTACATAATACAACAAAATTTTCATTTTGTCTATGTCTTATTCGTGGTATAAAGTATTAGTTCATAGTCTTAATATAGTTTTCAAGTTCTGATATTTTAATCTTTTTACTTAAGTTATTGATATAGATTTCATTAGAATAATTAAAGGCAAGAAATATATTGTTATTAATGATTATTCTATGAGGTTCGATATAAGATAAGTTTGTCTTATCAATTTTACGAATACTACCATTGATAAATGTTGGAGTAGTATTACAAAAATCACAAATAATCTCAATTCTTTTCTTTAAAGATTCTTCCATATCAATTTCTTTTTTGATTACATTTACCATAGACACCAACCTTTCCGACTATGATTTTTTCTAACAAAAGAAAAAACCAATCTTTCGATTGATTCCTATATCAAAAGTTCGAATAGTTCGAACAGATTTCCCAATGGTGGAGCTGACGGGATTTGAACCCGTGTCCGAAAAGTATTCCGCTATAGTCTCTACAAGTTTAGTTAGTAATTAAATTTAATTAAATGATAAAGGTAACTAACATACCCACCAAATAACGAGTTTAGTAAAATTCGTTATTCTTTCCTAAACAAAAAGAATAATATAACTCACTTAAATGAGCCTCTTAAAAAGTCCGTGAGTAAAACTTAAAAAGAAGCGCTTTTTCTATTAAAGACTAGGCAGCGCAAGCTGCAAAAGCATAATTATTTGTTTTGTTATTTATTTTTGTTTGCACGTAAGGTGTGCCTTCCACTTGCAACTTTAGATTCCTACTTTCCGTCGAACCCAATAACAGCCCCATATAAATAACAAATGATATTATAGCACAAAATTCAAAAAAAATATTGTTAAATTTTGTAGTATTTCGTATAATTAAGTTGGTGATACTATGAAAGATAATAATTATACTGAAATATTGGACTTTAATGATATAAAAGTTAATCATCATAAAAAAAATAAGAAACGTTTTTTATTACGAACATTACCATTATTATTTATACCAATTTTAATATGTTTAACGATTATTTCAACTCATTCTAATAGATTAATTCCAATACCAGTTAATTATATTATTTACATTATTTTATCTTTATTATTTTATTTATTATTACTAAGTTTTTTCATTATTAAAAAAGATGATAGTAAAAAATCTAAAAAGAAAAAAATTAAAAAGATTTTGTTTACTTTGTTTATAACTGCTTATATAATTGGATGTGCATCTTTAATATTTTTGTTATATGGTCCAAATGATAAATTTAGAACTTGGTTTATTTCTACGTCTATGAATACGATGAGTCATCAATACATATGTAAATGGTTTTATAGTGATAAAGAAATAAATAAAGTAATTAAGGGTAATTATACTAAAGAAATAGAAGAAGATACTGATACTGATTTAATTGATATGCAAGAAGAAGAAACTTATGCTAACGAGTATGAAAAGCAAATACTAAAAAGAGATAAAGATGCTGCATATAAAATAATTGAATTAGAAGTTAATGGTCAAAAAGCTTATTTAGCAGCCGTATATGACCCAAGCAAAGTAAAAGTTGCAGTGTCTAATGGTGTTGGAAGATATGGCCAGTACGCAACTAAAATAGCAGAAAATAACCAAGCTTTATTAGCAGTAAATGGTGGCGGATTTAGTAATGCTCCTGATAATCAAACTGGTGGTAGACCAACTGGAGTTACCATATCAAATGGTAAGGTAATAACTGATAATACTTACTCAGCTGATGCTCAATCTGGTGGTTTAATAGGCATGACTTATGATAATAAGTTAGTTCTAATTAAAAATGCTACTGCTTATAAAGCAAAAAGTATGAACGTACGTGATGGGGTATCATGGGGACCATTTTTAATAGTTAACGGTAAAAAATCATTCATTAAAGGTAATGGCGGATGGGGATACGCTGCAAGAACCGCAATTGGTCAAAGAAGTGATGGTATAATTTTACTATTAGTAGTTAATAGTAATTCTACTAGAACAAAAGGTGCTGATATGGGTGATTTAACCGAAATAATGAGTAATTATGGTGCTATTAACGCTGCAAACTTAGATGGCGGAACATCTACCGTTATGGTTCTTCCTAAAGAGGAAGCATTAAAATATAAAAGTGATTGTACTGATAATTATTGTTATATAAATGATCCTGTTGATTCTGCCTTAAGGCATAAAACAAGAGGTATACCAACAACTGTAATAGTAACAAAATAAAGATTCCGTTTTGGAATCTTTTATTTATATTTACTAAGGGTTTTTTCTATATCCCTTTTTATATCCTTTTCTTTTAAGCTTTTCCTTTTATCGTACTGTTTTTTTCCTTTTGCAATACCTAGTAATATTTTAGCCTTTCCTTCTTTTAAATAAAGTTTTACCGGTACTAAAGAGTAACCATCTTTTTCTACTTTATCCCTTATTTTATAAATTTCTTTTTTATGTAATAAGAGCTTCCTTTGTCTTCTTTCATCATGATTAAAACGATTACCCTCTTCATAAATAGAGATAAACATATTAATTAAAAATACCTCATTATTTTTTATTCTAGCATAACAATCTTTTAAATTACAGCTACCCTTACGTATGGATTTTATTTCAGTTCCTGTTAAAACAATACCACACTCATAAGTATCTTCTATAAAATAATCAAAGTTTGCTTTTTTATTTGTTATTTCTATCACTATTTCACCTCAATTATATCTTCATACCTATTTAAAACTGATTTATATTTATTATAATATGTTTCATAGTTATTTAAAATACTATTATCCAATTTTGTATAAGGATATACTTTAAAATTACGACCTGATTTAAAATAAGTATATATAAGATCAGCTTTAACATCACTAAACTCTATACTACCATCATTTGTTTTTTTAATATTTAAATAAGCAATAGCTCCCGTTTGTTTATCTATTGTATCTTGAGCTGAGATAAAATTGCCTAATGCATAAAAAACTAAAGTGTCATTGATCTTTTCTACCGGTTGTAAACTATGAGCATGATTACCTATAATAAGATCAACTCCCATGTTAGAAAGTTCTTTTGCAACCTGTTTTTGATTACTACTAGGATAAGTTGTATATTCTTCTCCCCAATGCATTGAAACTATTATTAAATCTACTTTATCTTTTACTTTTGCAATGTCTTTTTCTGCTTTTTCTTTTGAATAAATATTAGTTAAATACTCTTTACCAGATGGAGGTAATAGACCATTTGTAACCGTAGTGTACGCAAAAAACGCATACTTAATACCATTTTTCTGTAAAATCTTAATATTACTTTCTCTATCATCAAAAGATAACGCTTGTCCAGTATAATAAACGCCTGGCTTAGTTTTCCAATAATTAACCGAGTTTATTACACCTTTTTCTCCTTTATCCATGGTATGGTTATTTGCTAAACTAACAAGATTAAATCCTAAGTTAGTCATGGCATCACCAATTTCTTCTGGAGAATTAAACCTAGGATAAGCAGATAAACCCAATTCTTTACCTCCTATAATGCTTTCTTGATTATAAAACGCCAAATCATGCCCTTGTATTAAATCTTTTACTTCGGTAAACATTTTATCAAAAGAGTACGTTCCATCACTGTTTAAAGCATCAGTATATACAAAGCGGTGAATTAAACAATCCCCAACCATTACAACACTAAGTTCATTTGAATCTGGCTTCTTAGTGGTAGTTACTACGCCGCTTTTTTTAGAATTAGATTTATCATCACTTAAGTTTTTCTTGTAATCTTTTTTATAACTAATTAGTGCAATGATAAACACTGATAACAAAATTAATGTTAAAAATATTTTAACCCACTTTTTTAATTTCCTTTTCTTCATCTACTACACTACTTTCTTTTTTTATCTCAAAATCAATAAATGATTCATCTTTAGAAGCTCTTTTACATACTACCGTTATTTCATCCCCAATTTTATATCTTGTTTTTGTTTTTTGTCCTACTAAAGACATACTTTTTTCATCATAATTATAATAATCACCTTTTATATCGTTTATATGAACTAATCCTTCTATCATATTCGGAAGTTGAACAAATAAACCAAATGATGTTACTCCACTTATCATACCGGTAAATTCTTCGCCAATGTGAAACATCATGTATTCAGCCATTTTCATATCTTCAACTTCCCTTTCACACTCAATAGCATCTCTTTCTTTTATTGAAGCATGCTCTGCTAAAACAGGTAAATACTCTTTAAAATAATCAATAGTTCTTTTACTTTGATCATTTTCATATAAATAAGTTCTAAGAAGTCTATGAACGGTTGTATCAGGAAATCTTCTAATTGGTGAAGTAAAATGTGTATATATTTTACTTGCTATTCCAAAGTGACCAATGTTATCCATTTGATACACTGCTTTTTGCATGGCTCTTAACATTAAAGAAGATAGAATTTTATACTCTTTTTTGTCCTTTAACTGTTCTAAAATGTTTTGAATTGAAGAAGGATATTTAATATTTACTTTACCAGTTATTTTATATCCTAATAAACTTACGAAATTTAAAAAATCGTTTATTTTTTCTTCTTTTGGTGTTCCATGAACACGGTATATAAAAGGAAGTGACATATAATATACATGTGATGCAACTGTTTCGTTAGCAGCAATCATAAAATCTTCTATCATTTTTTCTCCCGCACCACGTTCTCTTAAAATAACATCTATAGGTTTACCAGTTTCATCAGAAATTATTTTAGCTTCGTCTGTTTCAAAATCTATTGCTCCGCGTTTTTCCCTATTTTTTCTTAATAAATCTGCTACTTCTTTCATTAGTGTTAAATTTTGAGTAAACTCTTGATATCCATTTTCTACGATACCCTCTTCTAACCATTTATTAACTTTTTTATAAGTCATTTGAATTCTAGATTTAATTACACTTTCAAAAATTTCATGTTCAACTACATTACCTTTAGAATCAATTTGCATTATACAACTTTGTGCTAAACGTTCTACATTCGGATTAAGCGAACATATACCATTAGATAACTTATGAGGAAGCATAGGAATAACTCTATCTACTAAATATACACTTGTTCCTCTTTCGTATGCCTCATCATAAAGTTTGGTCCCTGGTTTAACGTAATAAGAAACATCTGCGATGTGTACTCCTAATTCATAATTGCCATTGTTTAGTTTTTTTATTGATATAGCATCATCTATATCCTTAGTATCATCTCCATCAATGGTAAAAATAATTTCACTAGTCAAATCCTTTCTTCCTACTTTATCTTCTTTTCTTACCTCATCTGGAATATCTTTTAATTCTTCTATAACTTCATCAGGGAATTTAGGTGAAAACATATGTTTATAAACAATAGATTCGATATCTACACCAACATCGTTTTTATGACCAATTATATTTGTTATTTCTGCCAAAATAGTATTTCTATCTAATTCTTTTATAACCTTTGCTACTACGATATGACCGTCTACTGCGTTAGTTATACTTTCTTTAGTTAAAATAACTTCCTGTTGAAACTTTTTATCGTTAATTTTAATGGTTGGTTTACCTTCGTTATAAAAATATTCTCCAACTAATAACCCATAATTTCTAGACTGTATTCTAAGTACTCGTCCCTCTCTTTTAACGCCTTTACTTTTATTTATTATCTCTACAATAACCACATCTCCAGTTATAGCGCCATTTAAATATTTATTATCAACGTGAATATCTTCTTCATTATCCATTAAAACAAAACCAAATCCCTTTTCAGAAACATTTATTTTTCCTTTTTTTAAATGACTATATTCAAAGGCCATGTATTTATCCTTATTTGTATGATAAATAGATAAATTTCCTTCAAGCTCATTTAAAATAGAAAACATTTCTTTTACTTCCTCAGTAGTATCTAATCCTAATACATTCTTTAGTTCAAAAGCAGTAAAAGCCTTATCTTGACTTTTTAAAACGTTTAATATTCTATCTTTCATATGCTTTCTCCTATCTTTCTATATATATTATAAAACAAAAAAAGACTCTTAACCAAGTCTTTTTTTCTTACATGTCCATTATTATACATATAATAAAGAAAGCAATACCTAAAGCATAAGTTAATCTAGTAATAAATAACTCCCCGCCTCGTTCTTTTCTATTCATAAATAAATCAGCATTGCCACCAGTTATTATACTCCCACTTTCAGCTTTACCACTTTGAAGAAGTACAATAATTATAAGCAAAATAGATATAATCATTAATACGGTAAGCATAATAGCCCTCCTTAACTATTTGTTATTTTAACATATTATAGGATAAATAGCAAACAAATATAACTAGTTTTCTAATTCTTCTTCTATTCTAATTAACTGATTATATTTGCAAATTCGATCAGTTCTAGACATAGAACCAGTTTTTATTTGTCCTAAATCAAGTCCAACTGCTAAATCTGCTATTATAGTATCTTCTGTTTCACCAGATCTGTGAGATATTATTGTATTATAACCATTTTCTTTAGCTAACTTAATCGTTTCTAGAGTTTGTGTTATCGTACCTATTTGGTTAACCTTAAGTAATATCGCATTCCCTGCTTTCATATCTATACCCTTTTGTAAGCATTCCTTATTCGTAACAAATAAATCATCTCCTACTAATTGAACCTTATCTCCTAGCTCTTTAGTTATTTTAGCAAAACCTTCCCAATCATTTTCATCAACGGGATCTTCTATTGAAATAATAGGATATTTACTAACTAATTCCTTGTAAAATTCTATTAGTTCATCAGTGGTTAAAGACCTACCTTCGCCTACTAAATTATATTTTCCTTCACTATAAAATTCAGAAGCTGCTACATCAATGGCTAATTTAACATCTACTCCAGGCTCATAACCAGCTTTTTTTATAGCTTCCATAATAAGTTCAAATCCCTCTGTATTAGATTCTAAATCTGGAGCAAAACCTCCTTCATCACCCACACCAGTAAAAAGACCCCTATCATTTAACACTTTTTTTAAGGAATGAAAGACTTCAGCACCAACCCTTATTCTTTCATGAATCGTATTTCTTTGTGGAATAATCATAAATTCCTGAAAATCAAGTTTATTATCTGCGTGAGCTCCACCGTTTAATATATTCATCATAGGTACAGGAAGAGTTTTTCCATCTCCAACATATTTATAAAGAGGCATATTTTTTACCTTTGCTGCAGCTTTTAAACAAGCCATAGAAACCCCTAATATTGCATTCGCTCCTAAATTACTTTTTGTTTTAGTTCCATCAAGTTCAATCATAGTATTATCTATTTTATATTGATCTAATACATCCAAGCCAATTATAACTGGTTTTATTTTTTCGTTAACGTTCTTAACGGCATTTAACACCCCTTTACCATTAAACCTTGACTTATCATTATCTCTCATTTCAAGAGCTTCCCTTTCACCTGTTGATGCCCCAGAAGGAACCGCTGCTCTAGAAGTTATTCCATTTTCTAAAACAACATCTACTTCTACAGTTGGATTACCCCTAGAATCCAAAATTTCTCTTGCCTTTATATCTTTTATTTTCATAATACTTATCCTCCTTAATTATATAATTATTATAACATTTAAAATAATAAAATTTAAGTGTTTATTTTATACTTGTAAATTGACTTTATAAGTTGTTATGGGTTATAATAAGGTGTAAGAATAAAGGGAGGGATGTTTATGCAAATAGTGCTTCTTGATGAGATAAAATTTGATCAATTTGCTATATCACATCCTAACCAAAACTTTTATCAAACTAGTAATTATGGTAAATTTATGAATAAACATGGTTATAATTCATATTATCTAGGTTTAGTTGACGAGGTAAACAATATAAAAGCCGCAACTTTAATGATAGTAAAAAATGAAAAAAACAATAAAAGGAAAATGGGATATGCACCTAGAGGTTTTTTAATTGATTGGAATAACGAAGATTTAGTAACCGAATTTACAAATAGTTTAAAAGATTTTTTATCTAAAAGAGGTTTTACATATCTTAAAGTAGATCCTTTAATTGTATATAAAGAACATAATTTTGATGGCAGTGAAAAAATAGATGTACAAAATAACACGTCATTTGTTCAAAAACTACAAAAACTAGGATACATCCACATGGGATATAATAATAAAATGGAAGCTAGTAAACCAAGGTGGAATTCGCTCGTTACCTTAAATAAAAACATTATAACCTTATACAATTCCATATCAAAAGAAGCTAGGGAAAAAATAAAAGAATCTACTAAAAAGGGTAACAAAGTATACAAAGGAACCACAAATGATATTAATTTATTATTTACATTGATAAATAAACCAGTTCCTCCATTAGAGTATTATTTAGATTATTATGAGTTTTTTGGTAAAAATGGTGGCTTCGAAGTTTATTTTACAAAGTTAGAGCCAGTATCATACGTAAATTCAAGTAAAACTCTATATGAAAAAGAAGAACAAAGAAATAGCGAATTAAACGCTCAAATGCAAGATTGGAATAATCCAAATAAAGAAATGATTATCAATGAAAAATTAAAATCTGATGAACTAGTATCAAAATATAAAACGAACATGTTAAAAGCTATAAATTTATTTCAACAATATCCAAGTGGCTTAGTAATAGCTGGTGTTGCAGTTTTAAAATATGGAAAAACCGTAACAATAATAGCAAGTGGGGTAAATAATAATTTTAAAGAGCAAAATCCTGAATACTTGCTTAGATGGCAATTAATTCAAGAATTTGCAAAACAAGGCTATGAAATTATTGATTTTAATGGCATGACTGGAGAATTTAATAATACAGAATATGATAATCAATTAAAAAGAGAATTATCCAATAAAATTGTTGAATATGTTGGCGAATTCGATTTAGTAATCAATAAAAAGGCTTATTATACAGGTAGTAAACTAAATCCAATTATTAACTGGCTTAACACTCCAATTTAGTATACTACTATTTAAAACAATTAAAAAGGATTAACGTAATGAAAGATTATGATAAATACATATTTGATATTGATTATACAATTTTAATTCCAGATTGGTCCTTCGAAAACGATTATTTTAAAAAAGTGATAAAGCCAGAACAATTAGAGAGCTTTTTAAATAAAAAGCAACAAATTATAAATGAATTTGAAAACAAATCTCCTAAATATGATTTACAATTACTAAGTAGGCATTTTAAAAGTTACGGATTTGATATTAGTGTTGATTTACTTAAAAATTGGATAGATTTTGATGAACGTGAAATAATTGATACAACTATAGATGGTGCATTAGAATTATTTAAATATTTAAAGAATAATAATAAAAATATAACTATTTTAACTAATTGGTTTAGAAAAACTCAAATACATCGATTAAAAAAAGCTGGATTATACAAATATATAGATAAAATTATTTCAGGCGAAGATGCTTTAAAGCCTACCTTAAAAGCATTTGAACTTGCTGTAGGAGATACAAGTAAAGACAAATGTATAATGATAGGTGATGATTTAATAAGTGATGCAAAAGGTGCAAAAAAAGCTGGTATCGACTATTATATAGTAGATAAAGAGCATTCTTTAAAAGATTTGCTAAAAAAAATAAAAACTGTTAATACAAAATATTAAATAAATAAACTATGTATTTTAATTTTGTAATATTAATTAACAAAAAAAAGACATTCATGTGAATGTCTTTTATTTTATTAAGCATCAATCTTAGTAACAACACCAGCACCAACAGTACGTCCACCTTCACGGATAGAGAATTTAGTACCATTTTCAAGTGCGATTGGAGCTATTAATTCAACTGACATTGTAACATTATCACCAGGCATAACCATTTCAGTTCCTTCAGGTAAAGTAACAACACCTGTTACGTCTGTAGTTCTGAAATAGAATTGTGGTCTGTAATTTGAGAAGAATGGAGTGTGTCTTCCACCTTCTTCTTTACTCAATACATAAACTTGACCTTCAAATTTAGTATGAGGAGTAACAGTTCCTGGTTTAGCAAGAACTTGACCACGTTGTACTTGTTCACGAGCAATACCACGTAATAATACTCCAGCATTATCTCCTGCCTCAGCATAGTCTAGTTGCTTACGGAACATTTCAATACCAGTAACAACTGTTTTTTGAGTGTCTTTTAAACCAACAATTTCAACTTCATCATTTAATTTTAATTGTCCACGTTCAACACGTCCTGTAACAACAGTTCCACGACCTGTAATAGTAAATACGTCCTCGATTGACATTAAGAATGGTTTTGAGTTGTCTCTTTCAGGAGTTGGAATCCATTCATCAACAGCATCCATTAATTCATCAATATTCTTTTCATATTCAGGATCACCCTCTAGAGCTTTTAAAGCTGAACCACGAATAACTGGAGTATCATCTCCTTCAAAACCGTACTTGTTTAATAACTCACGAACGTCCATTTCAACTAAATCTAACATTTCTGGATCATCAACCATGTCACACTTATTCATGAATACAACCATTCTTGGTACTCCAACTTGACGAGCAAGTAAGATGTGTTCACGAGTTTGTGCCATTGGTCCATCTGTTGCAGCTAGAACAAGAATTGCACCATCCATTTGAGCAGCACCAGTAATCATGTTTTTAACATAATCAGCATGTCCTGGGCAGTCAACGTGAGCATAGTGACGTTTATCAGTTTCATACTCAACGTGTGCAGTATTAATTGTTATACCACGTTCTCTTTCTTCAGGTGCCTTATCGATATCTGCATAATCTTCGAATTTAGCTTGACCTTTTTGAGATAATCTTTTTGTGATCGCAGCAGTTAAAGTTGTTTTACCATGGTCAACGTGTCCAATAGTACCAATATTAACATGTGGTTTAGAACGATCAAATTTTTCTTTTGCCATTTTTAATTTCCTCCCTATATAAATTACATATATATTTTATCTAATCTAAGGGAAAATATCAAGCTTTTTCCCTTAGGATTATTTATTATTGAGCACCATTTTTCTTAATGATGTCTTCAGAAATACTCTTAGGTACTTCTTCATAGTGATCAAAGAACATAATAAATGTTCCACGACCTTGTGTATTAGATCTTAAAGATGTTGCATAACCAAACATTTCTGATAATGGTACGTATGCACTAATCTTAAGTGCGTTACCAACAGATTCTTGTCCCATTGGTCGACCACGACGAGATGTAATATCTCCCATTACGTTACCCATATATTCATCTGGTACAGTTATATCAACTTTCATTATTGGTTCAAGTAAAACTGGTTTACAGTTTTTCTTAGCTTCTTTAAGAGCTAATGAAGCAGCAACTTTAAATGCCATTTCATTAGAGTCAACATCATGGTATGAACCATCAAATAAAGTTGCTTTAACATCTATCATAGGATATCCAGCAAGAACACCTGTTTTCATTGCCTCTTGTAATCCTTTATCTACTACTGGTATATATTCACGAGGAACAACACCACCAACTATAGCATCAACAAATTCATATCCTTGATCTTTATTAGGTTCAAACTTAACCCATACATGACCATATTGACCACGACCACCAGATTGTTTAATATATTTACCTTCGCAATCTCCAGCACAAGTTAAAGTTTCACGGTAAGCAACTTGTGGTTTACCAATATTTGCTTCTACTCCAAATTCTCTTTTCATTCTATCTACTAATACATCCAAGTGAAGTTCTCCCATACCAGAAATAACTGTTTGGCCTGATTCTTGATCAGTTTCAGCCCTAAAAGTTGGGTCTTCTTCAGCTAGTTTTTGTAAAGCAGTAGACATTTTTTCTTGGTCACCCTTACTTTTTGGTTCTATTGCTATAGAAATAACTGGTTCAGGGATAACCATTTTTTCTAATATTACTGGATGTTTTTCATCACAAAGTGTGTCTCCAGTTGTTGTATTTTTAAGTCCTACAGCAGCTGCTATATCCCCTGCGTATACTTCAGAAATTTCAGTACGATTATTAGCATGCATTTGTAAGATACGGCCAACTCTTTCCTTAACATTTTTATTTGCGTTAAGCACGTAAGATCCACTACTTAACGTTCCAGAATATACACGGAAAAATGATAATCTACCAACAAAAGGGTCAGTCATGATTTTAAATGCCAAAGCAGCAAATGGTTCACTATCTGAAGCATGTTTTTCAATCTCATTATTGTTTTGATCATGACCTTTAATTGCAGGTATATCAGTTGGAGCTGGTAAGTAATCAACTACTGCATCTAGAACTAATTTAACACCAATGTTTCCTAATGCAGTACCGCACATAACTGGGAACATTTCAACAGCAAGAACACCTTTTCTAATTGCTCTTTTAATTAGATCAACACTTATTTCAGCACCCTCTAAATATTTTTCCATTAATTCTTCATCAAATTCAGCAGCATCCTCAATCATAGCAATTCTTTTTTCTTCTGCTATAGCTTTTAAATCAGCTGGAATTTCGATTTCAACCGCATTTTCTTCCGGTTTTCCATCATATTGATAAGCTTTCATAGTAACTAAATCAATTATTCCATTGAAATCAGATTCAGCACCAATTGGCCATTGGATAGCCGTTGCTTTTACACCAAGTCTTGACTTAATAGATTCAACACTTGCAGCAAAATCAGCTCCCATTTTATCCATCTTATTTGAGAAAACAAGTCTTGGAACATGCATATCCGTTGCTTGACGCCAAACATTTTCAGTTTGAGGTTCAACACCATTTTGAGAATCAAGAACAGTTACAGCACCATCTAATACCCTTAACGATCTTGTAACTTCAATAGTAAAGTCTACGTGTCCAGGGGTATCAATTATATTAAGACGGGTACCCTTCCAATATGCAGTTGTTGCAGCTGAAGTAATGGTAATACCACGTTCTTTTTCTTGTTCCATCCAATCCATTTGAGATTCACCATCATGAGTTTCACCAATTTTATGAATCTTATGAGTATGGAACAAAATACGCTCGGTACATGTGGTCTTACCAGCATCTACGTGAGCCATAATACCAATGTTACGAGTATTTTCTAATGAATATTCACGAGCCATATACTAAATCCTTTCCTACCAACGATAATGAGCAAATGCTTTATTAGCTTCTGCCATTCTGTGAGTATCATCTTTTTTCTTTACTGCTGCTCCTGTTGCATTTGAAGCATCAATAATTTCATTAGCTAATTTTTCAGCCATTGTTTTACCACCACGAGAACGAGATGAATTAACTATCCAACGAAGAGCTAATGCTTGTGCTCTAGCTGGTTTAACTTCCACTGGAACTTGATAGTTAGCACCACCAACACGGCGAGCTCTAACTTCTAGTGCAGGAGTTACGTTTTCCATGGCTTTTTTAAATACGTCATTTGCGTTTTCTTTGGTTCTTTCATGAATCATATCGAACGCATCATAAACGATAGTTTCTGCTTTTCCACGTTTACCATCTAGCATAATTTGATTAATTAGTTTTGTAATTACTTTAGAATTATAGACTGGATCTGGTAATACGTCTCTTTTTACAGCACGTCTTTTACGCATATTTGTCCTCCTTTATTATTTTTTATTTTTTATTTTTTTGGTTTTTTTGCTCCGTACTTACTTCTTGCTTGCTTTCTATCAGCAACTCCAGCAGTATCCAAAGTACCTCTTATGATGTGATAACGTACACCGATAAGGTCTTTTACACGACCACCACGTATTAAAACAACGCTATGCTCTTGTAAGTTGTGTCCTTGTCCTGGAATATAAGCAGTTACTTCGTAACCATTACTTAAACGTACACGTGCATACTTACGTAATGCAGAGTTTGGTTTCTTTGGAGTCATAGTTCCAACACGAGTACATACTCCACGCTTTTGTGGAGAATTAGCAGGCACGTTTTTCTTTTTTAGAGTATTAGTTCTAACAAGTAAAACTGGTGCTTTTGGTTTACGCTTCTTATCTTTTCTTCCGTGACGAAGAATTTGGTTTATTGTAGGCATAATTTCTACTCCTTTCTTAACACACTACCTGGTGTTTCTTTTTTGATATATTTTTAAGTCTTACCAAAAAGCAAGACTTAATTAATCAGCTATAATAATATAACACTATTTTGTGTTTACTGTCAATATATTTGATTTAATTTCAAAGAAAAATACTATGCAGCAGTTTGTGCGTCAGTATTGTTTTTTAAACCATATTTTTTATTAAACTTCTCTGCTCTACCAGTCTTAGATTGCATAGTAGCTTGACCAGTATAGAATGGATGACATTTTGAACAAACTTCTACGTGAATTTTATCGTTAATTGATTTTGTTTCAAACGTAGCACCACAAGTACATGTAACAGTTGAAGTTTTATAAATACTTTCTTTTTTTGGCATACTTTTAGCTCCTTTCGCCATGACTTAAAATAAGTCATAGATATAAAATCCATTATATTATAACAATAGTTGAATTATTTTGCAAGCATTTTTTCATCAATCAGTTTTATTGCACTTTTTGCCATTGCCTGATATCCCGCTTTTGTAGGATGTATTTCAAGAGTACTAGGAAGATAATTATCATTTGCCAAAAAAGAATCATGAATATCAACATACGTCATGTCATATTTTTTTACAAGAGTTTGCATCTTAGTATTAGCATAAATAATAATTGGTTCTACCATAGATGAAAGTGAAGATGAAAAATTAGTAAATGGATTATAAAATCCAAAAACCATAATTTGTTCTTTGCAAGATTTTCTAAGTTCATAAAGAAGCTTATCGACATCTAAAATTGTTTCGTCAACATAAGTATATATATCATCAAACTCATTTAAGTCAAATTCATTTCCAACGTTAAGTTTATAAAATAAATCATTAGCTCCAATACTTACAGTAACTAAATCCGCCTTTATAAGAGCATTTTTTAAAGTTATTTTTTTACCATCTACTTTTATTTGTTTATTTTTATTTAAATCATTTAGTAAATCTATACTTCTATAGCCACTTTTAGAAAACTTTTTTGTATAGAATTCCAATACTTCTTTATCTTTTAAGTAATCTGCAATATAATCTCCATAACTTTGTTCTATCGTATTATAAGGAGTTTGTCCCTGTGCAAGAGAATCCCCTAAAGATAAATAATATACTTTCCTATCCTTAGTTATTAAAAAAATTGTAATTAAAATAATACCACTAATTATAAAACCTATTAAAAGTTTATATCTTCTTTTCAAATATTTCACCCCAAAATAAAATAGTATTTATAACAATACTATTCTATTTCTTCAAGGCTTATTTTAGCACCTACATTAGTAAGTTTTTCAATTATATTTTCATACCCTCTTAATATGTAATCAGCATTTTCAATAATTGTTTTACCTTCTGCAATTAATCCCGCAATAACAAGTGATGCCCCTGCTCTTAAATCCGTTGCCTTTACCTTTTTACCTTTTAACTTTGAAGGCCCAATTATTACCGCTTTTGAATTAGTTAGAGTTTCAGTTGTAGCTCCCATTTTATTTAATTCTAACAAATTTAAAAATCTGTTTTCCCAAATTGTTTCATTTATAATTGATTTGCCAGAAGCTTGCGTTAAAAGCGCCGCTATTGGTTGTTGTAAATCTGTTGGAAAACCAGGATATACCTGTGTTTTAATATTAGTTTGTTTTAATTTTTGAGGAGCGCTTATTCTTATAAAATCTATTCCTATTTGCATTGGTACACCCATTTCCTCTAGCTTTGATATTAAAGATTCAACGTGATCAGGAATAATGTTAGTTATTGTCATATCTTTTCCAATAGCGCTTGCCAAAATCATGTAAGTACCCGTTTCTATATAATCTGGAACTACCTCATGAAAACAAGAATGTAAGTGTTTTACTCCTATAATTTTAATTTCGCTAGTTCCTGCACCACTTATTTTTGCACCCATATTATTTAAAAACGTAGCTACATTAACAATATGCGGTTCTTTTGCAGCATTAGAAATAACGGTAGTCCCATTTGCTTTTACAGCCGCCAACATAATATTAATAGTAGCCCCTACTGAAGCAAAATCTAAGTTTATTTTTGCACCCTTTAAATTATCGGCGGTAATTGTAAATAAATTATCATTTTCTGTTACCTTTGCACCCATAGCCTCAAAACCCTTTAAATGAAGATTTATTGGTCTTGCACCAATAGAGCAACCTCCTGGAAAATACATTTCTACTTTTTTAAACCTACTTAAAAGGGCACCCATAAAATAATATGACGCTCTTAATTTTTTTGAAATTTTTTCTGGGATAAGTTTATTTTCTATTTTTGAAGAGTCTATCTTTATTATATCTTTTTGTTTTTCAACTTTTGCTCCTAAATAATTTAAAATTTCTTCCAAAGCTTTAATATCAGAAATATTTGGTACGTTAGCAATCGTTACTTCTTCATCACATAAAACAGCGGCAGGCACAAGGGCTACAGCACTATTTTTTGAACCACTAATTCGTACTTCTCCACTTAATTCTCTACCGCCTTCAATTATCATCCTGTGCATATTACTCCTCCATATCTACTACTTTATTTTATTATTTTCCTTAAAAAGGGTGATTAATCTGCCCTGCTATAATTTATTTTTACTACCAATTATATTATTTTTACAATGAATAACTTCCTTTAAAGCATCCTCCC
This sequence comes from uncultured Bacilli bacterium, assembly GCA_947589105.1. GTDB lineage: Bacteria > Bacillota_I > Bacilli_A > RF39 > UBA660 > Aphodocola. Next base: position 171,434 of record CANQBL010000001.1, on the reverse strand, counting down.
CAGATGAAATTATTTTTCTTGGATCGTAAATCTCTTTATTATTATTTATATATTCCTTTACTTTAGAAGACCAAGCACACATTAATTCAGTGTTGATATTAACTTTTGTAACCCCACAAAAAATAGCAGTTCTAAGTTTATTCTCATCTAAGCCTGATGCCCCATGCAATACCAATGGAACCTTAACTTCTTTACAAATAGCTCCTAAAAGTTCAAAATTTAATTTTTCATCACCATCATATAAACCATGAATATTACCTATAACTGGAGCGTAAGAATCTATACCAGTTCTATATACAAAATCCTTACTTTGTTCTAAATCAGAATACACATAAGAAGAACCAGCACTGGAAAAATCAAAATTTCCAAGTTCTGCTTCAACACTAACTTCTTTATTCTTTGCATAATTTACCACTTGACTAGTAATTGATATATTTTCCTCAAAAGACTTATCAGAGGCATCTATCATCACAGAAGTAAAACCAGCATCTATAGCTTTTTTACAAGATATAAAATTCTTTGAATGATCAAGATGTAAAACGACTGGAATTTTTATATTTAATTCTTCAATCATACATTTAACTATATTTGTTACTATTTTGTATCCACCAAAATACTTAATTGAAGATGGGGTTACCGCTAAAATAACTGGACTTTTATCCTCATTACAAGCTTCTAAAATATACCTTACCCATTCTAAATTATTTATGTTATAAGAAGGTATAGCATAACCTTCCCTCAAAGCAGAATCAAAAAGTTTCTTACTATTTACCAACATGTTATCATCCTCTAAAATGATTTTATTATATTTTACATTTTTAGTCAAAGAAAAACACTAGAATTTACATTCTAGTGTATACATTATTTACTTCTTTTCTTCTTTTTAAATAGAACTGGTCCTAATGTTCCTGTTGCCATCAAACCATATCCAATTGAAGAAGTTTTCTTTTTATAATCTTTAATATCATCATAACTTGCTTGAGCAAAAAATTCTTTATCATCCATTACAGGAATATTCTCATCATCAACATAAGTTGTTGTAGAAGGTTTTGCTGATGATTTAGTTGTGTTTTCTTCCACAACCTCTCCTCCTGGAATGTATTGTGTATAAGTACCTTCATTAGGTATTTCAACAACAAATTCACTAGTAGTAACTCTTGTAGTTACCTCACCTTGAATTACTTCTTGTTTTCCTTTAGAACCACTAACCTTACTTCCACCTTGATTTACTACACTTGTTTCACTAGCAATAGAAGCATTTGTAACTCTTTCTTTAGCATCTTGCAAGTCTTTACTTCTATACTCTTCAGTTAGTTTTTCAATCTTCTCATCACAAGTTCCATCAAATAATTCAGCTGGTACATCTAAGTTTTCAGCAGCAGTTTCAAATAATTTGTTCATGCTAGTTGCCATAGATCTTGAAACAGCATCAAGTTCTTCAGCATACTTTTCACTTAAAAATGGAGTAAAAAGCGATTTTGTAGCACCAAACTGCTCAAATATTAATAATTTATCACCAGTCTTTAAATTTGATTTTTTTGTCTTTTCAAGTAATTTATAATAATCATTAGCAGTAACACTCATTGAAGCTTTTTTTCCGTTTCTTATGTTAGTACGTTGTTCATAATAAATCTTAGCAATATCTATAGCAAGTTTTTTAGTCTCACTATCACTAGGCATAAACATGTAAGCACAAGGAACAGAACCAGTATTACCTACAAATGTAAGATTTTCATCATCAAGAATTTGATGTAATGAAACCTCATAATCTGCTACGTAATCACTTAAAACTCGTCCTAGCGTTAATGATAATACATCGTAAAAGTACATGTATTTTTGATCGTTTGTTTTTACATTTTTTGGAAAAGCGATATTATCATACATTTCATTTAGTAAATAAATCATGTTTTTTATGTCCAATACCGTATATTCCTTTTCGGATAAATTATATATATCTTTCGCCCTTTTATCTACCGCTTTTGGATCATTTATATCAAAACCTTCACTTAAAACCAATTCACTTAATTCTGGTGTAACCATAGTTGTTTCTGGTTTTGAATTTACAGGAGCTTTTGATTTTTTAAAAATTTTTCCAACAAAAGTTCCACCTACTAATAAGGCACCTGATAAAAATAAAGACATAAAAGCTGCAGTAACATCTTTTTTTCTTTTATTAGGTATATTTTTCATTCAAATCTCCCCCTTTTGTTTGAATGCCGTATATATTATCACTATTTCTTCATTTTGTCAATATCCATATAGAATAAAAAAATAAAGTGATACTTCCTACCAAAAACGAATACTTCCCTATTTTTTCTGATAGTTTTTTACCAAGAATAAAACCCATAGTAGTAAAAAATGCACTTATAATACAAAAAGTAAATATTGCTATTAAAATATTATCGTAAATATACTTAAGTCCTAATCCTACTGAAAGACTATCAAAACTTACTGATACAGCAAAAAAAAGAGTCCCAATAACATTTAATTCTCGTATTTTTGGTTTTTCTTCAAAAAATTGAATAAACATATCTAAAGAAAGGATTAAAAAAACTAAAAATAAAACTAACCTTGGTTTAATTATTGTGTATTCAAATAATGGTGTTCCTATAAAACTTCCTAATAATGGCATAAAAAAGTGAAATATCCCGACGGTTATTGCCGTTATTATAACATTTTTTATACTAACATTTTTTATACCATAAGATATTGCAAGTGCAAATGCGTCCATACTAAGACTTATTGCTATTAATATAATGCTTGCGATGAAAATCACCTTCCTACATTATATTATTACATTAATACTAAAAATATTTTTCTATTATTTCTTTTATAAAAGATTTATACTCCACATCATTAGTATTCGTTGTTTCTTCCGCTTCTAATAAACATAACGGTGGAAATAACACGCACCACCAATTATCACCTTTTCCTTCTCCTAGAGTAACTAGTAATGATTCATACTCACCAGCCTTATAAGTTATTCCTTTATAAATCTTACTTGGAAACTCATGCATTCCATAATCAATCGTATAAGAATAATCAATATTTTTCATTTCATCATCTAATATTAATTTAAAATTATCCATGTTATCCATAATTGTTGTTCTAGCATCATTAATACTATTAGTATATTTAAGCAAATCATATAGTTCTTGCTGCATTTTATCTCTAACATCCTGTTTTATTTTTTGATCCCTTGGTGAATTACTATTTGCTAATACTCTAAATCTTATAGCAGAATTAGGAATTTTAACCGGTTTATCATTGTTTTTATTTGAAACTAAAATTAAAGATAAACTAGCAAGTATAACTAATATAATTTTTTTCATAAAAAATCACCTCTATTAACTAGTGAGTGATTTTTAATAATTATATACAAAAACAAATCTATTTTTACCCGACAAATCTTTTTTCACTTCGACATTAACATCAATTAAGTATTTTTTAGCTAACCACTTTATATCTTTTGCTTGTCCAACACCTATTTCAAACGCAATTAAAAACTTATCTTTCACTATTTTTTTTGCATCTTTTAGAATTTTCTCATAAAATTCTAAACCATTATTTTTAGCATAAAGAGCTAAATTAGGTTCATTATTTTTTACAACATCATCAATTTTTTCTTCATACTTTATATACGGAGGATTACTTACTATAATATCTACTTTCATATTTTTTTTTATGTATGGTTTTAACATATCACCTTGAAAAAAAGTTATATTTGCATTATTTTTAACAGTATTATTTTTAGCAACTTCTAAGGCATCTAAACTTATATCAGAAGCATAAACATGAAGGTTAAGTTCCTTTGCTAAACTAATTGCAATAGCACCACTTCCAGTTCCTACATCAATTATGCATGGATTTGTAAAACTTTTAGATTTTTCTATTACAAATTCTACTAATTCTTCAGTTTCCCTTCTTGGAATTAAAACCCTTTTGTCAACATCTATTATATATCCATAAAAATCAACATTACCAACTATATACTGTACAGCCTCACCAGAGGCTAATCTTTTTAAAGCATAATTCATGTTTCCATGATAATATTTTTTTAAATACTCAAGCTCTTTTTTCATATAACTTCATCCTTAAAATAATATTTTATATTTTTCTACCAAAATAATTTTCATTTAAACTTTCACTAGCATACCTTTGATAGTTTATTTCATTATCATTTGCTCGTTCATCATCTACGATTCTATCTAAAAATTCATTAGTTAAAAATATATTAGATAATTTTGTATTTTTTTGAAATTCTGCAAGCAACCACACGAAACAATAGTGATTTTCGCGTTTTAAAATATAATTTAAAAATTCCGCATCACTTAAAATTTGTTCTATTTGAGGGGATCTAAGAACTTAGTTAGTTAAGTCCTCTCCTTTATAATTTTTGAAAAAATACATTTTATCACCCACCTAATTATAGCATTTAATTTTATCAAAGAAAATAAAAAAAACCGAAGAATTACTCTCCAGCTAATTTTCTTCTTTGATCTTCTGTTATTAAAGCCTCAATTATATCATCTAACTTTCCGTTCATTACCCGATCTAATGAATTAGTTGTATAGCCTATACGATGATCAGTTACCCTGTTTTGTGGATAATTATATGTTCTTATTTTTTCTGATCTATCACCAGTTCCTATTTTATTTTTACGTTCAGCCCCAAGTTCTTCTTCTTGCTTTCTCATCATTAAGTCATAAACCCTTGACTGTAATATTTTCATTCCTTTTTCTTTATTTTTTATTTGAGAACGTTCAGTTTGGGAATAAACAACAATTCCAGTAGGAATATGGGTTAATCTAACAGCACTATCTGTAGTATTTACACCTTGTCCACCACAACCACTACTTCTGGTAATATCTATTCTTATATCATTCATATCAAGTTTACAATCAACGTCATCTACTTCTGGCATAACCAATACTGTTGCGGTAGATGTATGAACTCTTCCTTGAGATTCAGTTGCAGGAACTCTTTGTACGCGGTGAGCACCTGATTCGTATTTTAATTTAGAATAAACGTTATTTCCTTTTACCATAAATGATATTTCAGAAAATCCCCCACTTGTTCCTGGTGTACTTTCTAAGTTTTCAATCTTAAAACCTTGGGATTCAGCATATTTAACATACATATCATAAAGATCTCCTGCAAAAAGATTGGCTTCATCTCCTCCTGCAGCTCCTCTTATTTCAATAATTATGTTTTTTCCATCATTTGGATCTTTTGGTAATAATAATATTTCCAATTCTTTTTTTAACTCTTTTTGTTTTTGCTCTTGTCTTTCTTCCTCTTCCTTTGCAAACTCAGCAAATTCTGGATCATTAGAAAGAGCCTTTGCTTCTTCATAATCGCTTTTTGCCTTTAAATAAGCATTATAACATTCAATTATTTCGGACAAATCAGATTGCTCTTTAGAAAGAAGGGTAGTTTTAGCAACATCACTTATAACTTCAGGTTTAGTTAATTCTTCTGTTATAAAATCATTTCTTTTTCTTATATCTTCTAATCTATCAAACATGTTATTCCTCTAATTCTTCTTCACTTACAATTGCTAAATCCTCTAAATCGTCCATTTCGTCTGTATCATCAAAATCATCTTCATCCGTTATTAAAACATCATCTGCTAATTCGTCCTCTTGTTCTTCTTCATCTTCTGTTTCTTCAGATTCATCCTCATCTTCTTCTTCAACAACAATTGCTTTTACCGCATGAAACTCTTTTAAGTCCCATTCCGCATTATCTAGTAAAACAAATCTTTTATCAGTGGTTAAATTAGTATAAAAATCACCAATTAAATCAAACATTGTATATTCGTTTATTTCTAATAATTTACATACTTCTGCAAATAGAACAGGAGTTGTTTTTGGCTTTTTATCTAGTTTAAGAAGTTCATAAGCTATATCAGTATAAGATAATAGCTCTAATTCCTCTAAAGACATTTTTCTTACGTTCATAATTATTTCCTCCTACATTTTATCTATAGCTTCAACACCAATAAGTCTTAAAGCATTTTTTATTGTAATTTGAACGGTTTTTATTATACTTAACCTTTCTGATGATTCTTTTATATCATCAGTTAATATTCTATGTTTACCATAATAATTATGGAACATTCCTGCTAATTCATACACGTAATTAGTAATCAAATGAGGTTCTTTTTTTATTGCGGCATTCGTTATAACATCTAAAAATTCATATACCTTAATAATTAAGTCTTTTGATTCTTCATCATCTATTATTGTTATATCTTTACTAAATGGAATATCTTTTTTTTCAGCTTCATTTAATATTGAACATATTCTAGCATGAGCATATCCAACATAATAAAGTGGATTATCATTGGTTTTTTTAAGAGCTAAATCTATATCAAAATCCATCTGAGTATCTAAAGATCTAGTTGCAAAAAAATATCTAGCAGCATCTTTACCAATTTCTTCAACCAATTCTTTTATGGTAATATTTCCTCCAGTACGTTTACTCATTTTGACTACTTCTCCTTTTCGAAGTAATCTAACCATTTGAAGAAGTCTAACCTCTAATTTATCTTTATCATATCCTAAAGCTTCAATACTAGCTTTTAGCCTTGAAACATAACTATGATGGTCAGCGCCAAACACGTCAACCAACTCATCAAAGCCCCTATCAAACTTATCCAAATGATATGCTATATCAGGGACAAGATAAGTATAACTACCATCCTGTTTTATAAGCACCCTATCTTTATCATCTTTATAAACGGTTGTTTTTAAAAATGTAGCATTATCTTGTTTGAAAATAAGTCCTTTTTCATTTAAAATTTTTAATGATTGTTCTATTCTTCCTTTTGAACGAATCGTTTTTTCGCTAGTCCAAACATCAAATGTCACTCCAAAGTCGCTTAGGTCTTTTTTTATTATATTAAGAAGATAATTTACACCAAACTCTTTAAAAAATTCTAAATCAGAAGCAAGTTTTGTATCACCATACTTTTCTTTAATTATTTTTGCAATGTCAATTATTTCTTCACCATAATAGCCATCCGCTGGCAGTTGCTCTTTAAGACCACATAAACCTTTATATCTTTCCATAATGGAAATACCAAGATTATTTATTTGATTTCCTGCATCATTTATATAATATTCTTTAGTAACATCAAATCCCGCGAAAGATAAAATATTTGATAAATTCATTCCGTAAGCCGCTCCTCTTGCAGTACCAAGATGTAAAATTCCGGTAGGATTAGCACTTACAAACTCAACGTTTACTTTTTTTCCATTACCAATATTTATTCGTCCATAATCATCTTCTTTTTTGATAACATTTGATATTTCACTAAAAACATATTTATTTTTTAGAAAAATATTAATAAAACCAGGCCCTGCTACATCTATTTTTGAAATATTATCACTAGATAATAGTTTTTCTTTAATATCCTGTGCTACTTCCCTTGGATTACGTTTTAATTTTTTTGATATTTTCATTGCAATACCGCAAGAAAAATCTCCGTTTTGTTTTAATTTAGGAACTTCTATAACAACATCTTTTTCATCATAAAAAAAGTTTAATTCATCAAGTACTTTGCTTATCATTTCTTTTATGTTTAATTTAAGATTCATTATAAATCACTCCATTCTATAGTGTAAATAAAAACATCGCTAAATTCATCTTTTACGTACAATTCATATTCTATAAAAAGTTTATTTTTACCTATTTTTATATCTTTAGTTATGGTAAAAACATCTATTTTTATATTAAGGTCTTTTATAATATAATTACCTGCGCATTTATTACCAGCTTCAAACTTTAATTTTATTTTCTTTTCTTCATTTTCACGATTAATAAAAATAGAGTTTTTGGTTAATGTTATATTTACCATGCAATCTTTATCTTTATACGTAATTTTATCATCTTTTTTTATTCCAAAACAATTAGTTGTGGTCATATTAAAATTACTACTAGATATTTTAGATTTAATTATTATTTTAGACATAAAACACCCTTAAAAAAAATTCTAGTGTCAATATAGCATAGAAAATAAAAAAGGTCAATAAAATACTTATATTTTATGTTTTTTTACCAATAATAAAACTAGGAAGAAGGCGACGAAATGAGGCAATTAAAAATTACCATTAAAATAGTAATCGCTTTAATGCTTATTTTTTGCTTTTCATACTCTATTTTATTCTTATGTGCTAAATATGGCAGTAAAATAGATATTAAAAACTCAAATAGTATATATATGTACGATAAACAAAATATTAGCTTTTATGAGGGTAATAACGGTACTAAAAAATGGATAAAATTAAAAGATATATCAAAGGATTTAATAAATGCAACAATATATTCTGAAGATAAAAACTTTTATAATCATCCTGGATTTGATATTCCAAGAATAATAAAATCAACCATTGTTAATATTAGGTCAAAAGATTTAAAAGAAGGAGCATCAACTATTACACAGCAATATGCCCGTAATTTATTTTTAACATTTGATAAAACCTGGGAAAGAAAAATAAAAGAGGCATGGTACGCTTTTAAGCTTGAAACACAATATTCTAAAGATGAAATATTAGAAGGTTATTTAAACACAATTAATTATGGTAATGGTATTTTAGGAATAGAAAACGCGGCATTATATTATTTTAATAAATCTTCTAAAGACCTTAATTTAGCAGAAAGTACCATATTAGCAGGAATTCCAAAATCCCCTAATAACTATTCACCATTAAATGATGAAAAGGCCGCTAAAAAAAGACAAAAACAAATATTACAGGCAATGGTAAATAATAAAATAATTTCCAAAAAAACAATGGAAGAAACTTTAGATATAAAACTTACGTATTATGGAAAAAAGGAAAATCTTAATCTATCTACAATTATGTATTATCAAGACGCGGTTATTCGCGAACTAGAATCTCTTAAAATAGTAAGTGATAATACAATTAGACAGGAAGGTTTAAAAATATACACTACCCTTGATATAGAAGCGCAAACTAAATTAGAAGAAAGTATTAAAACTAATTTAGAAGGAAAAAACGAGATGCAGGTTTCTGCGGTTATGATGGATCCTAATAATGGAGAAATAATAGCTTTAGCAGGAGGAAGGGATTATTCTAAATCACAATATAATAGAGCAATCCAATCAAAAAGACAAGTAGGTTCAACAATGAAACCACTACTTTATTATGCCGCGCTTGAAAACGGTCTTACAGCCGCTACTACTTTTCTTAGTAAACCAACAACTTTCACGTTAGATAATGGACATTCATATTCTCCTAGCAATTACGGTAATATATATCCAAACTCAAACATTACAATGGCTTTAGCAATTAGTTATTCGGATAACATATATGCTATTAAAACACATTTGTTTTTAGGAGAAGATATGCTTGTTAAATATGCTAAAAAAATGGGAATTACAAGCAAGTTAGAAGCTAATGCCTCTCTTCCTCTTGGAACAAACGAACTATCTATAACAGAGTTTGTAACATCCTATGCCGCCGTATCAAACACAGGTTACAGTGTTAAAGGACATTTAATAAGAAAGGTAGAAGATGGAAACGGAGATATAATATATGAATATAAAAACAAAAAAGAAAAAATATTAAATGAGTCATACACTTATATTTTAAGTGAGTTATTATCAAATACGTACGATATTTCTCTTACTAGTTATACCGCACCCACTTGTGCTTCAATAGCACCTAAAATAACCAAAAAATACGCGGTAAAAAGTGGTACTACAGATTATGATTTATGGACCGTTGGTTATAATCCAGATATTGTTATTGGAGTATGGACAGGTTATGATGATAATAGAAAATTATCAAGCAAGGAATATAAATATTCAAAAAATATATGGGTGGATACAATAGAAAGCTATCTAAGAGATAAAAAACAAAGTTGGTATGAAAAACCAGACAACGTTGTTGGGGTATTAACTGATGTTCAAACGGGTAAAATTGCAACTAATGATTCAAAACTTAAAAAAATTTTATATTATATAAAAGGTACTGAACCAGGTTACAAAGGTAAAACTACCAAAAAAAACGGCTAATAATGATGTGAACCCAAAAAGGTAGACATCATAATTTTAGTCGTTTTTGTTATTATCAGTTAATTCTTCTGTTAAAGCTTTTTTTAGTTCATCTTTATTCATTGAACTAAATCCTTTAATTTTCTTTTCCTTTGCCATTTCTTTTAGCTTCGTTAAAGAAACATCATCTAGCATATCATCTGTAGGCATTTTTCCGTTTTCTGCCAAATAATCAATTTGTTCTTTAGTTAAAGTTTCATACTCAATTAATGAATTCGCAATTAAATCAAGTAAATCTCTATTTTTCTCAATGATTTTTTTAGCTTTATTATAACAATCATTGATAATTTTTCTTACTTCATTATCTATTTCAAGTGCAACTTGATCAGAAAAATTACGATTTTTATTGTAATCTCTTCCTAAAAAAGAACTTCCCTCTGGTGTTTCTAATTGAATTGGTCCTAAAGAAGACATACCATACTCTGTTACCATGCTTCTAGCAATTTTAGTTGCCTTTTCAAAATCATTATGAGCACCTGTTGTAACTTCACCAAACACAACTTCTTCTGAGACACGTCCTCCAAGTAATCCCATTATTTGCTCTAATAACTCAGTTTTAGTAGCAGTATATTTTTCTTCCTTTGGAAGCATTAAATTATAACCACCAGCTTGGCCTCTAGGTATTATTGTTACCTTTTGAACATCATTAGCATCATCAAGCTTAATACCAAGTACTGCGTGTCCAGCTTCGTGATATGCAACAAGTTTCTTTTCTTTTAAAGTATATTTTTTAGTTACCTTAGCAGGACCCATAATAACTCTGTCTATTGCCTCATCAATTTCTGACATAGTAATAGCCTGTTTTTCTCTTCTAACCGCAAGAAGAGCAGCTTCATTCAATAAATTCTCTAAGTCAGCACCTGAAAAACCAACCGTTCTTTTTGCAATGTTATCTAAGTGTACATTCTTTGATAAAACCTTATTTCTTGCGTGAACTTTTAATATTTCTTCCCTTGCTTTTTGTTCTGGTAAAGCAACCGTTACTTGCCTATCAAAACGTCCTGGTCTAAGTAAAGCTGGATCAAGTACGTCAGGCCTGTTTGTTGCAGCAATAATTATAATACCCTCGTTAGCACCAAAACCATCCATTTCTGTTAGTAATTGGTTAAGGGTTTGCTCTCTTTCATCATGGCCACCACCAATACCTGTACCTCTTTGGCGTCCTACAGCATCAATTTCATCAATAAATATTAAACAAGGAGCATTTTGTTTTGCTTGTTTAAACATATCCCTTACCCTTGATGCACCAACACCAACGTATAATTCTACGAAATCAGAACCTGATATAAAATAAAATGGTGCGTTTGCTTCACCTGCTACAGCTTTAGCAAGAAGCGTTTTACCAGTTCCTGGAGGCCCTACTAAAAGTACCCCTTTAGGAATTCTAGCTCCTAATTTAGTAAATTTTTTTGGATTTTTTAAGAAATCAATTAACTCTTGTAACTCTTCTTTTTCCTCTGGAAGTCCTGCTACATCTTTAAAGGTAACTCTACCTTTATCTGCATTTAACCTAGCCTTACTCCTTCCAAAATCCATTGATCCTTTTTGACTATTAAGTTGTCTTGTAAAAAACCAAAAAGCTAAACCAATTAACAATAAAGTTGGCGCTATATTAAGCAAAAACGTTATCCAAGCATTAGATGATGGATCAGATTTAGATACTATTTTAAAATCCTTTTTCTCACTTGCTTCTACAATTTTATTAATTACCGTATCTGAAAGTGGTGTTTTAACACTAAACGTTTCCCCTTCCTTAGCATCTTTTAACTTACCAGTTATTTGATACGTATAAGCTGCTGTTGATGGTGTAATTATAACCTCTTTTATATTATTTTTAGTTAGAGCTTTATTAAACTCATTATAAGTTAATTCCTTATTAGTACCACTAGTCATGTTATAAAAAAATAATATTGATAATCCAATAACTAATAGTAAAAAATATGGAAACATACCCTTTTTCATATTTTGACTATTTTGTCCTGTCATTTTTTTCCTCCTTGTAATACTTTAATATTATATCATATTTCCCAACTTTTGATTTATCATATTTAGATTTTTTAAGTCCAGGAAGCCAAATTATTTTCCCGCTACTATCGCATAATACAGGATAATTCTCCCTAGAGGATTTTGGCAACTTTTCATTAATAAAAATATCATGTATTTTTTTTGAACCATTAAGACCTAACACTTCAATTTTATCACCTTTAGTAACATTTCTAACATAAAGTGGTAAACATAAATCATCAAGGTTGAAAGCCGTAATAAAATTAGTTGTATTTTCTAAAGTATTTATTTGTTCAATTACGAAACCATTAGGTAATAACCTGTATTCATTAAACACAAAACAGTAATAATTATACTTTTCTTCTTTTGCGAAATATATCTTATTATAAGATCTTATTAACTTTTTTTTGCAAGGTAGCATAATTTCAACATTTGGTTTTCCATTATTAATCAGTGTAATAATTGAATCAATGTTCTCATAACCTACTTTTGAAATTTCATCTTTATAATTTTCATATAAAAATTTCATAATAATTCTTTTTATAATCAAAGTATCCTGTTTCATAAGTTCATCAATGTTAATTACATTTTTACTTACTATAGTAGGATATAAATCATCTACTAATTTATTAAAATAATTATTATATTCACTTAACTCTGTGGAAAACTTTAAAAATTGTCTATGTACAGACGGATTTTCCTGTTTAAAATATGGTAGAATATATTTTCTAAATCTATTTCTTGTATATTTATCATCATCATTAGATTTATCCACAGCATAATCAATGCCGTTTTCCTTGCAATATTTTAATAAATCATCTTTTGTTACAAAAAGAAGTGGTCTTATTAAATTATAATTTTCCCGATTACTTATTAAAGTTATTCCACAATAACCCCTAAGTGTTGATCCTCTTGTTATTCGCATCAATATTGTTTCTATTAAATCATCACCATGATGTGCGGTAAATAAAAACTTAGAATTATATTTATTAATAAGAGTTTCAAAAAATTCATACCTCTTATAACGAGCTTCCTCTTCTGTAAATTTATTATTTTTATAGGACTTTATTTTCATAAATTCAAAAATAAAGTTTCTTTTTTCACAAAATTCCTTTAACTTTTTACTTTCATCATCACTTTCTTTTCTATGATTATGATGAACATGAGCACATACTATCTTATTATTAGGATAACTTTTACCAATAATATCTAATAAAGCCATTGAATCTGGCCCATATGAAACCGCAACTATTAACACATCACTTTTATTTATATTTAAAGTTTTTAAAAATTTATTAACTAAAACCATAAAATCACCTTAACGTATATTGTAACATAAAAGAAAAAAAACACCATACAAATATGGATGTTTTTTTTAAACCTTATAAAGTTATCCATTATTTTTATAATCTTTACATTTTGCCAACTCTTTTTCATCTAAATCTAAATATAAATTCTTTATTTTTTTGCCATCATGAAAAGTCATATTCATATATATAATTGTAGCTAAAATATCCTCATCAAACCAGTACCCTATATTATTTTTTCCAATTAATCTATAAGGAGATGGAATTATTATATCCTCAATTTTTGTATTTGATAATATAACTGAATTTCCCTTTATTTCTTTATCTAAACCATTTTCTTTATTTAATATAAATTTTTTTGATATTCCAAGTATAATATCTGGATTAACCGTTAATAAATCCTCTGATATTTTTGCTAATTTTTCATCTACGGCTAATGTAGTAATATTTTTTCTTTTCTTATACATAATTTACCTCCAACAAACGGCATATATAATATATAAATTTTTTGAAATTGTCAACAAAAAAAGAAAGTATTATTTACTTTCTTAATCTGTTAGTTGCTCTTCTAATACATCTAAGGCATCATTTTCAACTAATTCACTTTCCAATTTATACTTTACATTAGAATAATTTTTAGATCCAGTTCCAGCTGGAATTAATTTACCAATAATAACATTTTCTTTTAATCCAGTTAAATGGTCTACTTTACCCTTAATTGCAGCATCAGTTAAAATTCTTGTTGTTTCTTGGAATGATGCTGCTGATAAGAATGAATCAGTTTCAAGAGATGCTTTAGTAATACCAAGCATTATAGGTCTTCCAGTTGCAGGTTTTTTACCTTGAATAATAGCTTCCTTATTAATCTTAGTAAATTCTTGCATTGATACTAATTTACCTGATACTAATGAAGTGTCACCACCATCTACAATCTTAATTCTTGCAATCATACGACGAGCAAGTATTTCGATATGTTTATCAGAAACATCAACACCTTGAGATTTATAAACTTTTTGAACTTCTGCTAAAATATAGTTTTGAGCAGTAATAGGATCAGTTATAGCAAGTAATTCCTTAGGGTTAATAGAACCTATATTAAGTTTATCTCCTGCTTTAACCTCTGAACCTACTTCAACACAAAGTTTTACACCATAGTTAGTTGTGTGTTCCCTTGATTCTACATCATTAGTAATTTCAATCTTATATTTACCATTAAGATCATCTATCTTAGTAACTTTACCATCTATCTCAGCAATTGTAGATTTAGCTTTTGGTATTCTTGCTTCAAACAACTCTTGTACACGAGGTAAACCTTGAGTTATATCTTCTCCAGTTGCAACACCACCGGTATGGAATGTTCTCATTGTAAGCTGCGTACCTGGTTCTCCTATTGATTGAGCAGCCATAATACCAACAGCCTCTCCTATTTCAACCACGTTACCAGTAGCTAAGTTTGTACCATAACAATGCTTACATACTCCGTTTTCAGTTTTACATGTTAAAGCAGTTCGTATTTCTACAGCTTTAATACCCGCCTTATCAATCTTATCCGCAATAGGTTCAGTTATCAACTCATTTTTATCAACTATTAATTCTTTTGTCTCTGGATTAATAACCTTTTTATTTGTATAACGTCCCACAATACGTTCATGTAAACTTTCAATTACGGTTCCAGCATTTTCATCAATGAAAGAAGAAACTAAAACGCCTTGAATAGTTCCGCAATCATCTTCTCTTACAATAACGTCTTGAACCACATCAACTAAACGTCTTGTTAAATAACCAGAGTCTGCAGTTTTTAAAGCCGTATCTGCATTACCTTTACGAGCTCCGTGAGTAGAAATAAAGAATTCTGAAACTGATAAACCATCTAAGAATGAAGATGTAACTGGAATTTCAACTGCTTCTCCATTTGGTTTTGCAAGAAGTCCACGCATACCTGCTAATTGTCTAAATTGTGATAAGTTACCACGAGCTTTAGAATTCATCATCATCATGATAGGATTATCAGAAGGTGCTTCAACTTTTGCTTTTAATTCTTTTTCTACTTCACTTGTTGCGTTGTTCCATACTTCGCAAACCTTTTCATAACGCTCTCTATCTGTTATCAAACCACGTCTATATTGTTTGTTAATTGTATCAACTATTTTTTGAGATTTTTCAACTATTTCATGTTTCTTTTCACTAGTTTCAACATCTGCTATTGAAATTGATATACCTGCAAGAGTTGAATACTTAAATCCTAAATCTTTTAATCTATCTAGCATTATTGAAGTTTCAGTAGTTTTGTAACGTTTAAATATTTGAGCAATAATGCTTTTTAATGCTCCTTGTGGAAAAGGTTTTACCAAAGGCATTTCTTTTATAGCTTCTGGTATGTTGGTTCCTCTTTTTAAGAAGAATTTCATTGGAGTTAAGTTTTCAAAATTTTCATCAGTTGGTTCATTTATGTATTGGAAACCATCTGGTAATACCTCATTAAATATAAGTTTACCAACAGTTGTTACCAAGTACATTTCTTTTTGTTCATCAGTAAACATTTTATATTTTAATGATTTTGCCGGTAATGCAATTCTAGCATGAAGAGTTAATTCTCTTCTTTCATAAGCTTCAATAGCCTCGTTTGCATTTTTAAATACCCTTCCTTCACCTTCAAGCCCACTTTTTTCCATCGTTAAGTAATAGTTACCTAATACCATATCCTGAGAAGGGGTAACAATTGGTTTTCCATCTTTTGGTGAAAGAATGTTATTAGCACCAAGCATTAGTATTCTTGCCTCAGCTTGTGCAGCCTCTGAAAGAGGTACGTGAACTGCCATTTGGTCACCATCAAAGTCAGCGTTAAATGCAGTACAAACTAGAGGATGTAGTCTAATTGCCTTACCACTAACAAGCTTTGGTTCAAAAGCTTGAATACCTAATCTATGAAGAGTTGGAGCACGGTTTAACATTACCGGATGTTCTTTAATAACATCTTCAACAACATCCCATACTCTTTCATCCTGATTTTCTATTAACTTCTTAGCAGATTTAATATTATGTACGATATCTCTTTCTACTAAGCCATGAATAACATGAGGTTTAAATAATTCAAGAGCCATTTCTTTAGGTATACCACATTGATACATCTTAAGTGTTGGTCCAACGGCAATAACACTACGACCTGAGTAGTCAACACGTTTACCAAGCAAATTTTGACGGAAACGTCCTTGTTTTCCCTTTAACATAGAAGAAATTGACTTTAATGGTCTATTAGATGGACCCGTTACGTTTCTTCCACGTCTTCCGTTATCAAATAATGCATCCACTGCTTCTTGTAACATTCTTTTTTCATTTTGAACAATAATTGAAGGAGCATTTAACTCAAGTAATTTTTTTAAACGATTATTACGATTAATAACACGTCTATATAAATCATTTAAATCACTAGTTGCAAAACGACCACCATCAAGTTGTATCATTGGTCTTAACTCAGGAGGTATAACAGGTAAAGCCGTTAAAATCATCCACTCTGGTTTATTTCCTGATTTATCAAATGAATCTAAGATGTCTAATCTCTTAAGTAATCTTGTTCTTTTTTGTTCTTGAGCCCCTTCTAACTCTTCTTCTATTTTTTTAATTTCTTCTTTTACATTTATTTCTTTAAGAAGTTTTAAGATAGCTTCCGCTCCCATACCTACTTCGAACGTATTTCCATACTTTTCATAGTAAGCACGATATTCTTTATCAGATAATGTTTGTTTTTTTTCAAGAGGAGCTGAACCAGGATTAATAACCACATAAGATACAAAGTATAAAACTTCTTCTAAATCCCTAGGGGACATATCAAGAACTAATCCCATTCTAGATGGAACTCCTTTAAAAAACCAAATGTGAGAAACTGGCGTTGCAAGTTCTATATGACCCATACGTTCACGACGAACCTTAGCCTTAGTAACTTCAACACCACATCTATCACAAATAATGTCTTTATATCTTAATCTTTTGTACTTACCACAAGAGCACTCATAATCCTTAGTTGGACCAAAGATTTTTTCGCAAAACAAACCATCTCTTTCTGGTTTTAAAGTACGATAATTAATCGTTTCAGGTTTTTTTACTTCTCCATAAGACCATTCTCTAATTTGTTCGGGTGAAGCGATAGATATTTTTATTCCTTCAAATTTATTTGCATCTAACATTATTCTTCATCCCCTTCCATTAAAGAATCATTCATGTCATCTAACTCATCTTCCATTTCAGCCTCATAATCATCTAGCTCTTCTTCACTAGCTATTTCTTCTGATTCCAAAACTGCTTCTTCTTCAGATATAACATCTATATTTTGTTTTGAATTAACCATTGAAACATTATCTATTTCCTCTATTGATAATGGAGAAACCTCTTTATCTTCCTCTTCTTCAAGGGTTTTAACATCAACTTCTCCGTTTTCAGTAATCATAGCAATATTCAAACCTAATGCCTGGAATTCTTTAACAAGAACACGGAAACTTTCTGGAACTCCAGCCTGATTAATTGGTTTTCCTTTAACAATTGATTCGTAAACTTTTACACGACCTACAACATCATCAGATTTTACCGTAAGAATTTCTTGAAGTACATGAGCAGCTCCATAAGCATATAGTGCCCAAACTTCCATTTCTCCAAATCTTTGTCCACCAAATTGAGCCTTACCACCAAGAGGTTGTTGTGTAACTAATGAGTATGGACCTGTTGCACGAGCATGAAGTTTATCATCAACCATGTGATCTAGTTTTATCATATACATAACACCAACTGCTACACGGTTATCAAATGGTTCTCCTGTTTTACCATTATATAAAACTGTTTTTCCATCTGGATCCATTCCAGCTTCTTTCATCATTTCTTGAATATCTTCCCAAGTTGCACCATCAAATACTGGGGTAGAAGTATGGACTCCTAATTTCTTAGCAGCCATACCTAAATGCATTTCAAGTATTTGACCAGGATTCATACGAGAAGGAACTCCTAATGGGTTAAGTAAGATATCCACTGGGGTACCATCTGGTAAATATGGCATATCCTCTTGTGGTGCAACAAGTGAAATAACACCTTTGTTTCCGTGACGACCAGCCATTTTGTCACCAACTTGAATTTTACGTTTTTGAACAATATATACACGAATTTCTTTACTAACTCCACTTGGAAGTTCATCTGAATCTTTTTTCGTATAAATCTTTATGTCATGAACAATACCCGCTCCTCCATGTGGAACACGAAGAGAAGTGTCTCTTACTTCACGGGTTTTTTCTCCAAATATTGCGTGTAATAATTTTTCTTCTGAAGTAAGCTCAACCATTCCTTTTGGTGTAACTTTACCAACTAAAATATCGCCTTCTTTTACTTCGGTACCAATTCTTATAATACCATTAGCATCAAGGTTACGTCGAGCTTCCTCACTAACATTTGGAATATCACGAGTAATTTCTTCTGGTCCTAACTTAGTATCACGACATTGTATTTCATAATCTTCTATGTAAATTGAAGTTAATACATCATCTTTTACCATTCTTTCATTAAGGATAACAGCATCCTCGTAGTTGTATCCATTATAAGTCATAAAAGCAACTACTAAGTTTTTACCTAATGCTACTTCCCCTTTATCAGTAGAAGGACCATCAGCAATTATTTGTCCACGTTTTACTTTATCACCAACTCTTACAATTGGTCTTTGGTGATAACAAGTACCAGCATTAGAACCCTCAAAGTTCTTAAGTATATATATATCTTTTGCTTTTGTTGTTTTTACTACTATCTTTTTACCATCTACGTATTCTACTACTCCATCTGATTTAGAAATAACTGTAACTCCGCTATCTTTAGCAGCTTGAGCTTCTACTCCAGTTGCAACAAGTGGAGCTTCTGCCTTTAGTAAAGGTAACGCTTGACGCTGCATATTTGAACCCATTAAAGCACGGTGAGCATCATCATGATCTAGGAAAGGTATACAACTTGTAGTAACAGATACTATTTGTTGCGGAGCAACATCTATATAATCTATTTCTTTTGGTGAAGCCATAATATTTTCACCACCAGAACGAGCAGGAACATGCTCTTGAACAATGGTATTTCCATCCATTTCAACTTTAGCTTGAGCTATTATATGTCCATTTTCTTCATCCGCAGTTAAATAATCAATTTGATCTTGTAATTTACCATCTTTAACCCTTCTATAAGGTGTCATAATGAATCCATAATCATTTATTTTTGCATAATTTGCAAGAGAAGTAATAAGACCAATATTAGCTCCTTCTGGTGACTCGATAGGGCAAATTCTACCATAGTGAGATACGTTAACGTCACGTACTTCCATAGCAGCTCTATCACGAGATAATCCGCCAGGACCTAAAGCTGACAAACGACGTTTATTATTTAATTCCGATAAAGGATTTATTTGATCCATAAATTGTGATAATGGACTTGATCCGAAAAATTCTTTAATAACAGCTGTTATCGGCCTTATATTTATTAATGTTTTAGGAGTTGCAGTTTCAATATCTAAAGTTGTCATTCTTTCACGAATAACCCTTTCCATTCTTGCAACACCAATTCTAAATTGATTTTGTAATAATTCACCAACTTGTCTTAAACGACGGTTAGATAAATGATCTATTTCATCTATTGAACCAACATTATGTAAAAGGTTTAAATAATAAGAAACTGATGCATATATATCTGATATAGTAAGAGTTTTAACATTTATGCTTTGATCATTTCCTACTACCTTTATAATTTTATCTGGTTCAACTGGAGAATATATATTAATTACTTGTACCATAGTATTGCTATTAAGTTCTTTATCCATAGTAGCATCAATCATTCCATAACCATCAGCTAAAATAGGTTTTAAGGTTTCCATTACTTCATTAGTAACCTTAGTTCCACTTTTAATTACAACTTTACCATCAACTTTTATGTCTTCTGCTAACGTTTGATTTAATAAACGGTCACAAACATTTAATTTTTTATTAAATTTGTAACGACCAACTTTAGCTAAATCATACCTGAAATTATCAAAAAATCGGGTTATTAATTGGTTCTTAGCACTATCTAAAGTAGCTGGTTCTCCTGGTTTTAATTTTTCATATATTTCAAGCAAAGCCTCGTCTGTATTCTTAGTAGAATCCTTACTTAAAGTATTAATTAAATACTCATCTTGTCCAAATAACTTTAGTATATCATCATCTGAAGATAATCCAAAAGCTCTTAAGAAAGCAGTAATAACAACCTTCCTATTACGATCAATTCTAACGTCAACGATATCCTTACTATTTAGTTTATACTCTAGCCAAGTACCTTTTGTTGGTATAATTTGAGAAGATATTATAGAACGCCCATTCTTATCTATTTCTCTTCCATAATACACACTTGAAGAACGTACTAACTGTGATACAATAACACGTTCAGAACCATTAAATATAAATGACCCAGAATCTGTCATAAGAGGCATATCACCTAAAAAGATTTCTTGCTCTTTAACTTCCCCTGTTTCATTGTTGAAAAGTCGTGTTTGAACCTTTAATGGAGCAGCATAAGTAGTTTTTTTCTCCTTACATTCTTTTATAGTATGCCTTGGTTCATCAAATGAATATTCACCAAATTCTAACGATAATGTTCCAGAGAAATTTTCTACTGGGCTTATTTCCTCTAACACTTCTTTGATTCCATCTTGAATAAACCAATTATAAGACTTTGTTTGTATTTCAAGTAAATCTGATAATTCTAATGAATTCTCAACTCTTGAAAAGTCTCTTCTTTCACGGTATTCGTTTACTTTTTTTATCTTATAAGCCACGCAATTCCACCCCTAAACTATAAATTTTTAAAGAACATGTCTAAAATTAAAGACACAGTACCAATTTAAAATATTACAAGAAAAAGCTAGGCTTGTCAATAGATTTTATAAATTATTTCATAAAAAAACAAATATTTTAATATTTGTTTTCAAATTAGTCATTTTTTGCCATTATTACATAATAACCTTTTTTCTTTGTTATGATTTTAACAGTTTTATAAACTTGTTGCATATCACGTGTTAATGAATCAGCACCTTGTTTTTTCCTAACAACAATCCATAACTGTCCTTTTTCCTTTAAATACCTATTTGCATTCATTATCATTTCATATAATTTATCTTTCCCAACCCTAATTGGGGGATTAGATATAATGTAATCATAATTTTTATTTATATTCTTATAAGCGTCGGACTCAAATACATTTGCAGTTAGAATTTGCTCTTTTAAAGCTTTACTTGCCAAACCCATTGCTCTTTCATTAACATCTATCATATCTACATCAAAACCTATTTTTGATAAATATATTCCTATTGGCCCACATCCACATCCTAAATCTAAAACTTTTTTTTCTTTTTTCGAATCATATCTAAACGCATTTAAAAGTAGTTCTGTCCCAAAATCCAACTCACCTTTTGAAAAAACACCATTATCAGTATAAAAATAATAACTTACATCATTTATAGAAACGCTTACCTTATTAATATTATGTTTTAAATTTTCGTTATTTGTAAAATAATGTGACATAACTCCTCCACAAAAATATTATAACATAAATAAAAAGAATACGAAATAATCCGTATTCTTTAAGTACTTATTTACTAAACTATGCAAGTTCAACAGTAGCTCCAGCTTCTTCAAGCTTAGCTTTAATATCGTTAGCTTCATCCATAGGAGCGTTTTCTTTAACGTTTCCACCTTCATCAGCTAATTTTTTAGCTTCCATTAATCCTAAACCAGTAATATCTCTAATTACCTTAATTACTTGGATTTTAGTTGCTCCTGCATCTTTTAATACTACTGTTGCAGAAGTTTTTTCTTCAGCTACAGCCCCAGCAACTGGTGCAGCAGCTACAGCTACAGCATTTGGATCTACTCCAAATTCTTCCTTCATTTTGTCTACTAATTCTTTTACTTCTAAAATTTTCATTTCTTTAATTGCATCAATTATTTCTTGTGTACTTAATTTTGCCATTTTTAATTTCCTCCCTATTTTTATTATTTTTCTTCAAGATTTTGACTATGTAAGTCAAGGCATATTGCAACATTTTTAACATGTTCCATTAAGCCAGCAGCAAACATTGTAAGTAACCCATCTCTTGATGGTACTTTTGCTAATTCTTTTAACTCGTCAAGAGTTGTTTCTTTTCCATCTACGTACCCACCTTTTAATTCCAAAGCTGGATGATCTTTAGCAAAATCAGATAAAACTTTTATTGGAGCGATAGCATCATCTGATGTTGCTAATGCAGAAGGTCCTTCTAAGCAATCATCTAATTTGATAGATAACTTATCAAAAGCCCTTTTTGTCAAAGTATTTTTATATACTTTATAAGAAGATTCTTGATCTCGTAATTTACGACGAAGCTCAACTATTTCAGCATCAGTTAAACCACGATAATCAAACAAAACAACGCTATTAGAATTTTTAACACGTTCTGCTATTTCATTAACGATTTCTTCTTTCTTAGCTATAATCGCTTGGTTTGCCATGTTTTTCCCTCCTTCTTTAGTAATAAGTACCTAAATTAAAAGGCCTTCACATCAAAGACATGAAAGACCTTAAAATCCCAATTATGATTTTTTGTCCTCGGTAGGAATATAGTTACGCGAAATTTCGCTCCTACTGTCTTTGGTACTATATAATTATGCCATATCGGCGATAACAATTCATATTTTAAAACTTTTATTATTATTTGTCAAATGAAGTTAAATCAACCTTGATCCCTGGACCCATAGTTGAAGCTAAAGAAACATTCTTTAAATATATACCTTTAGCAGCTTGTGGTTTTGACTTAATAATTACATCCATAAACGCATTAACGTTATCCATCAATTGCTCATCAGTAAATGAAACCTTTCCAACAATAGCATGAACGTTTGCGTAAGAATCTGTACGATATTCAACACGACCCTTTTTAACGTCTTCAACTGCTTTTTTAGTATCCATTGTTACGGTTCCTGTTTTTGGATTAGGCATTAATCCTTTAGGTCCTAAAACTTTACCTAACTTACCTAAAAGTGGCATCATTTCAGGTGTTGCTATAATTACATCAAAATCAAACCAATTTTCTTTTTCAATCTTAGTAATCATGTCAACATCTCCAACAAAGTCAGCTCCAGCAGTTTCAGCAGCCTTTGCGGCTTCTCCTTTAGCTAAAACTAATACTTTCTTAGCTTTACCTGTTCCATGAGGTAGCACTATAGCTCCTCTTAATTGTTGATCATTTTTCTTTGTATCCAAGTTTAATCTAACAGCAATTTCAACGGTTCCATCAAACTTAGATATGGAAGTTTCTTTTACTAATTTTACAGCTTCTTCAAGAGAATAAGGTTTACCTTTTTCGAATTTACTTAAAGCTTCTGTATACTTTTTACTTTTCTTTTTCATTTTCTTACCTCCTTGTGGTATAAGCGGATTTTCCTCCCACATAGATAAATCTATATGAAATTTAATTTAAATTTTTTTCTTTTTTATTAATCTTTTATTTCAATACCCATATTTTTAGCAGTACCAGCAACTATTTTCATAGCTTCTTCTATTGTATACGCATTTAAATCAGGTAATTTAATTTCAGCAATCTCTTTTAATTGTGCGGTAGTAATAGATCCAACAATTTCTGAAGATCCCTTTGTAGAACCTTTTTTTATCTTAGCTATCTTCTTAATTAAGAAAGCAGTTGGTGGAGTTAAGAATCTAAGTTCAAAACTTCTATCATCATAAACTGAGATTTCAACTGGAACTATATCTCCCATCTTATCTTTAGTTGCTTCATTATATTTAACACAAAATTCACCAGAATTAACTCCTAATGGTCCAAGAGCAGTACCTACTGGTGGAGCAGGTGTAGCCTTACCTGCTGGTAATTGTAACTTTAATTTTCTTACTAATTCCTTTGCCACGAAAAACACCTCCTATATATTATTTTTTCGCGAGTGGTCAAATAGCTTTTATTTTTAAATCCGCGCCTTCCACTAATTTTCTTTCATCATCTATATAAAATATAGCTGCGCATTAATTTTATCACAGCATATATGATAAAAGCAAGAGTTTTTTACTTTTATTCTTTTGTAAATTGAGTAAGTTCTAACTCAACGTTAGTTTCTTGTCCAAATAAGTCGATTATAACGTTTGCCGTACCTTTATCAGTATTGATTTCAGTAATCTTACCAGCAAGCATCTTAAATGGCCCATCAGTTATCTTAACGTTATCACCTATTTCATAATTTACAACTACGTTGTCACCGGTATAACCAATTTCTTTAAATATTCTTTCTACTTCCTCATCATATAAAGGAACTGGTTTAGCTCCTTTACCAGATGATCCTAAAAAGCCTGTAACACCAGGGGTGTTACGAACAATATACCAAGATTCATCTGACATAATCATTTCTACCAAAACATATCCTGGAAACAATTTTTTTATTTTTTCTTTTTTCTTACCGTCTTTTATTTCTACTTCTTTTCTTTCAGGAACAATTACCCTAAATATGTTTTCTTGCATTTCCATAGAATTAATTCTCATATCTAATTTTTCTTTTACCTTAGACTCATGTCCTGAGTAAGTATTAACAACGTACCATTTTTTTTCTTCCATCTTAACTAATTAACTCCTTTACATATGTTAATAATGCAATAATTAAATCTGTTCCAACAAAGAATATGCATATAAAAATCATAAATGCCAATGTTGCTATCGAATATTTTAACAAATTGTTTTTAGAAGTCCACATAACCTTTGCGGATTCTTTTTTTACATCTTTGAAAAAATCAGATAAAAATATAAACAGGTTTTTCTTTTTGTTTTTCTTTACCATGTAACTATCTCCTATTATTTCAAAATAAAAAACACTTTTCGTGCTTACTAATTAGATAGTAGCACAAACTTTTAAAATAGTCAATTTATTTCGTTTAATATTTTTTTTAACTTTATTCTTATCCTAAATAAAGCACTTTCTATTGATTTTGTTGTCTTTCTTAAATTTCTAGATATTTCATCATAATTAAAACCATACAATCTTAATTCGTACACCTGTTTTTCAAAAGGTGTTAGTTCCTCTTTAAGTCTTTTGTTAAAGTTTTCGGTATTTTCCTTACTTACTAAAAGATCTTCTATTCCTCCATCATTAGTATAAACTACGTTTTCAAAACCATTCCTGTCATCATCATCATTATGATAATCTATAGAATAAGATTCATTTAATATGCTGTGTTTTTTACGGTTTGCTTGCTTTACCGCCGTTATTATTTTTCTTTTAATACATACAAAGGCAAAAGTAGAAAATTTTATATCTTTTTGATCTTTATATCCTTTTATTGCTGAATCAAGTCCAATTAAACCTTCCTGATATAGATCGTTATAATCTATTCCTTTACCTTCGATAAGCGGAGCATACCTTTTGGCATAGTAATCAATTACGGCTTCGTATTTTTTAAATAAAATTTCTGTTGCTTGCTCATTACTATCAGAAATCATATATAATAACTCAAAGTCGTCCTCGTATTGTTTTTTCATTAAATCCCCCCTACTTATTATTTCTTTGTCTTACTACTTCATATATCATTATTCCTGCTGCAACTGAAGCATTTAAACTATTTATTTTTCCATACATTGGAATTCGAGCTATAAAATCACAGTTTTTTTTAACTAAACTACTCATTCCAAAACCTTCACTTCCTATTACTAAAGCTATTTTGCCACTATAATCTATTTTACAATAATCAGTACTATTTTCCATATCAGTACCCACAATCCAATAACCATTTTCTTTTAATTTTTTTATAGTTTGGCCTAAATTAACCACTTGAGCAATCCTAACGTTTTCTATAGCACCAGCACTAGTTTTCATAACCGTAGAATTTACCTCAACACTTCTATCCTTAGGAATAATTATACCGTCTACCCCTGCAGCCTCGCATGTCCTTATAATAGCTCCTAAATTATGAGGATCCTCTAAATGATCTAATATTATTAACAAAGAAGATTCATTTTCTATTAGGCTCAATAAATCGGTGTATTTAAAATCTTCAACGTACAAAATTATACCCTGATGAGGATATTTATCAAATTTGGAAAATTCCTTTTTAGTTAATTTTTCTACTGGTAAATTTCTATTTTTCATTAGTGAAAACACTTCTTTATCATCAAAACTATCCTTTAAAATTATCTTTTCAACATTTTTTCCACTTTTTAAAACTTCTTTAGCTACGTTTTTACCATATACTATCATAATATCCTCCGTCCCAACGATAATGTCCGGTTATCGTTTTATTATTGGCCCACATAATTAAAGCATCTTCTTCTCTTTTTGGCTGTCCTGCGTTATGGATTAAATAGGGCACACCATATTTGTTACGCTTATCAGATAAAATTCCAACATGACTATAATTATTTCCAAAAATAACAATATCTCCTGGTTGCCAAGCTTCTATTTCTTTAGGATTTAAAGTTAGAGAATAGGCATATTTATCAAAGAATACCTTAAGATTTCTAACTCTTCTAAAATCAATATTAGTATCCCTTTTTTCTCCTTTAGAAAAATAATCACTAGGGTTGTTTAACGTATCTAAGTCAATCATATCTTTTAACGAATAACCCGCGTTTTTAAAGGCTCTCCATACAGTATCAGCACATACCCCAACGTCATCTTTTGGATAACCTCCTGCAACATAACTACTATCGTACCTGGGATGTTTTTTAGCATCCTTTCTTGCTCCTAACATAATATCAGTATAATCATCGATACCATCATTATCATAATCATAACTAGATTTAAGAACTTCTATTTCAAAATCACTAGCTGAATATACTTTTTTAGGAACAAAGTAATAAATAATACTTACAATTACAAATAACAAAATAATAATTATAAACGTAATTAAAAAATATTTAACAAACTTGTTCATAAAAAATATTCCCCATAATTTCTTTAATTCTTTCTTCCCTATCTGATAATGACAAATAGCCAATTAATGCCTCTAATGCAGTTGCATATTTATAAGTTATTATGTCACAATTTTTAGGATGAGACTTGCTCTTATAATTTCTAGATCTTTTGATAACATTAATTTCTTCTTCAGTAAAAAAGTTGCTATCTAACATATTGTTTAAAAATTTAGCTTGACTAACAGCACTAACATATTTAACTGCCGCTTTCTGCAAATCATTAACCTTACTAACGTTTTGATTTATTAAAAAGCGTCTTACATAATTTTCATATATCGTATCACCTAAATATGCTAAAACCCCTATGTTTATTTCACTTATATTCACTTTCTTCACATCCATAAGTATTAAATCACATTAAAACGCAAAAAACAAGGAAAACCTTGTTAATCTATTTTTAGTATTTTTTCTCCGTTTTTAGAGTATAAATATTTTTCCCTAGCATATCTTGCAGCATATTCTGGATTTTTTAATTTTTCTACATCATCAGAAAGAATTTTTTCTTCTTCCTGAAGATTTTCTAATTCTGTAATTAATTGCTTTTTTTCTTTAGTTTTTTCTCTTATTTTAAAGGCATTTCCAATTGAAAAAATAACAGATAACGATATTATAAAAAAACAAAATATTGAAGTTAATACTACTCTTCTTCGTTTACGTTCTTTTAATTTGTTATTCATTATACCATCTCCATTATATAATCCATTATATAATTAAAAAAAGAAATTTTCTAGGTATTTTTGTCTTTAAAGTAAAATAATTGACAAAAAGACCCTCCAACTATTAAAAAAAACACAATATAATAGTTAAGGATTCCATAATCAATCCTATATAATAATGAATAAAAGACAATTACATGAAAAAAACAAAATAATAGTTCAAATAATACTTTTAAGAAGATTTTTTTAATCTTTATCATTTTAAACACTTTAAAAGTTGCCACAAAAAACATTCCATATATAAATGAATAAAAAATTACTTTAAATTGACTTTCTAAATTCATTATTTAAATAACCTCGATATCATAGAATCTTCTTTTCTACTCTTACCAACATCTAAATAAGAAAAACCATCTATAATACCTTTTATAACAATAGTACCATCATAGGTATCTAATTTTACTATCTCAAGTTCTCTTCCTTTAATGCCTAATGGTCCACTATTCGTTTCAAGAATAAACTCTTCACTATCAAAACTTTCTATTTTTGTTATACCACTAATTGTTACATTTTGTCTTTGCGTAATCACTATATTATGATTCATTAATTCCTCTTTATCAGTATCTTTATCCATAAAGACCTCCTGATAAATTATATTAAAAAAAAAGAATAATATACTACCATATTATTCCGCTTTATTATAAGCTTCTTCTATAGCTTCATCTATTTTTTTCCTTAATTCTGAATTAATTGGATGAACGTAGTCTTTATATTTTCCATCTTGTAACTTTTTATTTGGCATTGCTGCAAAAATTTTTGTATTTCCTTTTATTATTCTAATACCATTTACCTTTAAACAATCATCAAAAATTATCTCTGCATAACCTATCATTCTGGAATTTTCTTTAGTTTCTTTTTGAACTGATACACTAGTTATTTCCATATAAACTCTCCTTTTAGTTATTATTTAACAACTTAATTTTACCATATAATACAAAAAAATAGCAATAATTTGCTATTTTTTTACCCTTTTTCTTAAAATTATAACTACTATTAACGTAACTAATAAAGCAGATATTATAAATATATAATTAGGAACTTTTCTTCCTGTAGTAATTGTTACTACTAGTTCTGCAGAAGAATCACTTCCATTTTTCTTAACTTTTTGGTCAATCATTTCTACTATATAATAACCATTTTTATCACTGTCTTTTATAGTTACTATAGCTTTTGAATCCTTATCTTGAATAAGTTCAAAACCTTCTGGAGCTTCCTTTTCAACAATTCTATACTCTCCAGGAGGCAACTTTGTAATATGAGCCATTCCTTGGTCGGTAAGAATTAAATATGTTGCATCTTTATCAGATTCCTTTAAATTAGCATCATATATATAATATCCTTCTTTTACTTGCTTTAATAGAATATCACGATAAATATTATTTATATTTTTCTGAAGAGAAAATTTACCACCTTCTACAAAATTACCATCTTCATCTTTTTTTTGAAACTCTAATCCCGCGAAACCATTTGTGAAAGATACGTTTTTATCTGCTCCACAAACATTTACAGATTTTGTTGGCTCCGATGGTAAAGTAAGCCCTTCTGGTGCTTTAGTTTCTGATATTGTGTAATTACAATTAGGTAACGTATATACTTTAAACTCTCCATTACAAGTTTTAAGCTTTGTTGTCGCACCTTCGGTATCTTTACTAGAAATGTCATAATATCCAGGTTTTATTTCCTTAAAATACAAATTATTTGTACCTTCTTTAATCTCAAACTCTGGTCCGGTATAATTATTTGTTCCACATCCATCGTTAAGAGTAACAACTTTACCATTTTCATCTATTGTTTTTTTAGTTAAATTAAATTCTTTATTTTTATTAGTTATAGTTTTAGCAGCATAACTTTTTGAACCAGCAATATCTGAATCGTTTACCTTTATTGAAATTGATTCTGAGTTTTCTTCGTAACCAGCTGGTGTTGATGATTTTACTTCTTTTAAACAATATGTGCCGGGAGCTGGTATATTTTGATATGTAGCTTCTCCATTTTTATCTGTTGTAATGGTACCTAATAAAGTTGTGCACTTATTATCATTATAGACATTAAACTTAACCCCACTTAGTTTTTTGCCATCAAGTGATGCAGTTTTAGTAATTTTTAATTGATACTTTGGTGTATATACTTTTATATATCTATCCAAAGTTGTACCAACTATTGAAACAACGTCCTGTTGTGATGTATGGTAAAAAGCTTGAGCAGTTCCTTTATTTTTATTATGAACACTTATTTTAACACTCTTAGCATTTGTTTGATTAATTGGAGCTTTACTAGAAATAGTTATTGAATTTTTAGTTTTAGATATGGTTAATCCATTTTGAGAAGTAGATACATCATAATACTGAAACTTTGTTGAGTTTATTGTTTTAGTAAAACTACCTGTTTTTGAATCATAAGATAATGCTACCGTATCACATTTAGATGCCGTACCAAAACCTGTTGGAGCACTTAAAAATGTTTCGTTAACCGACGTTACAATTGTGTTATACTCACTATAAATTTTCTTAACATCACTATTTGTATTACTCTTTATTTTATTATAAAAATCTCCAGAAAGCGATAATTTTGTTTTATTAGTATTAAATTTAACTTCTCCTACTCCAATTTGCCAAATTAAAGCTTGAGCTGCGAGTACTTTAGAAGTATCTGCTAATGATACTTTAGTTGTTACGTTTGCTAACTTCGGTGCGAAGGTTAAAACGTATTGTAGTAAAGTTTTTTTATCGGCAGTATTTATATATTTCCCATTATAATCTGCTAAAGAACCAGTATTATGAGTGCCACTATTTATTAATTGGGCATCTGGCTCTACGCAATAAACTTGTTGAGAAGCAGTATCTTTGTACATAAATGCAAATTGCTGAATATTTTTAGTTGATATTGTTTTACTACCACTTTTTAAAGTATATGATAAATTTGGAAAATTTTTGGCTGAGGTTGGTTTTACATATCGTATTTGAGCGGTAGCTGCAATTAAAGAATCATTAAAAATAAAGAAGGTTACTATTATTAATACAAATAAAGATAATATTTTTTTTAATTTATTATTCATTATCATTACCTCCTTGATTTGCTGCTACACTTAAGATTTGCAAATCATCATCCTCTACAGAAGCAAAATTAATAAATGATCCGGCCTCTTTACGAGTTATATCAAAAGCTATAGTAAGATATTTTTTATCTCCTTCATATACTAATTCATTTGATAAAGTATCATTTTCCAAATAATCATCTTTTGTTACTACCCAGCCCTTATTTTCTTCGTAAGATTCATTAAATTTCATTCCATCAGGAATATAATCTCTTATGGCATAAATATAACCAGGATAATATCCAACATTTTCTAATTCTATGGTATAAATTACTTTTATACTAAGATTATTTATATCCTTTACATCTAACTTAGCCAATGAAACATTACCATAGTCCTTTATGGTTGAAATACCAAGATTATTTGTTGTTATAACTTTACTTACATATTTCGTTAATTTTACCGCATAAGATTTTTTAAGTGATAATCCTAAGTTAATATCACTAACAATTTTAGTATCATTAGTTATTGTAATGTTATCAGTTTTAATTACTGCAGTAGTTGGTGAATCTTCTAATTTTTTATCTTCTTTACTTATTATTTCGTCACCTTTAGATGAAATACCAGTATCAACAGAGCTAAACGAAGAAGAAACTGACCTATTATAAGATGCATTTGGCTGAGTTAAACCATATTTAGCAGTATTGTACTCAGCAACAACGTAGTATGTGCCAGGATTTAAATCAGATAAAGTATAATTTCCAGTTTTATCAGAAAGAGTTGATGTTATAAACTCATTGGTATTAGAATCATACAATTTTAAAGTTACATCAGAAATTCTTTTTTCTTCATTATCCATGATTCCATTATCATCAAAATCTTCCCATACAATACCAGTTATTTTTTTACTAAAAACCTCTACTGTTACATCATTAAATTGTCTTACTCTGTTATCTTCATTCATTACTAAGTAAGATTTTAATGTATATTTATCATCAGATTTATTTCCAAAAGGAGTAATTGTTATAGAATGTTCATAGGTTTGATCTGATTGTAAAGATATAGATGGAATCTTAATTGCAGTAACCCCAGAGTAACTATTATTTTCTATTTTATATTTAGTACAATCTTCCCATATAATTTCACCTTCTGAAAGCAAGTTAGAGTCTTTTATCAAACTTGGAAGACCTGCCGTACATAAAGTATTTTGAGGTAGATTTGAAATTGTGTACGTTCCAGTATAAGTCTTATTTTCATTACTTATATCATTATAAGGAAGCAAAGTTATAATATCCAAATTTGAGTGTGAAACTTTAGCACTATCATTATTATAAATTTTTGTACTTATATTAAAAGGGGTCTCCTTTGATATTGTTGGAGTGGTTGTATACTGTGAACGTGCTATTTTCTCATTATTTTGATAAGTTATTTTCCTTATCGTCGTTCTTAAATCTTTAGTAGAAGAATCCTTTATACCATCAGGAGTTTCGGCATCAATTAATACTTTTACTTCTTTTTCAGTTCCAGAAGGAATATCAATATTATAATTTGTAACAAAGTAAATAGGATCTATCCATTCATTAACTTTTTTACCTTCTAAAACATATGTTAAAGTTCTGCCACTTACTTTTGGTATATTGTATCTTTCGTCATATACATAATTAATACCTTCTGGCAATTCAACTGTAATTGTAACTGTTTTTAGCGCATTTATTCCAGCCGCGTTAGTATTTATCTCTTCTATCGGTAAACTAACAGAAGGATATATTGACCATGTAGAGCTAGAAGTATTAGCACCATTTATTATGACATCTTGCTCCATTTCATCAATATACACTCTTGTTCTTGCTTTAAAAGGGGTTATATTTATAGAAGCGTTACCAGTTATTGCCGTAGGATTTGATAAACTACTTTCTCCTTTTTCATCATATTCTGATTTAGTTGTTAAAGTTATTATATCTTTTTGGTTATTAACACTAGTAACTAATCTAACTCTAAAATCAATTATTGATCCTGGTGCAACATTTTCTAATGTATAAGTTAAATAAGACAATTTAAGATTTTCGTTTGAGTTTAAAGCATCATTTAATGAAGCAAATGAATCATATTCAGATACTTCAGAATCACTACAAGCTGTTTTTGAATCATCAACTTCACATGCATAATACTTAACATTTACCTTATCATTATATTCTTCATTAATATAGTATGGTTCTTTATCTTCAATTCTAGAAGTATATTCAACCATTGTAAACGGTAAAATTGGAATAGTAGTTGTTAACTTATTAATCGCCTCATCACCATCATTTGAATAAGTAAACCTAGATCTTAGTATTACTTCTTCACCGTAAGCTAAATAATCATTACTAGATAATCGTTGTAAATCTCCAGATTCATCAGTATTAAAAGAAAGTGTATTATTTTTCGTTCCTGCAGAATAATTTTTATTAACAGCAGCTTTATCTGATGTACTAGAGTTAAATCCGCCATCTGCTTTTTTAATACTTGCAGTTAAATTTACTAAAATGTCTGTTGTTACTCCTTCATTACGAATTGATTTTGCATTTACAAAATATGAACCAAGTGAAACAAAATTATCACCATACAAATCTATTTTTCCATCTGATTTTATTCCTTCAATGTTAAAATCATATTTAGTTTGTATGTTAATGGTATTTTCAGCTTGTATTTCAAAACCATTTTCATCAGTTACCGTATAAACTGCTTTATAAGTACCTACCTTTGTTTTATCAAAGTGTACTTCCTCATTTGAGGCTAGATCATAATATTTTACCGAACATTTATTTTCAGAATTACATTCTTTATCTTGAGAATCTATTTTTATATAAGGATTATCAAGAACAGAACCATCAGACGGTGCGTAAATAGTGCTTGCAGTAAGAGTTGGAGCTTTTGTATAAGTCAAACTTTCAACAACCTTAACCGTTCTTGTTAAAGTTGCTGATTGTTGTTGGAACTCTGGCTGAGATTTAATCGTGTAAGTAATGGTATAAGTACCAACTTCATTAGTATTAACCGATTCTATTGGGTCTTCCGAACCATTCTTTTTAATAGATATCTCGTATTCCGAAGCATTAACACCGTTTTTACTAATACCTTTTTCTTCATATTTTTCACCTTTTACCAAAGTGATTTCTTTATTACCATTTAATGAATAAGAATCCTCTCCTACACTAACGGTTGTTTTTGAGGTTACTTTGACGTTTCTTTTAACCGTTGTAACACCTGTTTTCGAGGTATACTCATAACTAACAACATAATCTCCAACTTCTTTAGTTATATTTTTTTCTTCAACTGAAGTTTCACCATTACCTTTTTTGGTTATCGTTTTCTTACATAAATTATTTCTTTCTTTACATATATCATAGCCATGATCTGTTGCTGATACACCATATTCAGTGTATTCTTCTCCTTGCTCTAAGTTTATTGTTTTATCACCAATTAAATATAAATCTGGATTTGTATTTTCAGTTACTTCTCCTGATACTCCACTATTTGATTTTGTAAGGTTTTTAACTGTTCCTGAGTTATAAACTGAAAAATCAGAAACATCCCTTTGATAATGAGGCATTGAACCTAGTAAACCTGTTGATTTATCATATAAGCCAAAATATTGTTGTTTTTCAGTTTCAAGTTCTATTTGAGTGTTAACATTATTAACTGATTGAATTGCTTCTAAAATAACACTTACGTTTGAATCAAAATATAAACCTTCTAAACTATTTTGGTTTTTCAATTTACTTTTATCAAAACCTACTAATATTCCAAAAGGAGCATACCTTCCTTCGCTATAATCATTTGATTTATAAGCGGTTCCAGAAACCACTTTTGTTTCTAAATCAACTTTTTCACTTTCTATTGTTATCTTTTTTTCTCCAAGTTCAGTAAAATTTGATGAGGTTGATTCTTTGATTTTAAAGTTTGTTTTTAACTCGGTACCATTAGGTATGTTTCTTGTGTTTAAATATAATTGCAAACTGTTTGAAGTTCCAACTTTGGTACCTCCATATAGTTTTACGGTTAAAGTTCTACCATCATCTGATAACTCATAATTTGAGGTTATATCATTATATGTAACCCATTCAGCATCGATTTTATCATTAAAAGAGGCTTGGACTACAACCTCGTCCCTTACAACTGTTTCATCCATAGGCAAATCACTTATCGATAACAAATAATCAACATCGTACACTATGGTACTAAAACTTTTAGCAGTTGTTATTTCTTCTGTTGATTGTGAGCTTTTTTGAGTTACCGACGCAGTAGCCGAAACTTGACCAGCATATTTATCTGTATCAGCAGCGTATACTATTAAAGCAACTAAAGAAGATATCAAAAATACACCAATAAACGAAGATATATATTTATGCTCTTCAACAAAATTTTTTATTCTTATTTTTTGTATAGCTAACCAATCTTTAAAACTTATTTTAAACTTTTCCATTCTCGAGTTCATTGCGTCAATCCTCCATCTTAGTATATACACTTTAATTTAACCACAAATAAGAAGAAAAATCAACAAACAACAAAAAAAAGTTCATATCTTATGAACTTATAATAACAGTATTAATTAAAATATCTGAATAACCAAAACTTTTTACATCTGTATCAGTTTTAAATGTCCAAATATTTTTGTATGTATTTAAAACAAAACCCTCATAAACCTCACTTTTATTTCTTCCTACATCTACGTAAATTTTTATTTTTTTTCCTTTAAGATATTTCATTTTTCTTTTTATTTCGTTTATCATTTATTCTCCTTTACCTAGGATAACCAGTTGTCATAACGCCTCTTGTATTAACCCCACCAATACCGTCTTTACCATTACTTGTTTTTTCAAGAAGAGATAGTAAATCAACGTTTTTATTTTTATCAGATAAACTAAGAGATAAGGCAATAATTGCTGGATCAAGTGCATGTATATTTATTTTCTTAGGACTGGATGCAAAATTTGCACCCGCTTTTATAAGACGTTCGTAATCTGATTGACAAGCTCCAGCAATTATTATCAATTTGTCATAATCTTTTTGATACTTACGACACGCTTTTACAGCTTCGGAAAAATATTTTGAATTTTTCTTTATTTCAGAATCATGACCAGTTATAACAACAATATCCGGATTTATATCATCTAAATACTTTTCGATGTTTTGAGCCATTTCATTCTCTGGGGAATAAACTCCAAATGCCAGTACATTAGCTTTTTTATAAAAATCTAAACATCTGTTTAGGTATTCTCTATCTCCATCAACATGAAGAATTTTTCCTGGAATATAAAAATAATCGCTTCTTTCAAAATTTCTTATTTTTTCTAATTTCTCATAAAATATCCGATCCTCATCAGTATTTTTTGTTTCTACTAAGATTAAATCACTTATATTACTATCGGCACACAATCGAACATTAACTCCCTTTAAAAAAGCCACTTCGGATTCTATTTTTTCTATTTTAAAAACTACGTCATTATCATGCGATATTCTTGTAACTAAATCTCCTACTTTAAACAATATTATCACCCAATTAAATATATGCAAAAAAAAACTAAACATTCTATCGTTTAGCATTTTAATTTATGTTTAAATTAATAATAAAGAGAAAAGTCTTCTTTGTTTTCTATATCTTTAATATTTATAAAACTATTTTCTTTAGCATTAACTTTTATCTGTTTTAAAATTGTTTTATCTTTTGAATATACATCAATAAAAGTATTATCTACTATAATAAGTAATAACTTACAATCACTATTAAAATAATCATCGTAACTTTTAATTTCATTAAATCTATCACTTTTATTATATAGCTGAAGTGTTAAAAAAATCGGATAATGAGTAGTTTTTATCAGTTCTTTAAATTCGTCGTTTAAATAAATTTCTTTATTAAAGAAATTAGTTCCTCTTTCACTAAGAACTTCATCATTAACCACCTTCCAAACACCTTCTTCAAAATCTACATTTTTAAGTATTTTTGAAAGAAAAACATCATATTTATTTGGTACTTCAAAGCTAATTCCTATCATAATAATCTTACATCCCTTTTAAAAAATCATCTATAAAATATATCTTATTTTTATTTTTCTTTACTTAACTCGTTTGAAATTTTAACAAATTCCTCTATCGTAATATTTTCTGCTCTTTGATTTATATCTTTATTAAAAGTTTTTAATATATTATTAACCTTATTTAAATCATAGTCTATTAAGTTGTTTTTTAACGTTTTTCTTTTTTGGGTAAAAGCCGTCTTAACAAGTTTAAAAAAATGCGTTTCATTATTTAGCTTTAATTTTTCTTGTTTTTTATTAAAAACGACCACGGCAGAATCAACGTTTGGTTTTGGATAAAAAACATTTCTAGAAACAAAAAATGCTTTTTTTACATCAAAATAATAATTTAAAAAGATGGTTAATGAGTTATAGTTTTTCGTACCTGGCATAGCGGAAAATCTATCAGCTACTTCTTTTTGAACCATTACAATGATTTTTTCTACATTTATTTTTTCATCAATAAACTTTGTTATAATTGGTGTTGTAATATAATATGGGAGGTTTGCTACAACCATAATATTTTTATACTGATATTTTTTTATATCTTCCTTTATGTTACGATTTAAAAAATCATCATAAATAACATCAACGTTTTTATATTCTTCAAGAATTTTATCTAATGGTTTTTTTAAATTTAAATCTATTTCATAACCTAATACTTGCTTTGCTTTTTCGCTTATTTTTTTTGTTAATGCCGCAGCTCCTACCCCTATTTCTATTACAAGGGTATCTTTTGTTATATTACCTAAATTAACAATATTATTTAATATGTTTTGATCTAGCAAAAAGTTTTGACCATACTTTTTTTTAAAAACAAATTCATTTTCTTTTAGAATCTTTTTTATATCCATAATTGCTCCTGTACAAAAAAACAAATAAATTAATTTATTTGTTTTTATTTTAACACAAATTTAAAATTACCGCCAAGAAACTGCAACATCAATTTGAGTTGGGTTTGACTTCGCAAATCCTCCCGTATCACAAACTATTGCGTATCCTAATGAACTTTCAATTATAGTTCCACGCGGACGTATTTCAAAATTAGCCGCTACCATAACATAATTTCCAAGCATTTTAACACCATCTTCTCGAATCCAATAAGGATATTCTTCTTCGGAGTAGCCTGCTCGTCTCATAATTTTTATTACGTTTGTCATATTTAAATTATAATATGTTTCTTTACCTGAAGGCCCAATAATAGCACCTTTAGATTTTGAAAGAACTACACCTGCCCAATTACTTTTAAGATTAGTTGTTGTAGCTACTGTAGTGGTTACTATTTTTGTAGTCGTAGATTCTTCGACTGATGTTTCTTGTTTAGTTGGTGTAGAAATAGAAGAAACCGATGCAATATAATTATTAGGCTCAAACGTTTTTTTTGTAGTTGAGACTGTAATTACATCACCACCACCAGCTGAAAACAATATTCCAGCTTTTGAAAAACCAACAAATGCTATTAAACAAACCGCAAGGATTAATAATGCACCCTTAATTTTTCTATTTAAATGTTTCACACTTTCACCTCATAACCCAATTACATGGGTCTTATTAAGAATATCATAAATACCACTATAAGTCAAATTTGGCACAAACAGAATTGCCTGTTGTACTAATAACTTCTTCTACTGAAATACCTTTTATTTTTGCAATTTTTTGAGCTACTAGGATAATATTTTCAGGCTTATTTGGTTTTCCTCTATAAGGCTCTGGAGATAGATAAGGACTATCTGTTTCCAAAGATAAATAATTTAAATCTATTTCTTTTACTACGTTTATTAGTTCTTTTGCATTTTTAAAAGTAACCACACCTCCTATCCCTAGTAGAAAACCTAATTTAATAAATTTTTTAGCCATTTCAACACTGCCGGAGTAGCAATGTAATATCCCATTAATATTATATTCTTTTAATATATTATATGAATCTAAAAATGCTTTTCTTGAGTGAACTATAACAGGTAATTTATGTTTTTTAGCAATGTTTAGCATATTTTTAAAAACATCTAATTGAATTTTTTTATTTTCCTTTGTCCAATAATAATCCAACCCTATTTCCCCTATTGCAACAACCTTGCTTGAAGTTGCTAATTTATCTAACTTTTCATAAACATCACTATCAAGATTATCTATATTTTCTGGTCCAATACCTACTGCAGCATAAATATTTTCATATTTTTGTGCAAGATAAACAGCTTCCATACTACTTTTTAAATCATATCCATTTATAATTAGCTTATCAATTCCGGATGATAAAGATTTTTTTATTATAGAATCCGGATTAGAATATTCGCTTTTTAAAACATGACAATGAGAATCTATTAACATAATATATCACCAAAAAAATTATACCATATTAATGATATAATTTTATTATTAAAAACTTTATAAATAATATAAATACTATTGCAAAATAAACCGCATCTATTAATAGTCTACTTTCAAAATAAATAAGAGCTATCAAAGATAATAAAGCTAAGAAAAACACAATCTTAAACGCGAAACTTTTTTTATCTTCGGTTAAGGCGTTATAGTGCATATTTTTATCTTCCTTTCATAGTTTTTTACTACGATGACAACGTTAAAAATATAACACATTTAAAAAGCTATGTATATAATTTTGACAATTAAATTTATAATTAGACAAAATTTTACAATTATTGTGTTTAAATAGTTTCAAAATAATTTTCCAAAAACATAAGAGAGAATTTAATTACTTCTTCATTTTTATGATTTGGATTTTCTAAAATTAAATAACCAGCTAAATCTCCATTAGGTGAAATAGGAAAAATATTATATGGTTCCTTTAGCTTATAATTTTTTGTAATCATTAATTCTTTCCCAATATTATTAACCGTGATATTTTCAAATTCGGTTAAAAGTTTCATATTTATTGTTTCAGATACGTTTGAAAAAACTATTTCATCTAAATTTGCAACAAAAACATTTCCGTTAATCTTACTAGCTAAAGCTTTAACATATGCATTTATAAACTCATCTTTTTTATCTATTACTATGTGTTTTTTTAGTGAAATAGTCTCTGAATCACTTAAAAAGATTTCTAATAATTCTCCAGGTTTAATATGCATATTTTTTCTAAGTTCTTTTGGTATTACCACTCTTCCTAATTCATCTATTCGTCTTGTTATTCCAGTAGTTTTCATACAATTCTTCCCTTCTTTTTTAGAATGTATAAATCTACTAATTTTATTCAATAACATCAAGCATTTTTATTAAATAATAAAGAAAATGTTCCTCAAGATTTTTAATTACCAAAGATATTTTTAAAATATCATTTAAATATCTTACTTCAAAATTAGAACTAATTTTAAATAGATTTGTCAAAAGATTTGCTCCATCTTGTTTTTTTGAAAACTCTTTATCAAAATATATATTTATTTTATCAATATGTTGTTCAACCTTAAACACTCCTTTTTCTTTTGCTTTTACTTCGAACAATTCTTCTAACATGTATATAATTATATTTTTATCCAAAGTTCCAAATCGATCAGTAAGTTCCTCTTTTACCTTAACAAAGCTTTCATAATCATTAATTGTGTTTATTTTTTTATGAATTTCTATTTTTAAATCTTCACTATTAGCATACTTATCACTTATATGTGTTGAAATATTTATAAAGGCTTTTTCTTCTGTATCCAATTCTTCGGTTTGTTTATAGTTCATTCCTTTTAAACGTTGAACTTCCTCATTTAATATTTTTAAATACATATCATAACCAATAGTATCAATATAACCTGACTGTTCTGCTCCTAAAATATCCCCGGCACCTCGAATCGCAAGATCTCTTACTGCTAAAGCATATCCACTTCCTAACTCCGTAAATTCCTTTATCGCATCTAATCTTTTTATTGCTATTTCATTTAACTCTTTGGTTTTGTTATACATTAAGTAGGCATATGCTATATTTTTACTACGTCCTATTCTTCCTCTTATTTGATAAAGTTGACTAAGACCAAAATGATCAGCATCTAAAATAATTAACGTATTAACGTTTTCTATATCTATTCCCGTTTCAATGATGGTTGTACAAACTAAAATGTTGTATTCTTTATTAATAAAGCTTTCCATCGTTGTTTCTATTTGAGATTTATTCATTTGACCATGAATATAAGTAACCATTGCTTCTGGGACTAATTTTTTTATTCTAACTACTTGATCTTCTATTTTAAGCACGTTATTATAAAGAAAAAATACTTGCCCATCACGGGCTAATTCCTTATAAATAGCATCTTTTATAACTTGGTCATTTTCTCTTAAAACATAAGTTTGAATTGGGTATCTAAAAGCTGGAGGAGTTTCAATTAAAGATAAGCTTCTAACTCCTGTTAAAGACATTTGTAACGTTCTTGGTATCGGAGTTGCTGAAAGAGTTAAAATATCTATATTTTCTTTATATTCTTTTATTTTTTCTTTATGTGTAACTCCAAATCTTTGTTCCTCATCAATTACTAAAAGCCCTAAATCTTTATATTTTACATCCTTACTTAATAAGCTATGGGTTCCTATTATTAAATCAATTTTTCCACTTTTTAAATCGTTTAAAATATCTATTTTTTTCTTTGATGATACAAACCTATTTAATAATGCTATATTAACACCAAAATTAGTAAAACGATTAATCGCATTATCGTAATGCTGTTTTGATAAAATGGTAGTAGGGCATAAAAAACAAGCTTGCTTTCCAGATTTAATTGCTTTATAAATAGCTCTAAAAGCAACTTCTGTTTTTCCATATCCAACATCACCACATAATAAACGATCCATAGGATATGGCTTTTGCATATCCTCTTTTATTTCTTTTATTGCTCTTATTTGATCAGGTGTTTCTTCATAACCAAACTCATTTTCAAAAATAACTTGCTCCTCGTCATCTTCTAAAAATGCAAAGCCTTTTGAAATTTTTCTTTTTGCCGATATTTCTAATAATTCCTTAGCTATGTCTTTAACCTTTCCTCTTATACGGGCCTTTTGCTTTTCCCATTCAGTCCCTCCAAGCTTATTTAATTTAGGTTTTATTCCTTCGTTAGAAGAATACTTACTTATATATTCTATCTTCTCAACAGGAATATATAATTTATCA
Source organism: uncultured Bacilli bacterium (assembly GCA_947589105.1). Lineage (GTDB taxonomy): Bacteria > Bacillota_I > Bacilli_A > RF39 > UBA660 > Aphodocola. The sequence continues at coordinate 129,151 of CANQBL010000001.1, read as the reverse complement.
TCTCCTTTGTATGATATGTGGAGAAAGTCTTTTTCTAATCCTTTAACATTTAGAGTTACAATACCTAAATAACGACCTATTCCATGAGCTGTATGAACTACGTAATCTCCTGGATTTAATTTATCTATATCCTTTATTTTTGTACCATATCTAAATTTACTATGATAAGGAGTTATTGTGTTTATTTTATAAAGCTCTTTTTTAGATAAAAATACATATTCATCTATTATAAAACCATTAGGAATATTACCTTTTACAACGTTTACTATATTATCCCTTATATCGTTTTCAGATGCTAATATAGTATTAAGATTAGTTCTATTTATAAACTCAGATATTAATTCACTTTCTTCTAAGTAAACAATAATCTTTTTTCCTTTTTCTAGCATTTTTTTTAAAAAATAATTAATTCTATCATAATTTCCATTAAACTGATCTATTTCTGATGAAGTATAGTTTTCAAAAATATAGTTTTTATTTTTTTTATTATAATTATCAACGGATAAAATATTTATATATTTGTTTGGAATAAGTTGTTTAAGATCATACATATATTTTTCAATTATAAAATTATCACTTTCTTTAAATTCAACTACTTCTTCAAGGATTTTAGAGTAAGAAAAATGTAAAGAATCTAAATCTATAAAAATTTGTAAAGCATTTAAAACATATTCAGATAAAGATGATAGCTTATTGGTTACCCTTGGTAACAAACTTTGCCTAGTTGGTATATTATCTATTTCTTTTTCATTTATAAATTCTGTAAACGGTATTATTTTAATATTACTTTTCTTTGAAATAGATAATTGACTTAAAGCATCAAACTCTCTTATATCTTCTATTTCATCATCAAAAAATTCAATTCTTATAGGATTGTCGTAACCATAAGGAAAAACATCTAAGATGTACCCTCGATTAGCAAATTCTCCTGTTTTAGTCACTATACTTTCCCTAGTGTATCCTATTTTAGATAATTTTTTTATTAATAAATCCCGGTTTATTATTTCTTTTTCTTTAATATTTATGTATGATCTTTCCCACAAATTTTTTGAAGGCAAAAATCTTAAATAACCCATAAGATTAGTAATTACTATCTTTTTTTCTTTCGAAAAAGTCAAATCATTTAAGGTTTCAATTCTTTTTGACATTAAATCTGGTGATATTGCAATGGCTTCACTTACAATAAAATCATCCATTGGAAACAATAAAATAGATTTTTGATCATAAAAAGAAAGCGATTTATATAAATTATTAGCTTCGTACAAAGTGTTAGTAATAATTAAAATATTATTTTTTGTAGCACTAAAAAGATTCCAAACATATTCTGCTTGGACCCCTTTAGCAAGACCTGATACAAATACAGGACTACTGCTATCTATAAATTTATTTTTGAAAATTTTTTTAAGCATTTTATCACCAACTACTAATTTTTTATTCTAGTATTATATTTGTTCATAATGATAGAAAATGGATTTCTAATTGATTCTAAAACAGCGTCAGCAGCTTTTTCAATTGCGGGTTTAAGTATATTTTGTTCTTCCTTACTTAATTTTCCTAAAACATAATCTTTGGTATCTATACTACGATCATTTGAAATTCCTATTTTTATTCTCTTATATTCGTTAGTTTGAAGATTACTTTCTATGTTTTTTAAACCATTATGTCCACCAGAACTACCTTTTTCCTTCAATTTTATTGAACCAAGAGGTAAATCTAAATCATCACTTACTATTATTATATCTTCAGTTTTAATATCTAAAAATTTAACAAATTTTATAATTACGTCCCCTGATAAATTTATATATTTTTGAGGTTTAATAAAGATAACTCGGCACATATCTAAATAACAATCAAAATAAAGAGCTCCATCTCTTTGCTTCCATTTATATATATCTAAACGTTTAGCTATTTCATCTAATACTTTAAAACCAATATTATGTCTGGTATTTTGATATTCCTTACCTGGGTTTCCTAAACCAACTACCATTTTTATTTTCATTAGTAAAATCCTCCATTAAATATTTTTTTTATTTCCTCAGTATACGTACCATCAGCATTATGAACTACTATGCTAGGTTCTATTTCTAGGCCTGGATTTCCATTTTTACTTCCTTCTATTAAAACCAAATTTGATTTTGCATTTGAAAAAGGATATATTATTTTTATTCTTTTTGGTTCAATATTATATTGACGCATCAATGATATTATATCAATTAATCTATCAGTTCTGTGAACTAAAACAATTTTTCCATTATTTTTAAGTATTTTTTTAGCACTTTTAAATATATCATTTAAGCAAAGTGCAATTTCATGCCTAGCTACAGCTTTTACTTCATTTTCATTAAAATTACTACCTTCATTTACTTTAAAATATGGAGGATTGCACGTAATTAAATCAAAGTAATCAGTTTCAAAGTTTTTATGTATATCTTTTACATCCATATTTAAAATCTCTATTTGTTTTTCTAGTTTATTTATATTTACACTTTTAATAGCTAAATCATATACTTGTTTTTGTAATTCAACACCAATTATTTTAGATTTCGTTTTAGTACTTAAAAAAAGTGGAATTGGTGCATTTCCACAACAAAAATCGATTATTTTCATTTTATTATTAACTTTAACGAAATCTGCAAGCAAAACAGAATCTAAAGAAAAACTAAACCAATCTGAGTTCTGATATATTTTCAATTTATTAAAATTTAAAAGATCATTTATTACTTCCATTTTTAGATACCACTACCTCTATTTCCTCAGATTCATCCGTTATAATTTTATAGCTTTTTTTTAGAATATTAAGTTCTGCTACTTTTCCTTTTTTTCCATCTATAGAAACGGTTTCCCCAATTTTAGGCAAACTCTTTTTATACTCAGAATAAACATTATCTTCATAGCCTAAACAGCAAAGAAGTCTTCCGCATGAACCATTTATTTTTGTAGGATTTAACGCAATACCTTGATTCTTAGCCATATTAATAGATACACTATTAAAATTAGTTAAAAATTCACTACAACACAAAGGTCTACCACAAGGGCCTAAACCACCTATTTCTTTTGCCTTATCCCGCACTCCAATTTGTCTTAATTCAATTCTTGTTTTATATTTTGATGCCAAAGATTTTGCTAATTCTCTAAAATCTACTCTTTCTTCTGCAATAAATTTAAATATTAATTTTTTTCTATCAAAAGTATAAGATGCCTCATATAACTTCATGTCTAAATTTTCTGTTTTAACTAATTCACGAGCAAATTTTAAGGCTTTTAAAGCATCTTTAATATTTTTATCATTAGTAATTTTATCTTCTTTCGTTGCAATTCTTATAACATCTTTTAAAGGTAAAAATACATTTTTTTCATCTATACTTTCTATATCAGTAACGGCTTGACCATATTGTAAACCTCTTTCTGTTTCAACAATAACAAAATCATTAAGTTTTATATCATTTTTACCAGGAGCAAAATAATATATTCTACCTCCTGTTAAAAATCTAATTCCTATTACCTTTACCATCTGTTATTTCTCCTATTCCGATTAAAACGTTACTAACAAATAACGTTATATTTACATTGTACTCTAATTTTTGCATATTTTCTAAAATAAATTTAATTTTTTTAATTAATACATCCGCAGATTGAGAATCAGAAATATTTTTAATCCCAGTTTCATTATTAAAATATTCCATTTTTTTAAAAAGTTTATAATTTAAAGCATCTTTGTATCCTAATATAATTACCATAAAAGCCGATTTTAATAACTCTTTAGTCCCAAAATCATTTATAAGTAATTCTTTAAACAAAGAAATTGCTTTAATATTATTATTTTCAATAATAAACAAAAAATCGAGTATTTTATTAATTTGTTCCTCATTCATACCAGTTGAAGTTTTTATAAATTCTATCCCATTTTTTATTGAATTGTTATTTAATTTTATTATTTGACACCTAGAAACAACCGTATTTATAACAGAATTAATATTACTTGTTGTAAATATAGCAATTGTATTGCTATCTGGTTCCTCTAAAAATTTAAGTAATGAGTTTGCAGCAGCAGGATTTAACGTTTCAACTTTATTAATTATATAAACCTGATTTTTTCCTTCTATTGAATGTGTTTGAAATTTTTCTTTTAACCTTAATATTTCTTCTTTTTTTATAACACCATTTATTGGATTTATAATACTTAACTCTCCAAAATTTTCTGATTCTATTCTTAAGCAAATATTACAGCGAGAACAAGGATTTGAATAATTATTTGGACAAATTAAAACCTTTGCAAAAAGTGTGGCATATTTAATTAAATCAACATCATTAACTCCAACAAGCAAATATGCTTGAGAAACTGCAGAAGAATTACTTATTTTTGTTAGAACTCTACTTAAAATAGGCTGATTATCAATTTTTACTTCACTCAAATATATCACCTCTTTTAGTAGTTAAAAAGAAGAAATAAAGCTAACCCAAATATACCTGGCACATCAAAAAGGCTAGCAACTAATATAGTTATAACGTTTATTGGTATCATTAAATTAAGAGATGATAAAAACGTATTATAACCAAATAATAAAACCATTCCTATAACTACTTTTTTTAATAATTTTAATAAATTTTTGAACATAATTTCACCTCTAATAAAAAATATGTTCAATTATTTTTTTTATGATATTTCGTTTCTGTTTTCTACGGCAAGTTTTAGTGTTAAAACGTCTAAATATTCCATATCAGCCCCTATTGGAACCCCTTGAGCTATTTGAGTTACCTTAACATCAGTATTTTCAAGTAGCTTCCTAATATAAAGTGATGTAGTATTACCCTCTATTCCAGGACTTAAAGCTAAAATTATTTCTTTTATGTTTTCTTTTTTTATTCTATCAATTAATTTTCCTATTGATAAATCCTCAGGATTAATACCATCCATAGGAGAAATTAATCCTCCTAAAACATGGTATTTTGTTTTAAAAACACCTATTTTTTCAAAAATAAATACATTTTTAGTATTTTCTACTACACATATTGTGTTAGCATCCCTATTTGAATCATTACATATCAAACAATTGTTTGTTTCTTGTAAACACCCACAATTTGGACACGTTGTTATTTTTTTATTTATATTCAATATAGAATCACTAAATTTATTTATTTTTTCTTCCTCTAAATTTAATATTGAAAAAGCATATCGTTCTGCTGTTTTTTCGCCTACACCAGGCAATAATTTAAACGAATCGATAAGACTTTGAAAAGATTTAGGATAATTCATAGCAAACCTCTTCTATAAAAGTCCTTCCAATGAGCCTACTTGACTTCCTAGTTTTTCCTTTATTTCTTTATCAACTTTCTTTAGAGCATCATTAATAGCTATTGTTATCATATCTTCCAATATTTCTAAATCCTCTTTTTCTAAAGTGACATCCTCTTTTATTTTTACAGAAAGAACTTCTCTTTTTCCATTAACTTTAACAGCTACTAATTCAGATGACCCTTCAAATGTTTTTTCCTCTATCATTTTTTTAGAATTCAACATATTTTTTTGCATTGCTTGTGCTTGTTTCATCAAAGCTTGTATATTCATTATTTTGCCTCCATTTCTATTAATTCTTTAAATTCGTTAACAGACGTTTTATTTTTTATTTTTTTTATTTCAGATAATAAGTGCAATTCATCTTTTATATCTAATTCATTATTTTTAACTAATTTAACATATTTAGGTCTTATCTCATGCCAATATTCACTAGTTATATATACTATTTTATAATTTAAATCAAATATTTTATTAAATAATTCTTTACTTAGATCATATTCTTTTTCAATTTCATCCAATAGTGATTGAGCTGGCAATGTAATTAAAAGACCTTTTTTTGAAGCTGCAACTGGTTTACATTTTAATAATATACCAGCGCATTTTTTATATTTTTCTTCTATCAAATAACTATTTAAATTATCCCATAATTCTCCAACATTTTTCAGTTCACTACGTGATGAATTTTTTAGTATATTATTTATTCTAATATCTTTTAATTGCAAAATTAGTTTATAAAGTTCGTTTTCAAACGAATTTTCATCATTCAATGTTTCACGTGAAACATTGAGTTGATCCATAAGTTTTATCGTTTGTATTTCAAATATCAAGTTTTTTTGATAACTGAATTGCAACTTATTTAGCATTTCAGAAAAAGAATCAATCAAAATATATAATTCTGATTCTTTATAATCGTCAAAAACAGATAAATCAATTAAAGAATCATTATTTAAATCTATATTTTTCTTATATAAAATAGCATTCCTTGTTATATTAATTAATTTTTGAGATATTAAAAAGAAATCCTTTCCTTTATTTGACCATTTTTTTATCATTTCTATAATTTCATCATAAGTTTTTAATTTTAATTTTTTAAAGAACGCAATTATTTCAGAGTTTGAAATTGTTCCTGATAGTTCCTGAATATCATCTAATGTTATTTTATCATCACAAAAAGCAAAAGCTTGATCCAACATTCCAATAGCATCCCTTAACCCTCCATTGGAATTATCTATAATTTCATTTAAAGCATCATCATCAATATTTATTTTTTCTTTTTCTATTATATTATTAAGACATTGTTTCATATTTTGTTTAGTTATACATTTAAAATCAAACCTTTGACATCTTGAAATTACTGTAACAGGTAATTTTTGCGGTTCCGTTGTTGCTAATATAAAAATAACATATTCTGGCGGTTCTTCTAATGTTTTTAATAAAGCGTTGAATGCGCCTATAGAAAGCATATGCACCTCGTCTATTATATATACTTTATATTTTGACATTGATGGAACCAAACCAACTTTATTTTTTATTTCTCTTATTTCATCAACCCCATTATTTGAAGCAGCATCTATTTCTATTATATCTGGATTACTATTATTATTGAATGATTTGCAATTTTCACATTCATTGCAAGCGTCTCCACTATGATTATTTAAACAATTTATTGCTTTTGCAAATAATTTTGCACTACTAGTTTTACCAGTACCTCGTGGTCCCGTAAATAAATATGCATGACTTAGCTTCTTATTCTTAATTACATTTTTTAAAGTTTTTACAATTGTATCTTGTCCGTAAACTAAATCAAAAGTTTTCGGTCTATATTTTCTATATAATGTTTGGTATGCCATGCAAATTCTCCTTTCTTATCTTTTATATTATAACATTTTAATAATTATTTTTAAACTGAAAATAATGTTTCACGTGAAACATTATCTTATTTTCTTAAAAAAACTTTGTATTAAATTTAAAGACTTATTTTGATAATCTTTTAACAATATATACTTTTCTTTATTTATAGTTATATTTTCCTTATCTTTAGATAGTAAAAAGTAAACTTTTTTAATTCTGCTTAACTCTATTGCGGCTTTACACATTTTGCAAGGTTCTAAAGTTACATACATCTCACAATCATTAAGCCGCCAATTTTTATTTTTTTTAGATGCTTTTGTAATAGCTATAATTTCCGCGTGTAATATAGCATTTTTCTTTTTTTCAACAGTATTATGTGCTTTTGCTATAATCTTCTTATTTTTTACAATTACAGCCCCAACAGGAATTTCTCCTTTTTGTTTTGCTTTTTTTGCTTCTTTTAAAGCTTCTTCTATATATTTGTTATACATTTTTTCTCCCAAACTATGTTTCACGTGAAACATAGTAATTTAATCAAAATAAAAGCACACACAAAAAGAGGCTATTAAGGCTGCTACCTTCCGGTCCTGACCTAGTTCTAACATTTTTGTTGTGCAATATAATTTTATTATATTATTACCTTTTTTTCAAGATTTTTTTGCTTTTTATCTATGTTTCACGTGAAACATTCTCATTTATATATAAAGAGATTATTAGTTATTTTCTTTTTTTTCATCGAATGTTTCAGAAATCGTTTCTTCACTAATTGCTTCTTCAGTTTCTTTTTCAACCACAGATACAGTTGCTACTTTTTGTCCCTCACGCAAATTCATTAATCTAACTCCCTGAGTAACCCTACTCATTTTTGAAACTTTATCTAGAGAAATTCTAATAACAATTCCTTGATCCGTTATTATCATTAAGTCTTTATCTTCCGTTACCATCTTAAATGAAACAATTGTACCATTCTTTTCGGTTATATTTAAAGTTTTTACCCCTTTACTTCCTCGGTGAGTTAATCTATATTCATTTATATTTGTACGCTTTCCATAACCTTTTTCTGTAACAACTAAAACATCTTGTTCAGGTTTTGCAATTTCTGAACCAACACATGAATTTTCACTTGATAATTGAATTCCTTTGACACCGCTAGCATTTCTTCCCATTACTCTAATTTCATTTTCATTGAATCTTACCATTCTTCCGTTATTTGAAGCAATTACTATATCATCATTTCCGTTAGTAAAATGAACTGATAAAACTTCATCATTTTCTTTTAGAGTTATTGCTATCTTACCATTTTTTCTTATGTTTTCAAATTCATGAACATTTGTACGTTTAATTAATCCGTTTTTTGTAGTTATTACTAAAAATTTATTATTTTCATCGCCATTATCTAATAATATGTTATTTATTTTTTCTTCTTTTTCTATAGGTAAAAGATTTATTATTGGTAATCCTTTAGACTGCCTAGAAAATTCAGGAATTTCATAACCTTTTATTCTATATACTTTGCCTTTGTTAGTAAAGAATAATACATTATTATGAGTAATGCCAGATTTTAGTATTTCAACAAAATCTTCATCGTTAGTAGACATGCCTTTTATTCCTACTCCACCTTTATTTTGAAGTTTATATGTATCTGTAGGCATTCTTTTTATGTAACCATTATGAGTTAACGCAATAACTATATCCTCTTCTGGAATTAACGATTCATCTTCAATATAATCTATCGCTGTCATATCAATTGTTGTTTTTCTTTCGTCACCATATTTATTTTTTATTTCAAGTAATTCCTTTTTAATAACTGCTAAAACATTAGCATCACTTGATAAAATATTCTTTAAATTTTCTATTAATTTTAATAAATCTTGTAATTCTGCTTCTATTTTATTTCTTTCTAATCCAGTTAATCTACGTAACTTTAATTCTAATATGTTGTCTGCTTGAATTTGTGAAAATTTAAATCTACTAATTAACTTTTCTTTTGCTATTACATCACTTTGTGCTTCTTTAATTATTTTTATAACTTCATCTATATTATTTAAAGCTATTTTATAACCATCTAGAATATGCACACGGCCTTCTGCCTTTGCTAAATCAAATTTAGTTCTTCTTATTATTACTTCTTTTTGATAATCAATATACTTAGATATAATATCTCTTAATCCAAGGGTTTTTGGAGTACCATTATCAAGCATTAAGAAAATAATTCCAAAATTTGATTGAAAAGCGGTATGTTTATACAAATTATTTAAAACAACTTGAGGATTTGCATCCTTTTTCAACGTTATGGTTATTTTAACACCATTTTTTAAATCAGTGTGATAATCAGAAATACCATCTAATGTTTTATTGTGAACTAATTCTGCTACTTTATTTTTAAGTTCTTGTGTATTTACACCATATGGTACTTCATCAATAATTATATAACTTCGACCATTTTTTTCTTCAATACTTGCTTTACTTCTTATAGTAACAGATCCACGACCAGTTTCATAAGCTTGTTTTATTCCTTTATTTCCAAGAATTATTCCTCCAGTTGGGAAATCAGGACCTTTTACAAATTTCATTAATCCTAAAGTGTCAATTTCAGGGTTATCAATATATGCTACACATCCATCAATTACCTCGGATAAATTATGAGGTGGTATATTTGTTGCCATACCAACCGCAATACCCATTGTACCATTTACTAATATATTAGGAAACCTTGATGGTAATATTTCTGGCTCTTTTTCTGATTCATCAAAGTTAGGTATAAAATTAACAGTATCTTTATTAATATCCCTTAATAATTCAAGTGAAATTTTAGATAATCTAGATTCTGTATAACGCATAGCTGCTGCACCATATCCTTCTATATTACCAAAATTACCATGACCATCTACTAACATATAACGATAAGAAAAATCTTGCGCCATTCTTACCATAGCTTCATATATTGATGAATCACCATGTGGATGATATTTACCCATAACATCACCAACTATTCTAGCTGACTTTTTATGAGGTTTATCTGGAGTATAACCAGATTCATACATTGAATATAATATTCTTCTATGAACAGGTTTTAATCCATCTCTTAAATCTGGTAAAGCACGTGATACTATTACACTCATTGAATATTCTAAAAACGATGTTTTTACTTCATCAACGATGTTATTATGTTCTAATCTATCTCTACTATGATCCATTTTAATTCACCTCCTACACATCCAAGTTTTCTACATATACAGCATTTTCTTCAATAAATTTACGCCTTGGTTCTACATCTTCGCCCATTAATTTATTAAATATTTCATCTGCCGCCATAGCATCTTCTACGGTTATTTTGCGAAGAACCCGGGTATTTATATCCATTGTTGTTTCATTAAGTTCTTCAGCATCCATTTCCCCTAAACCTTTCATTCTCATCATATCATATTTAGTGTTAGGGCTTAAGGTTGCTAAATAATTATCTCTTTCTTCTTCATTTAAAACATATTTTATTGTTTTACCATGTTTTATACAAAACAATGGTGGTTGAGCTGCATAAACATGTCCTGCCTCAACAATTGGTTTAAAAAATCTATAAAATAAAGTAAGTAATAATACTCTAATATGTGATCCATCTACATCTGCATCTGTCATGATGATTATTTTATCATACCTTAATTTACTAAGATCAAAATCCTCACCTATTCCGGTTCCAAATGCAGTTATTATAGTTCTTATTTCTTCATTTGATAAAGCTCTATCTAATCTTGCTTTTTCAACATTTAAAATTTTACCCCTTAAAGGAAGAATTGCTTGAGTCATACTATTTCTACCTTTTATTGCAGAACCACCTGCACTATCTCCCTCGACTAAGAAAATTTCGCAAACTGATGGGTCCTTATCTTTACAATCAACTAATTTTCCACCAAAATTAATTACATCTAAATCGCCCTTACGACGTGTTAACTCCCTCGCTTTTTTTGCCGCAACTCTTGCTCTTGCAGCAGTCATTGCTTTTTCCATAATTAATCTTGCTTCGTCAGGATTTTCAAGTAAAAATCTTTCAAATCCTTCACTAAATACATCATCAGCTATTTTTCTTACTTCACTATTACCTAACTTAGTTTTAGTTTGTCCTTCAAATTGAGGATCAGGATGCTTACAAGAGATAATCATTGTAATACCTTCACGAACATCATCACCAGTTAATAAAGCATCATTATCTTTTAAGAATTTATTTTTTTTACCATAATTATTAATAATTCTTGTTAATGCTCTTTTAACTCCATCTTCATGTGTACCACCTTCATGAGTATTTATGTTATTAGTAAAAGAATATATATTAGATGTATAACCTGTGTTATATTGAAGAGCTACTTCAACTGATATATTATCTTCTTGTCCTGATAAATAAATAATTTGTTCATGTATTGGAGTTTTATTTTTATTTAAATATTTAACATATTCACTTATTCCACCCTCATAAATAAAAGTTTCTTTCTTTTGTTCTATTTCCCTATCATCAACAAGAATTATTCTTAATCCTTTATTTAAGAAAGCAAGTTCTCTTACCCTAGTTTTTAATATTTCATAATCATAAACCGTAGTTTCTTTAAATATTTCAGGGTCTGCTTTAAAAGTAACGGTAGTTCCAGTTCTATCTAAAGAACAAGAATCTATAACTTTTAAAGGTTCTTTAGTATGTCCTCCATTTTCAAATCTAATAAAATAAACTTTACCATTTTGATAAACCTTAACTTCTACCCAACTTGATAGTGCATTAACAACCGACGCACCAACTCCATGAAGTCCACCAGATACTTTGTATCCTCCTCCACCAAATTTACCACCTGCATGAAGTACAGTATAAACTGTTTCAACAGTTGATATACCTGTTTTTTTATGTATTCCTGTTGGTATTCCCCTTCCATCATCTTTTACGGTAATAGAATTATCCTTATTTATAATTATTTCAATATCATCACAATATCCTGCTAAAGATTCATCAATAGCATTATCAACAATTTCCCAAACTAAATGATGTAATCCAGTTGAACTAGTTGAACCTATATACATACCTGGTCTTTTTCTTACTGCTTCTAGTCCTTCCAATACTTGTATATCAGAGGCATCATAATGTTCTTTTTTTTCTTCCATTAACTATCACTCCTTATTTACTTTTCCATTATTAACTATAAAAATATCAGATTTTAATTTCAAATTTTCACTTATGTCTTTTATATCAGTAGTAGTAATAAATATTTGAACATTTTCTTTAAAATAATTAATTATGTTATTTTTCTTTATTTCATCAAGTTCACTAAATATGTCATCTAATAAAATAATTGGTTTCGTATTCTTTTCTTTTATAAATACCTCAAGTTCTGCTAATTTTAAACTTAAAATAGATAATCTTTGTTGTCCTTGTGAACAAAATTCAGTTATATCTAAATTATTTAAAAACATCTTAAAATCATCTTTATGGCACCCCAAAAGAGTGGTTTTTTGAAGTAATTCATTCATAAATAAAGAATTATACTTTTCCTTTATAATTTCTTTTAAATTTTCTTTTTCTAGGTCTTGCTCAGTTATAAAACTTTTGTATTTTATTTCCAACTTACCAAAACCAGAAATATCATTAAAAATATTTTCTAAATACTTATTTATCTTATTTATAAAATCATATCTAATTTTTATTATTTCAATATTTTTTACAATAATTTTATCCGTTATTATATTAAAATAAGTTCTATCAAATTTAGCATTATTCTTTTGTTTTAAATATTCATTTCTTTGTTTTAGAATATTATTATATTCTTTAAGCAATAAAACATAATCATTTCTAAATTGGGAAAGTTCAATATTTAAAAATTTTCTTCTAACACTAGGAGAACCTTTAACTATTTCTAAATCATCAGGACAAAACATAATAACATTTAATCTAGATAAATAATTACTTATTTTTTTTTGAACAATATTATCAACCGAAACTTTTTTACCCTTTTCATTTAGTAAAACTGATAAAGTATGAGTATTATAATCATCATCATAAACACCAGCTACCTTAGTATAAATTTCATTACTTTTTATTAAATTTAGTTCGTTGTGTGTTCTATGTGATCTTGTTATTGCAAGAAAATATATACTTTCTAGTATATTAGTTTTTCCTTGGGCATTATTTCCTATAAAAATATTTATATTTTTTTCAAAATCATAATAAAATTTAGAAATATTTCTAAAATTATTTAATTCAAGATTTCTTAAAAACATAATTTAGTATTTTAAAGCCCATATAAACCACCTACATACATTTAAGTATACTACTACATACATACTAATTATATCACAAAATAAGGCTTATTTAGCATTATTTAATAAAAAATTATTTTTTTAAACTAATTTTTTAAATTGCATACTCTTTTTGATAATAATGACTCCAATCTCGTTGCTCTTAATATTTGGTTATCAATTATTCCATACGATAATTCTAATTTTATTGTTTTTCCACAATAAAATTTTATAATTGTATCACCATAAAATTTATAATAATTTTCTATATTATTTAAAGAAATCCATGAACAACTATCCAATCTAGGTGATGAAGTTGGAAAAAATATTAGACCAGAACTTTCTTCAATAATAATTGGTGCTTTATGGGATACACCTAAAATACTTTTTGTACCATTAAGTCTTCCATTATAAGAACTACCAAAAAATTTACAACTATTATCTACAATTTTAGTAGAAAATTGCTCAATTAAAAATTCATTATTTTCTTCTATTATTTTAGATTTACCCTTTCCACAAGGTATTATTGCTAAAGTTTGTTTATTTATTTCATAATTTTTCATACAAAACCCTCCTTTAAAAACAATGCATCTATTATCCTCATTATTTTTAAAAAAATTGTCAAAATTTAAAAAAAAAGAAGAATTTAATCTTCTTTTTCATAAATTTGAATTTATGAATTAGCAATAGCTAATTTAATATGTTTTAATTGGTAAGATAAGTTGTAATAAACTATCGTCTTTTTCATCTAATACAATTATAGGCTGAACCTCATTATTAAAACTTAAAACAACATTTTTACTTTCTATTGTTTTAATAGCATCCATCATAAATTTAGAAGAAAAAGCAATACTTATATTTTTATCATTATTTTTTTCAATAGATATTTTTTCTTCTACTTTACCTATTTCAGGAGAATTAGAAGATACTACTACTTCATTTTCTTCACATTCAAATTTAATAATATTTTTATCTTTTTCACTTGTTAGTAATGAAGCTCTATCTATAACATTATAAAGTTCATTTGTATTTGTTTTAATTGATAATTCGAAAGTGTTTGGTATTAATCTATTAACATCAGGGAAAGTTCCACTTAAAACCCTAGTTTGAAATAATGTATTATCAAATTTAAATAAAACTTTATTGTTAAATATATGCATTTGTATATTTTTGTCATTATCTTCAATTATTTTAGTTAATTCTATTAAATTTTTTCCTGGAATAACAACATTTATATCTTCTAATATTTTATTATTTAAATTGATTTGTTTTTTAGCAAGTCTATAAGAATCTGTTGCTATACATTCTAATTTATCTTCATTTATTTTGAAATTTATTCCAGTAAGTATTGGTCTTGTTTCTTGCTGAGAAACAGCAAATGAAGTTTTATATATTAAATTTTTAAATTCTTCTTTTTCTAAAATAATTGGATCTTTCTTTTCTTCTAGATTTAGATTAGGAAATTCTGATGCATCCATACAATTTAAATTAAATTCAGAGTTTCCACAGGATATTAATACTTTAATTCCATCTAATAATTCAACATTAATTATTCTTCCTTCTAATTTTCTAATTATTTCTAATATATATTTACCTTGTATAACAGTACTACCTATATTATCTATCTTATCTAATTTATCTTTATCTATGAAAGATTCTATACTTATATCATTATCACTAGCACTTAAAAATAAACCATTATTAGTTAAATTAAATTTTATACCGGATAAAATAGGAATTAAATTTTTATTTGATAAAGCTTTGCTAACAGAGTTTAAGCTTTGAAGTAATATTTCTTTTTTTACACTAAATTTCATTTTCTTTCTCCTTATTATATATTATTTTTATTATTACTGTGGATAATGTGGAAAAGTTAAATATTTATTACAAAATAAGAAAAAAATAAATATTTTTAATCCACAAATAAAGTTGAAAATTTAAACTTAATCCACAGTTTTTTAAATTTTCTTTTTTAAAACCTCTATTATAGTTTTAAACTGAGGATTTGTTTTTATTTCATTATCGATTTTATCAACTGAATGCATAACTGTTGAGTGATCTCTTCCTCCAAATTGTATTCCAATCTTTGGAAAGGATTCATCAGTCATAGTTCTACACAGGTATATTGCAACTTGTCTAGGAAAAGCAATACTTGCTTTTCTTTTTTTTGATTTTAAATCATCTACTGTTATATTATAATATTCTGCTACTACTTGTTGAATTTTTTGAATATTATTTTTAGTAAAAGAAGATTTTGAAAGATAATCTTTTAAAGCATCTATTGCTAAATTTAAGTTAATATCCCTTGTGTTAAACATCGTTGCATAAGCAATAACTCTTGTTAGTGCACCTTCTAATTGTCTTACATCTGATTCACAATTATTTGCTATATATGAAATAACTTCATCATTAATTGTTCCATCCATGTTTTGACCAATTGTTTTTTTTCTAAGAATTTCAACACGCATTTTATAATCTGGTGGATATATGTTAACACTAAGTCCCCAATTAAATCTAGTTCTTAATCTATCTTCTAATTTTTTTAAATCATCTGGTGATCTGTCTGATGATATTATAATTTGTTTATTATCATCATATAAATTATTAAAGGTATTAAAAAATTCCTGCTGTGTTTGTGTTGCTCCTCCTAAAAATTGAATATCATCAATTATAAGAACATCTACTCCTCTATATTTATTCTTAAAACTATCGATATAATTAAAATTAGTACCTGATTCATCTTTCTTATTAATATTTAAAAAATCTGATATAAATTGTTCACTTGTTACATATAGTACTTTTTTATTTGAATTTTCAATAATAAAATTTCCTATAGCATGCATAAGATGTGTTTTTCCTAATCCACTATTTCCATATAAAAATAAAGGATTATAGGTTTTTCCTGGATTTTCCGCAACCGATACCGCAGCCATGTATGCAAATTTATTACTTTCTCCAACAATAAACGACTCAAATGTGTATTTAGGATTTAAATTTGATTTTTCTGGTGTATTAAGTGGTACCCCAATATTTTCCACAGGAATACTAATGTTAGTATTTACTTCATCTTCAAATACGAATTCAAAATCAAAACTAGTATTTGTTATTTCATTAAATACATCAGATATAGTTTGATACCAAGTTTCTTGCAAACTTTTTTTCTGAAGTGGAGAATCCACAAGAATTTTAGCAATATTATTATCTAGTGATACTAGTTTTGTGTTTTTAAACCAAGTATCATATGATAAAGAAGATATTCTTGGTTTAATTTTTTCTAGGAAATTATCCCATAGACTATCTATGTTCATAATAACCTCCTTTCCCCCTATAAAACGAGTTATTTATACTTATTTTATCAAAAAAAATGTGGAAAAACAATGTATATTGATAAATAAAATATTTTCCACAAGAATTTTCCACAGTATATTTATTTATTTTTCAATAATAATCTAAAAAATCCACTGTTAAAAAAAAATAAAAATGTTTATAAAATAATAAACAATCAAGAGTTTTCCACAGGTTGTTAATTATTGTTTAATTTATTAAATATAAATAAAAAATAAAATGTAATTATGTGGAAAAGTATGTTATTAGTTTTAATAAACTTTTATTTCATATAAAAAGGTTAATACTAAAAATAATATTAAATATTTATCTACTGTATATTAAAAAGGTTGACAATTATATAAATAAACTTTATAATATTCGTGTCAAAAAAGAGAAAAGCAAAAAAAACGAAGATGGAGGTGTAGATATGAAAAGACCTTTTCAACCAAATAATCATAAAAGAAAAAAGAACCATGGCTTTTTTGCTAGAAAATTAGCAGGTACTGGTATTTTAAATCAAAGAAGAAAAAAGGGACGTAAGAAATTATCAGCCTAATTCCACTTATTTATTTAAGTGGTTTTTTGTTATAAGAGGTGATTATATGAAGAAAAAAAATATAGTTAAGGAAAAGAAAGATTTTGATAGAGCTTTAAAATTAAAAAAACAATTTACGTCAAAATATGCTTTTTTATATACATATGATACAAATTATAATTATCGCTTTGGTATTTGCGTGTCTAAAAAAATTGGAAATGCAGTTGTAAGAAATAAAATAAAACGACAGGTAAAGGATATAATTGATAAATCTAAGTTGCAATTTAAAAATAAAGATTATATAATTATATTAAAGAAAAGTGTTATTGACACTGAGTATTTAGAGTTAAAGGAAGATTTAATTAATCTTTTAAAAAAATCAAATGAATAGGAGAAAAAATCCAAATGAAAAGACTTAAAAAAATAATAGTAGTTTTTTTACTGGTTTTTTTATTAACTGGTTGTACAAAGCAATTAGTTGTTGAAAAAACAAATGATAATGGTAAAAAAACAAAAGTTGTTATTAAATATGATGAAGGAAAAAATGCAACAGGACAGTCATTAACTAAGAATATATTATGTAAACCAACAGAAAAGGAATTAAATAACATATATATAAAAAATGGAGTTAATACTAATAAGTTAGTAAATTGTAATGATTTTGTTCCAAATTTAAAATCAAATGAAGGTCTATGGGACAATATTTTTATAAAACCACTTGCTTGGATAATATTAAAATTAGGTTATATTACTAAAAATTTTGGTCTTGCTGTAATACTTGCTGGTCTTGTAATAAGATTAATTTTATATCCAGTTACAAAAAAGAGTGCTATGCAATCTGAAAATTTAAAAAAAGCCCAACCTGAATTGCAAAAGTTAGAAAAAAAATATGCTAACAAAGTAGACGACCAACAAGCGATGATTCAAAAAAGTCAAGAAATGATGGCAATATATAAAAAATATAATATATCATTATTTTCTGGTTGTATAATAGCATTCATTCAATTGCCATTATTTATTGCATTTTTAGAAGCAATAAATAGAACTCCAGCTATTTTTGAAGGTAATTTCTTAGGACTACAATTAGGAACAACACCATGGTTCGCTTTATCACATGGCAACTATTGGTACATAATTTTACCAATATTAGTATTTATTGTTACTTTCTTCTCATTTAAATTTACAAAAAATGACGTAGCAGATAATACTAATCCCGCAGCTGATTCAACTAAGATGATGATGAACGTAATGGTTGTTATTATTACAATAAGCTCATTTCAATTATCAACTGCAATTGGATTATATTGGATAACTTCAAGTTTATTTACTGTTATTCAAAATTTATTGGTGCAAAGAGGTGGTAATCATGCTAGAATTAAAAAGTCAAAAGTATGAGGGTAAAGCAGGTGACGAGGTTTTAAATAAAGCTTTATCTGAATTAAATGCTTCAAAAAATGAAATATACTATGATTTAAAAGAAGAAGTTACAGGAGGCTTATTTAAATCAAAAAAATATTATTTAACTGCTATATTAAAGGATGATGTTATTGATTACGTTAAATCTTATTTAAAAGAAGTAACAGATTTAATGAATATTAATGCAGAATTTGAAACTATTAAAAGAGAAAATTATATTAAAATTAATATGATATCTGATAATAATGCTATTTTAATAGGAAAAAATGGACGTACAATTGAATCGTTACAATCTTTAATTAGACAGTCAATTCAAACAAAATTAGGAATAAAAATAAATGTTATTCTTGATGCAAACGGCTATAAAGAAAGACAACAAAAAAATATAGAAAGACTTGCTGTTAAATTAGCTAAAGAAGTTAGAAAAACAAAAGTAGAAGTTAAAATGGATAGTATGAATTCTTATGAAAGAAGATTAGTTCATAATTGTTTAACAGATTTTAATGGAGTAACTACAATAAGTGAGGGTGAAGAGCCAAATAGATGTGTAGTAATTAAACCAACTGAGAAATAAAAATATTTCTCAGTTATTTTTTTTAAAATAATTTTTATGGTATTATATGTATCATAAAAAACAAAAAAACCTTTAAAAATAGTGCGTTTATTTAATATATAAATTAATATGTTTGATATAATTAAGGCAGAAAGGAAAAAATGAAGAATGATGTATAAAGATAAAGATTTAAAAAGTAAAAATCAAATAAGTAAATTAGAACAAAGAAAAAACAATCAGATAAAATTAACATCAGCGTTTTAGCTCTAATTTTATCTTTTGAAGGAACAGTTTGTTTATATTCTTTAAAAAACAATAAAACTTATGCTTTTAAACATATTAACCCTTTTGATGGAAATAATATAAAATATGATTTTATTGTTAATTATCAAGCTGTTAAGGTAGATGAATTTATTTCTGATGGCAGTTTTAAAGATGTGGTTAAACATATAAAAAACTCAGATATTGATGAAAAAAAAGCATATGCTTTGTATTATGCTTTGTTAGAAAATCAGTATCTAACCAAAGAAGAAAAAGAAAAATTAAACGGATTTATTCAGTATTTTATAGATAATAAATATTTAGATTATGAACATGTATACCAAAAACTTTCATCTTTTTCAATAAATCCAGATAACGCAAATTTATTTGGAAACGAACAATTAAGTGGTGGTGTGTATGATCCTAATAATAATAGCATAACTTTTACATCTTTGGAAGGTAGAAATTATGCTCTTAGTCACGAAATAGGTCATGCTGAAGATGGTATGGGTCCATATAGTGATTTTTCTTGGTATCTCGAGGGTTTAACAGCTTTATTAGATTATGAATATAATGATAAATTACCTTTTTCTTATGGGGAAGAAGTAACGTTTTGTAGAATTTTATGTGAATTAGTAGGTTCTGATGTATTATTTGAAACACGGGCAAAAGGAAATATTAACATATTAATTAACGCATTTATTAATAAAGGATTTGAAAGACAAGAAATTATAAATTTATTTAATTTGTTTAATAAGTTTAGTATTGAAAAAGAAAAAGAAAATATTAGTAATGAAAAAGAAAATACATCTCTTACTGAATTAAAGATAGCAATAATACAAACACTTAAAAATATGTATTTAAAGATAAATGAAAATAAGAAATATGTAAGTCCAATTTTTTATCAGTATATTGTTTGTATTGCTGAATCTTCCACCGAATATAATTTTGATGAATTTATTTTTGGAAAATATTATTTTAATAGTTTAAAAAAAGATAAAACACCAGTGTATAAAGGAACTAATAAGGATAAAAAACAATATTATGATGACTATATAAAACAAACAGAAGAAATTTTTATAAATCAAGCTAATACAACACAACAAGGGAGTTTAACAATAACGAAAACAATATATATGACTAATGAAGAATTAAATGAAAAAATAACAGGAATGATTGATCATTTAAGTGAAAATCAAAAATCAAAGTAATAAAATTTTAAAATATGCTATAATACATATCAAAAGGGAAGTGATTTTCTATGAATGATACTATAGTTGCAGTATCAACTGCACAAGCACAAGGTGCAATATCTATTATTAGAATATCAGGAGATGATACAATAAATATAGTTAATCCTTTATTTAAAGAAAAAGATTTAACTAAAGTAAAATCCCATACCATAAATTATGGACATATTGTTTATAAAAATGAAATAATAGATGAAGTTTTACTTTCAATAATGAAATCTCCTAAGACATATACAAAAGAAGATGTAATAGAAATTAATACTCATGGATCAGCTGCGGTAGTAAATAAAATAATTGAGATATTATTAATATCGGGTTGTAGATTAGCAGAGCCTGGTGAATTTACTAAAAGAGCTTTTTTAAACGGAAGAATTGATTTAACACAATCCGAGGGTGTAATGGATTTAATTAAGTCTGAATCAGAAGTAGAAAGAAAGATGGCAGTAAATGAATTATCTGGTAGAACCTCAACATTAATTACTATGTTAAGGGAAAAATTAGTGAACTTAATATCAAATATAGAGGTAAATATAGATTATCCAGAATATGAAGACATAGAAATAGTTACAATTGAAAAAATAAAAAAAGAAGTTCGTGATATGCTAAAAGATTTGCGTAAAACCCTTAAATTATCAGAAGATGGAAGAGTAATAAAAGAAGGAATTAAAACGGTTATTTTAGGAAAACCAAACGTAGGAAAATCAAGTATATTAAACGCTTTATTAGAAGAAGAAAAAGCAATTGTAACAAATATAAAAGGAACGACTAGGGATATTGTTGAGGGAAGCATAATAATAGGAGGAATTAAGTTAAATTTAATAGATACTGCTGGTGTAAGAGAATCAAATGATGTAATTGAAAAAATAGGAATAGAAAAAAGCCTTAGTTTAATTGATGAGGCTGAACTTATTTTATTAGTGTTAGACGCATCAGAAGAATTATCAAAGGAAGATAAGTTTTTATTAGAAAAAACAAAAGACAAGAAAAGAATAATAATAATGAATAAAAAAGATTTAAAAAATAAAAATTCTTATTATAATAATATACTTAAAGTAAGTGCTAAAAATGGTGAAGGAATAGAAGAAATAAAAGATAGTATAAAAACTTTATTTAAAGTTGAGGAAATTTTAAATAAAAATGTTTCCGTTTTTACTAATGTAAGGCAAATAGCTTTACTTAAATCTGCGATTGAATCGTTAGAAGCTGCAGAAAAAGCTGCATATGAAAAAAAAGAAATAGACATGATAGAAATAGATTTAAAATTAGCCTGGGAGCGATTAGGAGATATAATAGGAGCTAATTATAATGAAGAATTATTAGATAATTTATTTAGTAGATTTTGTTTAGGTAAATAAAAAGTTAAGTAATTAACTTTTTTTTTAGTTTGTTGTATAATACCAAAAGAAACGAAGGTGGATTTATGAAATATGACATTATAGTAGTGGGAGCCGGTCATGCAGGATGCGAGGCGGCACTTGCAAGTGCTAGATTAGGTAAAAAAACACTACTTATTACGATAAACATAGATAATGTAGCAGATATGCCATGTAATCCATCTATTGGTGGTTCTGCTAAAGGAATTGTAGTAAGAGAAATAGATGCATTAGGTGGAGAAATGGGTCGTAATGCGGATAAAACTCTTCTTCAAATAAAAATGCTTAATTCTTCAAAAGGTCCGGCGGTAAGAAGTTTAAGAAGTCAGTCAGACAAAGTAACTTATAAAAAAGAAATGTTAAATACTTTAAGAAGTACTAATAATTTAACTATTAAAGAAGGCATCGTAAAAGATTTAATTACTAAAAATAAAAAAGTAATAGGTATAACAACCGAAAGTGAAGAAACAATTTATTGTGATGCTTGTATTTTAACAACAGGAACCTATTTAAAAGCTGATATATTAGTGGGTGATAAAAGAAAACAAGAAGGGCCACATGGAGAAAAAAGAGCTAACTTTTTAAGTGATAATTTAGCTAAGTTAGGTTTTAAATTACTAAGGTTAAAAACCGGAACTCCACCTAGAATAGAAAGATCTTCAATTGATTTTTCCCTTTTAAAAAAAGAGGAAGGTGACCCAGAAGAACTTACATTTAGCTTTGATAATGTAGCATATTATGATTATAAAAAACAAGTTCCTTGTTATTTAACTTATACCAATGAAAAAACTCATAAAATAATAATGGATAATTTAAATAAGTCTGCTATGTATGGTGGATTTTATGAACAATTAGGTATGGGACCTAGATATTGCCCTTCAATAGAAGATAAAATAGTAAGATTTAAAGATAAAGAAAGACATCAATTATTTTTAGAACCAGAAAGTGTGTATTATGATGATATTTATCTGCAAGGTTTTTCAACGTCTATGCCATACGATGTACAAGAAAAGATGGTCCATTCTTTAAAAGGGTTAGAGCATGCTAAAATATTAAAATATGCATACGCAATTGAGTATGATGCAATAGACCCTTTGCAACTTAAAGCTTCTCTTGAAACAAAAATAATTGAAAACTTATTTACGGCTGGGCAAATAAACGGAACATCTGGCTATGAAGAAGCCGCAGGGCAAGGAATAATCGCCGGAATTAATGCAAGTTTAAAATTAGATAATAAAGAACCTTTAATACTATCTCGTAGTGAGGCTTATATTGGGGTTTTAATAGATGATTTAGTAACAAAAGGGACAATAGAACCTTATAGATTATTAACATCAAGAGCAGAGTTTAGACTTCTTTTAAGAAGTGATAACGCCGATTTAAGGTTAAGTAAAAAAGCTTATGAAATAGGACTTCTTCCAAAAGAAAGATATGATAAATTACAAGAAAAAATAAAAGAAATAAAAGAAATAGAAAATGAAATAAAAAAGATTACTTTTCCACAGGAAAAAAGTAATTTATCAGAATATTTAAAAAGACCAGAAGTAAAAATAATGGATTACAAAGATAAACTTGAAAAAGAATATTCAAAACAGGCATTAGAACAAGTTGAAATTAACCATAAATATGAAGGTTATATAATAAAAGCAAAAAAAGAAGCAGAAAAAATGCATAGACTTGGTAAAAAACAAATACCAGATGATATCAATTATTCTAAAGTAGATAACTTGGCAACTGAGGCAAGACAGAAACTTGAAAAAATAAGGCCAAGAACAATTGATCAGGCAACTAGAATAAGCGGGGTAAATCCATCCGATATATCAATATTAATGGTATATTTAAAGAGGTTTTATAATGAATAAGGACGAATTTATAAAAGCTGTAAATGAATTAAATATAAATATAACTAGTAAACAGTTAAAAGATTTAGATACTTATTATCAAAATCTTATAGATTATAATAAGCATACTAATTTAACTAGAATAACAGAAGAAAAAGATGTTTATTTAAAACATTTTTATGATAGTTTAACACTTGTTAAGATAATAAACTTGGATAATAAGTTTTTACTTGATGTTGGAACGGGAGCGGGATTTCCAGGTTTAGTTTTAAAAATAGTTTTTCCTAATTTGAAAGTAATTTTAGTGGATTCATTAAATAAAAGGGTTAAATTTTTAAACTCTATCATAGAAAAATTGGAATTAAAAGATATTAAGGTAATTCATACAAGAGCGGAAGATTATGTGGTAAATAATAGAGAAAAATTTGATATAGTAACTTCAAGAGCAGTTGCAAATCTTAACACTTTATCAGAGCTATGCCTTCCATTTGTAAAAATAGGTGGATATTTTATTCCAATGAAAGCAGATGCTAAAGATGAGTTAAAACAAGCGCAAAATGCTATAAAAACACTAGGAGGAGTTATAAAGAATACTATTATATTTAAACTTCCTTATGACGCAGGCATTAGAACAATAATAAAAATAGAAAAACTTGATAAAACAAGTGTTAAGTATCCAAGAAAGTTTAATGAAATTAAGAAAAATCCATTGTAATAATGGTTTTTTTATTGTATTATTTATTTAAAGATAAAGGGGAATTTAATATGTATAATAATGATATTAATAATAATTTTAATAATAATGAAGCAAAATCTTTTTTTGAAAATGATTTAAATAGTCCACAAGGAAATGTTAATAATATTTCTACTTCTTCAAACTTTCAAGCTACTCAGGATGAAATACAAAACAAGTTTCAAAATGTAAATAGTTATGAGGGACAACTATATAATCAAAATAATATTTTTCAAAATGATTTTTCGACTTCTAATATTAATATGTATGATAATCCATCGCCTTCAGTTGAAAATTCAAATTTATTAGATATTCCTCCAGAATTAGGTGAAATTAAAAATTTAAGTGAGGCAACTATTGCTAGTGCTCCTACAATGAATGTTTTAAATCCTATGAATGTTATGCCCGAAGTTACAAAACCTGCTGATACATTAGATAATTATGAAAATGGTAATTTAAATAATTTTAATGAGCTTCAACCTTTATTTGAAATAAATTCTCCTATTAATAACCAATATTCTAAAGAGCCTAATCAACAACAAAATTCAATAACTTTAGAAACGTTTAAAAATAATGAATCTTCTAATTTTATTCCTAATTTTAATACTATACCTAGTAGTGTGCCGGAAAATACTTTTTCTTCTCAAATTCCGGAGCAAATTAAACAAACTTCGCAATTTAATAATTATGAACAAGAATTTAATATTAATAATAACTTTGACATGAATAAAGAACAAAATACAAATCTTCTTCCTCCTAAGAATGAAGTTGAAGAAAATATAAATAATTCACAACAATATACATTAATTCAAAAATCTCTAAATGGTATTCCATCATTTGAAAATTATGATAAAACTACAGATGAATTAAATAGTATGACTAACTCTAATCCATTAGCTTTAGAGAAAAATGAAGATTATGCTATTATTCAGGATTCAAAATTAAATGATAATTTTGAAAATAAATCTTCTTCATCTGATTTAAAAATTGAAAATGTATATGATGAGCCTG
This sequence comes from uncultured Bacilli bacterium, assembly GCA_947589105.1. Taxonomy (GTDB): domain Bacteria; phylum Bacillota_I; class Bacilli_A; order RF39; family UBA660; genus Aphodocola. Next base: position 103,437 of record CANQBL010000001.1, on the reverse strand, counting down.
ATACATTAGATATAATTGATATTAACGATGATGAATCAAATCCAAAAGATAAATTAAACTCGGAAGAATTTGTTGCTTTTAAATCTGAACAAGGTTTATCAATTAATGATGTTGTTTTAAAAGTAAAAGAATTAGTTGAAAATTTAAAAAATCAAGGTGTAAACATTCAATTAGAGGAATTTGATTTTGACAAATTACGTCAATTAATAATAAAAATAGAAGAATAAAAAATTTATAATAATATGCACATATGGAGGAATAAAATGAGAATTGGTATTGCAAATGATCATAGAGCTTATAATGTAAAAGAAGAATTAAAAAATTTATTAGATGATTATGATATAGTTGATTATGGTTGTTATTCAAACGAAAGGATAGATTATCCTAAATATGCATTAATTTTAAGTAATGCAGTTATAAATAAAGAAGTTGATTTAGGAATTGTAATGTGTGGGACTGGAATAGGGGTTTCAATTGCGTGTAATAAAGTAAAGGGAATAAGATGTGCAAAAATAGATAATAAAGATGAAGCAAAATCTGCAAAAGAACACAATGATGCAAATATAATTGCTTTTGGTGCACAATCACATAGTGCAGAAGAAATAAAAGAAATGATAGAAATATTCATTAATTCGACATTTCTTTCAGATCCTTGTTATAAAATAAGAATTGAGCAAGTTGAAAAGTATGAGGAAACTAATGAGTATTAAGATTATATTGTATTGTATTATTATTCCTTTTAGTATATGGATAGTAACGTCAACAAATTTAGATAAGTTATTTAAAAAAAATAGTATAATGCAAATACATTCATTATACTTTATATTATCGCTTATCTTGTCTTATTTGTTAGTTAATTTTTTAGTTGATATTTATGGTACCATTAGTCTCCTTTAAGGAGAAAAAATGAAAAAAATTCTATCATTTACTTTATTAGTAATATTAATTCCATTATTTATAATTGGTCTACATAATTCTACTAAAATAATAAATAAAATTAAATATGGTATTTATAATAATAAAGTAATAAGAGTTAAAAAAAGTAGTGATGGTCAAATAATAAATGTACCAATTGAAGAATATGTAATTGGAGTTGTAGCAGGTGAAGTACCTGCTTCATTTAATATTGAGGCTTTAAAAGCACAAGCAGTTGCTTCTAGAACTTATGCATTGAATCATGCTAAAAATAGTAAAAATGATTATGATGTTACGGATAGTACCCAAAATCAAGTTTATATAAGTTATGATGATATGAAAAAAAAATGGAAAGATAATTATGAAAAAAATTTATTAAAAGTAAAAAATGCCGTATTAAGCACAAAAGGAGAAGTTGTTTTATATCAAAATAATTTAATAGATGCATTGTTTTTTTCGACAAGTAACGGTTATACAGAAAATAGTGAAAATGTATTTTCTTCTTCTAAACCATATTTGGTTAGTGTATCTTCTTCTTGGGATAAAACTGAGTCTCCAGTTTTTAATAGTAAAAGCGAAGTTTCAAAGTCCGAATTTTTATTTAATTTAGGTCTTGAAAAAAAAGATAATATAATAATTGAAAATATAAAAAAAACTAATACAGGAAGAGTAATTAGTTTAAGTATTAATGGTAAAAATTTTAAATCTAACGAGATAAAAAAAATTTTTAATTTAAAATCAACAAGTTTTGATATTGAGGTTTTACAAGAAAAAGTTGTTTTTAATGTTAGTGGATATGGACATGGTGTAGGAATGAGTCAGTATGGTGCAAATGGAATGGCAAAGGACGGATATAATTATAAAGATATATTAAAACATTATTATCAAAATTGTGAAATAAAAAAAATTAATTAATTTATGTATAATTTCTTCTCTTTCGTCAAAACTTAAAATGAGAGGTGAAGAAAATGAAAAAAAGAAAGTTAAAACCATTTGTAAAAGTTTCAATTGTAGGAGCATTCCTAATTGTAAGTTTATTATCAGTTTTCTTTTTAACTGATGGTAAAACCAGTAACGTATCAAAAAATAACGATGATTTTACTTATGTAAATGATTATATTTTTGATAGTTACTATCCAGTAGTAAATCAGGAGGAAAAAATTATAAGACCTTATACTTCTGATACTGTAAGCATTTATAAAAATTTTTATGATAAAGATGCTTCGGAAGAAGATCAAAAAAATTCAATTATTTATCATGAAGGTATATATATGCAAAACTCTGGTGTTGATTATAAATCAGAAGAGCAGTTTGATGTTGTTTCATCACTAGCAGGAACGGTTACAAACATAACCGATGATACTCTATTAGGTAAAACAGTAGAAATAAGAAACTCAAACGAAGTAATTGTTATGTACCAATCTTTAGGTGAAGTATTGGTAAAAAAGGGTGATAATGTAACCCAGGGACAGATAATAGCTAAAAGCGGAACTTGCGTTTTAAATAGCGAGGTAAAACAAGGTTTACATTTTGAAATGTATAAAAATGGTAGTGTAATCAATCCAGAACAATATTATGATAAATCAGTAAAAGATTTAGTAAATAATTAGTATTAAACTAATAATTATAAAACATATAAAAAGCGTTTTAACAACGCTTATAAAAGTTAAGGAAAAACATGAAAAATAAAGATATTGGAATTGATTTGGGTACAGCTAACATTCTTATATTTGTTAAGGGAGAAGGTATAGTACTTTCTGAACCAAGTGTTGTTGCAATTGATAAAGAAAGTGGAAAAGTTCTTGCAATAGGACAAAAGGCACACGAAATGATAGGTAGAACACCAGGTAGTGTTATTGCTATTAAACCATTAAAAGATGGAGTGATTGCGGATTTTGATAAAACGGAAATAATGCTAGATTATTTTATAAAAAAAATAAAAGGAAAAACGTTTTTTAGTAAGCCTAGAATTTTAATTTGTTGTCCATCTAACATTACACAAGTTGAAAAAAACGCAATAAGAGAAGTCGCAGAAAGAACTGGTGCTAAAAAAGTATATGTTGAAGAAGAACCTAAAGTGGCTGCAATAGGTGCAGGATTAGAAATAGGAATGCCGAGTGGAAACATGGTAATTGACATAGGCGGTGGCACAACTGATATCGCTGTATTATCTCTTAATGGTATTGTTTATAGTGAATCTATAAAGATTGCAGGTAATACACTAGATGTTGATATAATAAAATATGTTAAAAATAAGTATAAACTTCTAATTGGAGAGGTTACTGCAGAGCAAATAAAAATAAAAATAGGAAATGTTTTAGAAGATTCTAAAACTAAAAATATGAAAATAAGAGGAAGGGATTTATTAACAGGACTTCCTAAGACAATTAGTATCTCTTCTAATGAAATAAAAGAAGCAATAAAAGATAGTGTAGAAATGATAATTCATGCAACTAAAACCGTTCTCGAAAAAATAGAGCCAGAAATATCAGCGGATATAATTGATAAAGGAATTGTTTTAACTGGTGGTGGAGCTTTATTAGAAGGTTTAGATAAATTAATAGAAAAAGAAATAAAAGTGCCTGTAAAAATTGCAAAAAGTCCACTTACTTGTGTAGCAGAAGGAACAGGAATTATGTTGGATAATCTAATATAAAAAGAATTCGTATGAATTCTTTTTTTTATGTTATAATTAAGTGGGTGATAGTATGATTAATTTTATACTTTGTGATGATAATAAATATGTTACTGATTTAAATAATGCTATTATTAAAAAAGTAGCTATGCCATATGATTTTAGCTATAACATTCATTCTTTTGATAAATATAGCATTAAATTAAAAAACATAATAAACACCCCTCTTGATATAAAAATTTATATTTTGGATTTGGAGTTACCTAACAAAACCGGAATAGAAATAGCAAGAGAAATTAGAAAAGTAGATTGGGATAGTATAATAATCATATTAACTTCTCATGATGAATTAGAACTTAATGTTTTAAAACAAAAACTTTTAATATTTGATTTCATCTCAAAATTTGATAATTATGAAGAAAGATTATCTGATACGTTAAAAATGGTAATTAACAAAATAGAATTAAAAAAAGTTTTAAGTTTTAGATGTAATAAAGAACTGCATCACGTAAATTTAGATAATATATTATATATTTATAAAGATAGCGAAAGTAATAAAACAACAATAGTAACCGAAGAAGATGAATATCCAGTAAATGACACTTTATTAAACATAATAAAAAAATTAGATTCTAGGTTTCATCAAACACATAGGGCTTGTTATATTAATATTGATAAAATAGAAAGTGTTGATTTTAAAAATAGTATAATTTATTTTAATTGTGATAAAAGTATAGACTATTTATCCAAAAATTATAAAAGGAAATTAAGGGAGATTTTATGAGTGTAGAAAAAATAATTATAAGTATAATAGTTTCATTATTTCAGGGCACGGCTGCGACAATTATTATTTGTAGACAAATACAAATTAAAGCTTTAAAAGAAAAAATAAAATTACTAATTCCAATGTGTATTTATTGCTCGATATGTTTTTTATTTATTCCAAACCAAATTAGATTTATTTTATTTATAATAATAACTTCTTTAATTATATACTTCTTTTTAAAAATAAAGGATAAAAAATTAATTTTATATTCTTTCAATTTAGAGATGATAATGTCAATTAGTGAAATAATAGTAACTTTATTTTTAGTACTTTTTGGAATTAATTCTGTTGATATTGTTAATAATAATCTTTATAATCTTTTGGCAAATATTTTAATATCACTATTATCTATTTGTTTAATATATATTCCTTTTTTTATTAAGATTATTTATAAAATAAATAATATGTTTGATAAAAATTCAAAATTAATAAATTATTTATACATATTTATATTTGTTGTATATTTAATAGTATCAAAAAATGGTTTAGAATTAATACTTAAATCAAATTATTATGTTAATATATTATTTATTATTGGTATAGTTGCAATATTAACCGTAATAATAAAAAATGAATCAAAATATGATAAGTTAAATGAACAAAATAAACAGATGCTTAATTATGTTACTAAATACGAAAAAATAATTACGGATCAAGGAAAAGCAAATCATGAGTTTAGAAACCAGTTGATGGTTATTCGTGGTTATGCTCAAATGAAGTCACCTAAACTAATTGAGTATTTAGATTCAATCGTAGATGATACTAAAAAAACACATAGTAGTTATTTAATAAGCCAACTTAATAATTTTCCTGATGGAGGTATAAAAGGACTTTTATATTATAAATTATCAATGATGGATGATGAAAATATCAAATATGAAATTAATGTTGAATATGGAGTAAAAACAAAATTAAAGACTTTAGATACGATAATGTATAAAAATATTACTAAAATATTAGGTGTGTTATTAGATAATGCAATTGATGCAAGTAAAGAAAGTAAAAATAAAAAAATTACTATTTCTTCAATAAAAGAATCTTCTAAAGTTATTTTTAGCATTTCAAATACATATAAAGGAAAAATAGATATGTCTAAATTAGGTTCTGGTCATTCAACAAAAGGAAATGGACATGGTTATGGACTGAGATTAGTTAATGACATAGTAAATGAAAATGAATGCTTGAACGTAGAAAATAAGTTGGACAACGATTATTTTATAACAAATTTAATTATACAAATAAAAAAGAAAAAGCAATAAAAGCTTTTTCTTTTACTTTTCTAACATTGCTTTAGGCATTGTTGGTTCATCAACCCATACTATAACACATCCGCTAGTTGCAGAAGCTGCAACTAAAGCTCCTAATGCTGAAACAATAGAAATTAACATTGCTTTCATTTTATTATTCCTCCTTATTAAAATTTATTTAATCACTTAATTAAAAGTGTTTAAACCATAATTAACATAGTTTTTATATGGCATTTTAAAAATTTTATAAGTCAAAGGTGATATTAAAATGCATTCTATGATAAGACCAAATATAAGACTATTAATAATTAAGTTGTTTTTAATAAATAGAGTTAATATAAAATAAATTAATGTTGTTATAATTGATAAAAATTTAAATTTATTTCTTTTTTTCTTATTTATTAGGGGTCTTTTTACCGTATCTGCAGGAGAAAAAATAGTAATAATTATAAAAGCTAATAAGTAAAATATGTATAAAACTAATTTATTTAGTGTTACATATTTACATAAAAATGCACCGCCTATAAATAATAAAGTTGAAAAAACAAGACATATAATACTTTTGTTGGCATGCATACCAAATGCAAAAAGCCTAATAAAATTAAAAGCAATAAGTAAATATAAAAGTTCTTTAAATATACCTAATATAAAAGCTAATAAAAATATTATTATAGTTTTTGTTATCATTAAGTATATTCCTTCGACACCGTACATTATTTCATCAATTTTATCTTTTGAATAATTAGGGTATTGCTTTTTAATAGAATTTCTAATTGAATTTAGAAAACGTTTTTTCATACTGCACCTCGTTATCTAATATTTCTTGGAACATTTTACATTATTTAATATTAATTAAATTAAAATACTTTTAAAATGTTATAAAAGTCATCCAAAAATAATAAAAATACAATATACTCTTTTAAAATTTGTCCTTTTAATAATAAAAAAAGTCGTTTTAATATTTTTATGATAAAATTTTTTCACATTTTAGTATCATAAAATAGTTCACTGCAAAATTTGTCGAAATTTGATGAACGATACGGGATTGAAAATATATGTTTGCAGCGTTATAGTAGTGTTGTAAGCAATAAGGGAAGTGAGGTGCAAGTGCGATGATTAAAGTGGGTAAGATAAAATGGTTTAATAATGAAAAAGGTTATGGCTTTATCGAAGGCGAAAATGATGAAGACATATTCGTTCATTATTCTGCCATTAAACAAGATGGTTATAAAAGTCTTTCTGAAGGTCAAATAGTTGAATATGAATTATTAGAAACAGAAAAAGGATTACAAGCTATCAATGTAAAAGAAGTATCAAATGCTACTGTTAAACAGTAGCATTTGTTTTTGTTTTATGATATAATTTAATTATAGGAGGATTGATATTATGAGATATAATATTCATGGTGAAAAAGTAGAAATTACTTCTGCTATAAGATCTTATATAGAAGATAAAATTGGAAAATTAGATAAGTATTTCGAAAATTCAGATAGTCTTGATGCAAATGTTGTAATAAAAGTTCGTGGGAAAAGCCAAAAGATTGAAATTACTATACCAGCAATGCATTATACATTAAGAAGTGAAGAATCTCACAATGATTTATATGCTGCAATTGATCTTACGGTTGATAAGTTAGAAAGACAAATCAGAAAAAATAAAACAAAAATCAATTCTAGAATAAAGAAAAATATTATTAAAAATTTTGAAATGGATTTAGAAGATAGTTTTCAAGAAGATAATTCATCTATTCTTAAAAGAAAAAAAATAGATATGAAACCGATGGACGAAGAGGAAGCAATTTTACAAATGAACATGTTGGGACACTCGTTTTTTGTGTTTAAGAATGTAGATACTAATTCGGTTTGCGTTCTTTATTTAAGAAAAGATGGAAATTATGGAATTATTGAAACAATATAGTAATAAACTTAAAAGAAAATAATTAATAAACCTTTAATTATTTTCTTTTTTTTGTTACAATATCTTTTATAGGAGATGATTGAAATTATGTTGAAAATGTTAAAAAAGATTTTTGATCATGAATATAAGGAATTAGAAAAATTTAAATTAATAGCAAACGAAATTTTCGAACTAGAAGATAAATATTCTAAAATGTCTGATAAAACTCTTCAGGCAATGAGTGAAAAATTAAAAAAACGATTAGCTGATGGAGAAAGTTTAGATCAAATAATACCAGATGCTTTTGCCACAGTAAGGGAAGCTGCATATCGTGTTATTGGTGAAAAACCGTTTTATGTTCAGGTTTTGGGTGCTTTAGCTATTCATTTTGGTAATATTTCAGAAATGAAAACTGGAGAAGGTAAAACTTTAACTTGCGTAATGCCAGCATACTTAAACGCTTTAACAGGTAAAGGAGTTCATGTAGTAACGGTAAATGAATATTTAGCGAGTCGTGATGCTAAATGGATGGGACAAATTTATAATTATTTAGGATTAAGTGTAGCGGTTAATTTAAGGGAGATGTCTCCAAGTGAAAAACAAGAAGCTTATAAAGCTGATATTTTGTATTCTACCAATAATGAGTTAGGATTTGATTACTTAAGAGATAATATGGTAGTAAGAAAAGAAGATAGAGTACAAAGACCTCTTAATTTTGCAATAATAGATGAAGTTGATTCGGTATTGATAGATGAGGCAAGAACCCCTTTAATTATTTCTGGAGGAGTAATGAAATCTGCAAATCTTTATAAAGATGCGGATAAATATGTAAAAACTTTAAAAGAAAATGAAGATTATATTATAGATGAAAAAACAAGAGATATAACCTTAACTGATCAAGGAACAGAAAAAGCAGAACATTATTTTAGACTTAATAATCTTTATGATATAGAACATTCGGCTTTAGTTCATCACATAAATCAGGCTTTAAAGGCAAATTATACTATGCATAATGATGTTGATTATGTTGTACAAGAAGGTAAAATAATAATAGTTGATCAATTTACTGGTAGGCTTATGCCTGGCAGAGCTTTTTCAGATGGATTACATCAAGCTATAGAGGCTAAAGAGAACGTAGAGATACAAGAAGAAACAAAGACTCTTGCTACAATTACTTTTCAAAATTACTTTAGAATGTATGAAAAATTATCTGGTATGACTGGTACAGCTAAAACAGAAGAAGAAGAATTTAGAAGCATATATAATATGTTTGTTATTGAAATTCCAACTAATAAGCCGGTAATTAGGCAAGATGAGGCTGATTTGATTTACTCAACAAAAGAAGAAAAATATAAAGCTATAGTTGCAGAAATAAAAAGAAGGCATGAAAAAGGACAACCCGTTTTAGTAGGTACTATAGCAATTGAAACAAACGAATTGATAAGTAGTTTACTTAAAAAAGCTCATATTAAACATGAAACATTAAATGCCAAGAACCATGCAAGAGAAGCTGAAATTATCGCTCATGCAGGAGAAAAAGGCGCTGTTACTATTGCAACTAATATGGCAGGACGTGGTACTGATATTAAACTTGGACAAGGAGTTAAAGAACTTGGTGGTCTTTGCGTAATAGGAACTGAAAGACATGAATCAAGACGTATTGATAACCAATTAAGAGGTCGTTCTGGTCGACAAGGGGATCCAGGATATAGTCAATTTTTTGTGTCGTTTGAAGATGACTTAATGGTTAGATTTGGAACAGATAGATTTAAAAGTATTTTAGAAATGGCTGGTTTAGATAGTCAAAGAAATATGAGGAGCAAAACTATTACTCATTCCGTTGAAACGGCCCAAAAAAGAGTAGAAGGTAATAATTTTGATGCTCGTAAACATTTACTTCAATATGATGATGTAATGGGAAAACATCGTGAAATAATGTATTCAAAAAGAAATGAAATATTGGATAATGATGACATTCATGAAATGGTTATAAATACAATAAAGGAACATATTTCTAGTGTTGTACATAATCACATGAATGAACATGGTATAATATTAGAAAGTGAATGTAATGAGATTGTTGAATATGTTAATGAAAAATTGTTAAGGACTTCAAATTTAAAATTATCTGAAATTTTAAATAAAGAAACAAATGAAATAATTGAGTTAATAGAGGAAAAAGCTATTAAAGAATATCAAAATAAAATAGATAAACTTCCTTTAGAAATAAGAAATGATTTTGAAAAAGCAATAACGCTTAGAGTTATTGATAATCATTGGATGGAGCATATAAATACAATGGATCATTTAAGAGAAAGTGTTTCTTTAAGAGGGTATGCAAATGAAGATCCTTTGCAGGCTTATATTAGAGAAGGCTTTGAACTATTTGATAATATGCTTGATAAAATAAATAAAGATATAACTTTGTATCTTTTAAAGGCAGAAATAAGGCAAAACCTTGAAGTAAAACAAGTTAAAGGAAATGCTAATACTGGATTAGAAAAAGTGTCTAAAAATAGAACTATTAAAAAAGAAAAAAAGATAGGTCGTAATGATCCATGTCCATGTGGAAGTGGGAAAAAGTATAAAAATTGTTGTGGAAAGTAGTAGGTTTTATAAGGGTTTACGAGGTATTTGGTTTTGAAAAAATCATAAAGAAAACCCCTAAAACTATAAAAATGTGCTCAAAATGTGCACAAAAAATTCATTTTGTTCCCAAAAATGCCCAAAAAGCCCCGCAAAATCAAGGGTTTCCCAATGGGAACATTTTATGATAACATTGTAAATCAGCATTGTGCTGATTTTTTATGTAATTAAGTATATTTTTGTGTTACCGTAAAGTTTTTTGATTTATTAAGTATAAATAAGAAATAAAGTTATAAAAGACAATAAAATTTAACAAAAAAATTTATAGCATTGTTTTTTCATGATATAATATTAAAAAAGTAAATATTAAAATTGGTGATAAAAATGAAACTTAATGATATGAAGAGAGCAGTAGAATTATTAGAAAATGAGTGGGATTTAGGCGAAGTTGAAAGTGGTGCCAGTCGAAGATTATGTGCATGGATTTATCTATTAGAAATATTAGAAGAATCAGAACAATTTGTTTATTATAAGGAAAATAATAAATTGTTGGGGTTTGCAGGATATTCAAAATGGAACTCAAAAAAGCATATATTAAAGAAAAAATTTTATGCTTTTGTTAAAAAGCTATTATATAAAAGTAAAGAAATAAAAGATGTTAATGCTTTAAAGGAATATGAAAAAAATTATGATTATGTTCCTGATAATATGAGAGATTATTTTGATGGTGAATTATCAATGTTGATTTTGGATAAACAATATAGGGGAAGAGGTATAGGCAAAAAATTATTGTTAGATGTATTTGATTTAGCAAAAAAAGACAATATGAAAAATCTTCAAATATTAACTGATGAATCATGTAGTTATGGAGTATATGAAAGCGTTGGATGCAAAAAGGTTTATCAAACTATTATTGAAAATAAAGAATATGGAAAATTAGGAAAAGTTAATAAAGAACTAGCATTTATATACGAAAAAAAATTTTAAATTAACTACTTTATAATACAAAACTACAATTGTGTAATAAGCTAAATAAAAAAGTTGTTATTAACTAATTATTTGTGCTAAAATATACTTATAGGCGAATGATAACAATGTTCCCAATTTGTTCCCATTTTATAAAATATTTATAGTAAACATAATACTATAAATACCATAAATACTATTTGTTACCAGACCTAAAATTCCTTGAAATACCGATAATAATGGTAATACTATAAATACTATATATACTCAAAAGTGGGGAACTTGTGGAAGTGGTAAGAAATACAAGAACTGTTGTGGTAAATAACATCTATCCCTTATAAATAAAGGATTCAAAAGACAATACAAGAAGTAAGAATTACTATAAAAGTTGAAAAATAATGCATTTTGTTTGCAATTTGTTTGCAAAAAAGTTAAATGTTTGCAAAAATGAGAATAATACCTTATAAATTAAGGAATATTCTAATGCAAACATTTTTATTTAAATATCTTAATATTTCTAAAGAGGTGAGATATGCGTATAGGTATTGATATTGATAATGTTTTATCAAATTTTAATGAAGTATTATTAAATGATTATATTAATCATGATAAAGAATTAGGAAATAATGGTATAATCAAAAATAATGTTTATATAAGAGATATGTTCAACTGGCCAAAAGATGAAGAACAGCAATATTATCATGATAATATTGAAAGAATTGCTAAAAGTCTTAATGTTTTAGAAAATGCACCAGAATATATAAGAAAATTAAAAGAAGAAGGAAATGAAATATATATTATAAGTGGTAGAGATAATGGCGAATATTCTGATCCTTATAAAATGACATTTGATTGGTTAAATAAATATAACATAGTATATGATAAAGTTATACTTACCAATGCTTATAATTCTTTAGAAAAAGCAAAAATATGCCTAGAAAATGATATTGATATAATGATAGATGATATAATTAAATTAGTAAACGGATGCAAACAATGTTTGTAAATTGTTTGCAGATGAGAAAATATTTATAGTAACAATAATAATACAAATACCATAAATACTATAAATACTGGAGTAGGCTCAACTTGTGTCAGTGGTAAAAAGTATAAAAATTGCTATGGTAAATAGCAGGTTTTATAAGAGATTGCAAATTCTAAAAAAAGGGGACATAAAAGTCTAAATTTTTCCTCTTTTTTCCTCATTTTGGAAATAAAGATAATACGGATAATACCTATAATACTATACATACTGATGTTCCATTAACTATATTTTCAAGAAATAACATTTGAAGATACAATTAAAGCAATTAAAATTATAAACAATGCTAAAAAAATAAAGAACAAGAAGGGTAATAATAGATAAAGCAATGAATTTAAAAAAATAAGAAAAAAAGTAAGGAAGATAAAAATAAATGAAGCAAGATGGAATGAAGAAGTTTAATAAAATATTTCCTCTATATACAGGTTTATCGAGTGATTTATTATTTTGGGTAGCAATAGATACATTGTTTTTAACTGTTGTAAAAAATTTTAATTCATCACAGATAGTTTCTTTGACTACTGTTTCATTAATAGCTTGTATATTATTGCAAGTTCCACTATTAAAAATAATTAAAAAAATAGGAAATACAAAATCAGTTAGGTTAGGTTCTTTAACATTATTAATATCAAGTATATTATTAACATTTGGCCAAAACTATCTAGTTATTGCTTTGGGAAAGATTATTTATGAAATTGCACTTACATTTCAAAATATGTCAAATGCTATATTAAAAAATAATCTTGAATTGCAAAATAGAAATAATGAATATATAAAAATAAAAACAAAATCTAATACTATATATGCAACAGTAACAATGATTATATCATTTATTGTAAGTATAATGTTTAATTTTAATAATTATTTACCAATGTTGTGTTGTATTGCCTTTTGTTTAATATGTTTTATATTGTCATTTTATATAATTGATTTTTCTAATTATGACAAAATTAAAATAGAAGAAATAAAACTTAAAACAAGTAAAAAGATAAGATATAATAGATTAATAATATTATTAATCATTTCTTATGGTCTATTTTATCCTATTGTAAATTCTGGCCAATTTAATGGAAAATTATTTATACAACAGGAATTGCTTTTAAACTTTAACGTAGAAAAAACCGCTTTAGTAATTGGTGGTATATTATCTATTTCTCGAATTGTAAGAGTTATTTCTAATATAGCTTTTAATAAAATACACAATAAATATAAGGAAAAGGTCGGGGTTATTTTACCGGCATTGCTTTGTGCATCTATTATATTTATGATATTAGGATATTTTATTAGAAACTCTATAATACTAAAATTTAGTATTATGAGTTTTGGGTATATAATTATATTATTTATTAGAGATCCATTTAAAGTATATATGCAAGATTTAGCGTTAAGAAATGTCGGAAAAGAAGGACAACAATCTTTATTGACAACAATGGAATTATCAAGAAAAATTGTAAGAGCAACAATGAGCTTAGGTTTTACAATTATTTTATTAAATAATCCAATGATTACTGTAGTAGTAATATTATTTGTATTATCAATTATAGAAATAATAATAAGTATTAGATTATATAAATCTGTTTAAAAGAATTGGAGATAAAAACTAAAGAAAGTAATAATAGGAATTGTATTTTTGAAAGTTTTATAAATTTGTGTCAAAATAAATAGAAGGGTAAGATAATTATGAAAAATATATTAATAATGGGAATAGGCAGAGCAGGAAAAACAACGTTAAGTGAAATGCTAAAAGACAAATATAATAATTATAACTTAATACACAGTGATTCTTTAAAATGGGCTATGATAAGAGCAAATAATAAAGAAGAATATTACAGAAATAATGTAGAAAAACAAAAGGAGTTTGAGCACGGAGAGTTTTTTCAAAGAACTCTATTAGAATTTTTTGACTCTTCTATTAAAAAAGATAAAAAAAACTATGGATATATATTAGAAAGTGGGCAATTACATCCTAAAATAGTTAGTAAGATGATAAACTTAAAAGAGACTATTGTTGTGTGTCTTGGATTAGGGAATCTAAATGTTGATGAAATGGTAGAACTTTGTATTAATCACGATACAGAAAAGGATTGGACTTTTGGTCTTTCTAAGAAATATTTAAAAAAACATGCTATTGATTGGTATTCTGCAAACGAGATGCTAAAAAGAGAATGCCCTAAATACAAAATTAAGTATTATGATACTTCTAAAGATAGAATTAAAAGTTTAAATAATATTATAAAAGACATAGAAGAAAATATGTAATTTTATATAACAAATGCGAGAATTATATAAAGATACATATTCAACAATAATTAAAAAATATATAAAATCATATTTAAGAATCTTTTAGAAATGCTTATAATTTATATGGTTTTATAAAATATAGGCTGAAGGAGAAATATTAAAAGAAAGATTTAAACGATTATCAAAATAATATTTATTTTTGATAAGGTATTGTGTTCATAAATATGAATAAGATTAAAAAAATTAAAGTTGGTAAACAAATGTTGAAAATTTCCTCATTTTTCATCATTTTTTGGAAAATGATGAAACTTTACGAAAAAAATATTTTCAACATATTTCCATAATTTTATTTAGGAGATAGAAAATGAATCAAAATAGAATTAGGTATAGGCAATTAGATTATACTATAAATGAATTTAGGGATAAATTAGGAGATTGGGATATTCCGCATAGGGGTTGTGGACCGACTTCTATAGCTATTATACTTTCAAATTATGGGATAAAGTATAATCCCATTGAAATAGTAAAAAAGATAATTGTTGATAAAAATGGAAATTTTGATAATATCTATTTAAAATCAAAAGGTATAAGCTCTAAAGGTTTAATATATTGCTTAGATAGACTTATTAAAGAAGATAAAATAAAAATTGAATATGAGATAATAAAAATTAATTTTAATAATCCTGAAGAACAAAAAAAGAGAATTATTGATAATATTAGAAATGGCAATATGGCTATTATTCATGTTGGACCAGCAGATAATTATGAAAACTATGAAGGTACTTTTTCCCATTATGGTCATTACCTAGTAGTTAGTGATATAGATGAAAACAATAATTTTTATGTTATTAATCCAAATAAAATAGGTGATGATCAAATTGGCGTTGCATTTTCCTATGAAAGTTTAATTAGAGAAATTTATGGAAGAAAGGAATCTTTTAATTTTTTATTTATAAAAAAAGTAAATTAAATAGTGTTGTAGATCTTCCTCTTTTTTTCTTATTTTGAAATTAAAAATTATATATGTAAAAATTAAATTTTTTAATCATATTAAAACAGTTTTAATAGAATAGTTATTTGGATATTTCAAATATAAGTACTTTAAAATAAAATTTTTAAATTCTTGTCATAAAAATATTATGATAGGCAAAAGAACAATTATATTTAAAAATATAGTTTTAATACAAATAAAAAGTTCCTACTCAGGAACTTTATTTTTATAGTTGATAATCTATTTTTTGGGTTTATCAGTTGCTACTATTATTGTTATATATAATAAACTATTTATGTTATTTGAATTATTTAAAATAAAGGAAAATAATTCCAATATTTTTTTAGCATACTTCCATTTATTTAATTATAAAATTATGCTATAATTTTAAATAGGTGATTATATGGAAATAACACGTAAAGATGTAGAACTTTTAAATGAGTTATTAGATAATATGTGGAGGGCTCTTTGACTTAGATAAAAAAATTAGTCAAATAAAGTTATTAGAAAAAGAGTATGATAGTCCTTCATTTTGGAATGATACTAAGAGGGCAGAAAAAACTATAAAACAAATGAATCTTTTAAAAGAAATTATAGAACCTGTTCTAAAAATAAAAGAAAATATAGATTTACTAAATATGTATGATTTATCAAAACTTACCGAAAAAGAATTAGAAGAGTGTGAATTGATTTATAACGAATCAATAAAAGCCATAAAAGATCATGAGGTAACAATTTTCTTAGGCAAAGAATACGATTCTAAAGATGCCATTTTTGAGATTCATGCAGGTGCAGGGGGGACCGAAAGTCAAGATTGGGCTCAGATGCTACTTAGAATGTATTTAAAATACTTTAATAAAAAGAATTTTAAATATGAAATTGTAGATGAACAAATAGGTGAAGATGCTGGAATAAAAAGTGTTACATGTATAGTAAAAGGAAATTATGCTTATGGGTATTTAAAAAGTGAAAAAGGGGTACATCGCTTAGTAAGATTATCACCTTTTGATTCTAATAATCGTAGACATACTTCTTTTGCAGCAGTAGATGTTATTCCAGAATTTGATGATAATATAGATATAGAGTTAAAAGATTCTGATATAAAAGTAGATGTATATAGAAGTAGTGGACCGGGGGGTCAGGGTGTAAATACTACAGATAGTGCAGTTAGAATAACTCATATAAAAACAGGAATAGTAGTTACATGTCAAAATGGAAGAAGTCAGATTAAAAATAAAGAAACAGCGCTAAAGGTACTAAAAAGTAAATTATATGAAATAGAGCAAAAAAAGCAAAAAGAATTAATAAGTAAGCAAAAAGCAAATAATTCTGGTATAGAGTTTGGATCGCAAATAAGAAGTTATGTAATGCATCCTTATTCAATGGTAAAAGATCATAGAACAAATTATGAAACATCAAATGTTAGTAAGGTACTTGACGGTGATATTGATGAATTTATATATAATTATCTAAGAAAGGTAAACTAATATGAAATTATTTAGAAAGTTAAGAGAAAAACATAAAAAGAATGTTTTACAATTAGTAGAAAAAGCTCATTTATTTAAAAGATATATCTTCTTATTATTAGGCACTTTGGTATATGCCATAGCATATAATTTATTCTTTTTTAAAAATAATATAGTTTATGGTGGTGCAAGTGGTATATCGATAATTTTACAAAATTTAATAGATCCTTCTTTAACGATATTAATTTTAAATATATTTTTCCTTATTTTAAGCTTTTTCTTGTTAGGTAAAAGAAAAACCATAGATTCGGTAGTTGGTTCTATTTTGTTTCCTTTATTTGTAAAACTTACGGCGGATATAGGAAATTATATTATAATTGATAATTCTGATTTATTATTAATTACAATAATAGGCGGAGTATGCGTTGGGGTTGCTTCGGGAATTGTATTTAAAAGTGGATTTACAACGGGAGGAACAGATATATTAAATCAAATTGTATCAAAATATTTTAAAATATCTATTGGATCTTCGATGTTATTAATAGATGGTATAATTGTTTTAATTGGAGGTTTTTTCTTTGGATGGACAAGGGTATTGTATGCTATTATAGTATTATACATAATAAATATACTAGTTGATAAAGTGGTTTTAGGTATATCTAAAAATAAGGCTGTTTATATTACAACTGATAAAGATGAAGAGGTTATAGATTATTTATTAAAAGAATTAAAATTAGGTATTACTTTAATTGAAACAAGAGGAGGATATACAAATAAAAAAGATCAAATAATTATGTGTGTAGTTCCAACAAGCGAATATTTTAAGGTGAGTGAGGGAGTTGAACAAATTGATTCTAAGGCAGTTGTTTTAGTAACAGATGCCTACCAGACAAGTGGAACATATACTGGTAATTCTAATATTATAGCTTAGGAAAAAAAGAAGAAGTAAAGGAAGGGTTTAAAATGGAGTTTATTAAATTTAGAAATGTTGATAAAACTTACAAAAATGGTGTTAATGCTATTTATAATATGAATTTGGATATTAAAAAAGGAGAGTTTGTATTTGTAATTGGTGCATCTGGTAGTGGTAAATCAACTTTAATTAAAATGCTATATCGTGAAGAAAAACCAACTAGTGGCGAAATTTATGTTGGTGGTGTTAATGTTGCAAAAGTAAAAAATAGTAAGGTATATAAATTAAGAAGAAAAATAGGAATAGTCTTTCAGGATTATAAATTATTACCAAAGTTAACAGTTTATGAAAACGTAGCTTTTGCACTTGAAATATATGGGTTACCAACAGAAGAGGTAAAAAGAAAAGTATTAAAAGCCTTAGATTTAGTTGGTTTAAAAGCAAGAAGTAAAAGCTATCCCGATCAATTATCAGGCGGAGAACAACAGCGTGTTGCAATAGCAAGGGCAATAGTTAACTCTCCTAAGTTACTTATTTGTGATGAACCAACTGGTAACTTAGATCCAGATACAAGTTTAGAAGTTATGAAAGTAATTGAAAAAATAAATGATTTAGGTACTACAGTTGTTATGGCAACACATGATAGAGAAATGGTTGATAAAATGAAAAAAAGAGTTGTTTTATTAGATAATGGAAAATTAGTTAAAGACTATGAGAAGGGAAGTTATAGTAATTATGAAGGGGCTTAGAATAATTTTTAGAAATATAAGAGATGGATTTAAAAGCGTTGGAAGAAATCTTAGTTTATCACTTGCTTCAATATCTTGCATAACTATAACTCTTTTGATTGTTGCAATTGCTCTTATCGTATCATATAATGTGGAAAGTGTTACTAAAAGGGTTAAACAAGACTTTACCATAGTTACCTTTATTGATAATGCTGCAAGTAAAGAACAAATAGATAATTTAACCGAAAGGATTAAAAAATTAGATAACATTGATAACATAACACATCAAACTAAAAAAGAAATAGCAAGTGAGATGAAAGATACTTCTGATTCTTTATCTGCCATAATTGATACTTGGACAGACGAAACGAATCCGCTATATGATACTTTATTAGTTAAAGTAAAAGATACTCAAAAAATATCTAACACTGCCAAAGAAATTCGAAAACTAAACTTGGTTAAAGATGTTAAATATGGCCAGGGAATGGTAGAAAGTTTACTTTCTGTTTTTAGTGTCGTAGAAAAAGGAATACTAATAACTATGGTGGCATTAGTATTAGTAACTTTATTCTTAATTACTAACACCATAAAAATAACAATTTTTTCAAGAAAAAGAGAAATAGAAATCATGAGATTAGTTGGAGCATCAAACTTCTCTATTAAACAGCCATTTGTTATAGAAGGTTTTGTCTTAGGCTTTTTAGGAGCTATAATACCGATGTGTTTAACCATTTATGGGTACTCTGTGTTATATGGTCATTTTAATGGTCAGTTATTTTCTCCATTTATAAAACTAGTTTCCGCAGAACCGTTTGTTTATATTGTATCATTAGCTTTGTTAGTATTAGGTGTTGTTGTTGGTATGTTTGGTAGTTATAATGCAGTAAGGAAGTATTTAAAAATATGATGAAAAAAACATTAAAAGTTTTATTAGTTTTTATAATAACTTTGTTCATTCCAATTATAACGATACAAGCAAAAACAATAGGTGACATTCAAAAAGAAATTGATGCGGCACAAAAAAAATTAAATGATACAAACACAAAAAAAGCAATAAATAATCAAAATTTAGCCGAAACTCAAAAGAAGATATCCGAAATAAAGCAAAATATAATAAAAACTGAGGAAGCCATAGAGGCTAAAACTAAAGAAAGCGAGCAGCTTGAAAAAGATATTCAAAAGAAAAACGAAGAAATAAAGGACTTAATGAAATATTATGAGGTGTCATCATCTGGATCAACAATGTTAGAGTACATAATGGGGGCAGAAAGTATGACTGATTTAATATATCGTTTGTCAATAACTGAGCAAATTTCTTCATATAATAAAAAAACAATTAAAAAAATGAATGATATGATTGCAGAAAATGAGAAAATTAAAAAAGACATGGCTGTTAAAAAAGAAGAACTTGTTAAACTTAAACAAGAACAAGAAACCCAGGTTATAGTACTTAGTAAAAAACGTAGTGAACTTGATGCCGAAGGAGAATCCGAAGAACAAGTTCTTAAAGGAATGCAAGAGCAACTTAAATATTACAAATCTTTAGGATGTAAGGAATCTGATACCATAAGTGCTTGTACAAGTAGGGTATTTGGTAGTAACAGTCTGCCACCAGGCACAACGTTTAGAAGACCAACTGTGTCAGGTAGGATATCTAGTGAATTTGGAAATAGAACTTTAAATGGTTCATTTAATAAACACTTCGCTATAGATATAGCAATGCCAACAGGAACTTCAGTATATGCAGTAGCACCAGGAATAGTAGGATATACGGGTGAAATATGTGGAATATCACTGGTAGTTTGGCATAATATAAATGGGCGGGAATATTCTTCAATTTATTGCCACTTATCAAAGCAATTAGTTAAAAAATATCAAGTTGTAACATCAGATACTGTAATTGCAAAATCTGGATGTACGGGTAAATGCTTTGGAGCACATTTACATTTAGGACTTGCGACTGGAAGGTATAAAGATATAGACAGAGGATATTCCAGATATTATTCTTCTGGTAAAGGGGACAGTTTAGAAGAACATACGTTTAATCCAAGGGACGTAATAATATTTCCGCCACTAAATCAAAGTTATAATAACAGGTAATAAGAAGATACCACTAGGTATTTTCTTTT
Source organism: uncultured Bacilli bacterium (assembly GCA_947589105.1). Taxonomy (GTDB): domain Bacteria; phylum Bacillota_I; class Bacilli_A; order RF39; family UBA660; genus Aphodocola. The sequence continues at coordinate 82,856 of CANQBL010000001.1, read as the reverse complement.
TTTGTTTTCTTGTTTTTAAACATAATAAATGCTAGAATATATTTACAAAGGAGAATATTTATGTTTGACTTAGTATCTAAATATAAACCATCAGGAGATCAACCAAAAGCAATAAAAGAGCTTTCAGATGGAATAAAAAATGGAAAAAAATACCAAGTTTTACTAGGTGCAACGGGAACTGGTAAAACTTTTACAATTGCAAACGTAATTAAAGAAGTTAATAAACCTACCCTTGTACTTGCTCATAACAAAACACTTGCAGGTCAACTTTATTCAGAGTTAAAAGAACTTTTTCCTAACAATCATGTATGCTACTTTGTTTCTTATTATGATTATTATCAGCCAGAAGCTTATGTTCCTTCTTCTGATACATACATAGAAAAAGATTCTTCAATAAATGATGAAATAGATGAGTTAAGACACTTTGCAACCTCTTCTTTAATTAACTATAAAGACGTAATTGTTGTTGCATCAGTCTCTTGTATATATGGTATTGGAGATAAAGAAGAATATGAAAACCATATGCTTACATTATCAGTTGGAGAAGAAATAAAAAGAAATGATGTGTTATCAAAACTAGTTGATATGATGTACGAAAGAAACAATGTGGATTTAGTAAGAGGAACATTTAGGGCCAAAGGAGATGTTATAGAAGTAATTCCGTCTTATGAAAAAGCTCATGGAATTAGAATTGAATTATTTGGTGATGAAATAGAAAAAATTTGCGAATTCGACGTTTTAACTGGTGCTGTTATAAGTGATCGAAAATTCATATCAATAATGCCTGCATCACACTTTGTAACAAGTGAAGAAAAATTAAAAAAAGCAATTGTTAACATTAAGGAAGAATTAGATGAGAGGTTAAAATATTTTAATGAAAAAGGTAAATTATTAGAAGCTGAACGCCTGGGTGAAAGGTGCAAGCATGACATAGAAATGCTTGAAGAAACTGGTTTCTGTTCTGGTGTAGAAAATTATTCAAGACATTTAGCATTAAAACCAGTTGGAGCAACACCTACTTGCTTAATTGACTTTTTTCCAAAGGATTTTTTATTGGTAGTAGATGAGTCTCATGTTACTTTGCCACAGGTAAAGGCTATGTATAATGGAGATAGAAATAGAAAACAAATGCTTGTTGATTATGGTTTTAGACTTCCTAGTGCTTTGGATAATAGGCCTCTTAAGTATGAAGAATTTGAACGTAAAATAAATCAAGTAATATATTTATCTGCAACACCAGGAGATGAAGAACTAGAAAAAGTTAATAACAAAGTAACCGAGCAAATAATAAGACCAACCGGTTTATTAGATCCTTTAATCGAGGTAAAAAAATCAAATAATCAAATTGATGATTTAATAGAGGAAATTCAAAAGCAAATTGATAATGGTGATAGAACTCTTGTAACCACTTTAACAATTAGAATGGCAGAAGAACTTACTTCTTATTTAAAAAATATAAACATTAAGGTGGCTTATCTACATAGTGAAGTAAAAACTTTAGAAAGGCTTAAAATAATTCATGATTTAAGAGAAGGAAAATATGATGTTTTAGTTGGTATAAATCTTTTAAGAGAGGGTCTTGATATTCCAGAGGTAAGTTTAGTAGCTATTTTAGATGCTGATAAGCAAGGTTTTTTAAGAAGTTATAGAAGTTTAATCCAAACGATAGGAAGATGCGCAAGAAATGCAAGAGGCAGGGTAATTATGTATGGTGATATAGTAAGTGATTCAATGAAAATGGCAATTGATGAAACAAAAAGAAGACGTGATATTCAAATTAAATATAATGAACTAAATAAAATTATTCCGCAAACCATTAAGAAGAAAATAATGGATGTAGTAAGTATTTCAGATGATGATAACAAAAAGAAAAAACGCACTAAAGATGATATACATAATGATAAGCTTCTTAGAGAATTAGAAGAAGAAATGAATAAGGCCGCTAAAGAATTAGATTTTGAGCGAGCAATGGAACTTCGTGATATTATTTTCGAAATGAAGACTAATCAGTAACGTTAAATTTTACACAGCTAGTTTTAGTTGTGTTTTTATTTTTAGTATGATATTATATACATTTACAAAGGAGTGATAACATGAAAATAACAAAACAAATGGCAGATGAAGACTTTTTTAAATTGGAAGCATTAGCGATAGTTGGAAAAGATCAATTCGCTCCTTATTTTTGTAAATATGATAATATTTATCCGTTTACAAATGATCGCTTAAGCGATATATTTAATTTTCTTGATTCTAGCAAAGGAGTTTTAACCGTAACAGCATCTGGAGACCAAGCTCTAATGGCAATATTAAATGGGGCACCTTATGTTAAGATGTTTGATATTAACTGCTTAGCAAAGTATTTTACTATTTTTAAATTTATGGCAATTAGCTGTTTATCATATGAAGAATTTAAAAAGTTATATAAGGTAAACGTGCCATTTTCAAATTCTATTGCGGGTGGATTTTTAGCCAGTCCTGATGTTAATTTATATAATAAGGTATGTTCTAACTTGAACTATCCTTGTGCTAGCTTTTTTGAACAACTTTATGAATTTATGAAAACCGCATCGGTTGATGAAAAATTTAATTTAATTAATATTAAATATAATCCTAAATTATCGGGATATTTAACAAGAAAAAATTATGAAGAGTTAAAGCAAAAACTAAAAGAGATAAAAAATATTGATTTTGTTGATTGTAGTATATTTGATTTAAAAAAACATTTGGATAACGAAAGTTATTCAGCAATGGTATTTTCTAATATTAGTAGTTATTTCAATAAAGAAGAATTAAAAGAATTTTTAAAATTATTAAAATCATTAAATAGTAATCTAACAAGTGATGGTCTAGTGCAGGCAGGATATGGTACTATAAAATATGAAAATTGTATAGATATAGGAAAAAATGGAATAATACCTAAATTTGTGGATGAACATAAAAATTATTTGTTTGAAACAAAGTCTCATGGTATGAGAATAACTTTTTATAGCAAAAAGTAAAATGGTTATGTTTTAATAATCATTTTTTAATTTGTATGTTAGAATATATAACTAGAAAAAAGAACTAATAATAGCATAGATTAATGTTTCTTTTTTTGAAATAAAAATAATCTTTTATGTTAAAATTAGTATTAGAAAAGGTGGTAGTAATGGATAAAATAATAGTAAAAGGTGCAAGAGAAAACAATTTAAAAAACGTTAACATCGAAATACCTAAAAATAAATTAACTGTTATGACTGGTGTATCTGGTAGTGGAAAATCAAGTCTTGCTTTTGATACGATATATGCAGAAGGTCAAAGAAGGTACGTAGAAAGTTTGTCTGCTTATGCTAGACAATTCTTAGGTGGAACTTCAAAACCAGATGTTGACTCAATAGAAGGGCTTTCTCCTTCTATTTCAATAGATCAAAAAACAACTAATAACAACCCAAGATCAACCGTTGGTACGGTAACGGAAATATATGATTATTTTAGACTTTTGTATGCTCGTATCGGAGTGCCTTATTGCCCCAATCATAATATTCCAATATCAAGTCAATCGATAGAAGAAATGACAACTCAAATAATGAACGAAGAAGATGGAAATAAGTTAATTATTTTGTCTCCAGTTATTTATGGTGAAAAAGGAACTCATAAAGATTTATTGGAAAGTTTAAGAAAAGAAGGATACATTAGAGTAAAAGTAGATGGAGAAACTAAGGATTTAAATGAAAAAATAAATTTAGATAAAAATAAAAAACATAACATATTAGTTGTTATTGATAGAATAATAAAAAAAGAAGAATCAAGAAGCAGAATATATGAAGCAATAGAACTTGCTTGTAAACTTTCTAAAGGAAAAGCAGTAGTTGAAATTCCAGGTAAAGAAGAAATAGTTATGAGTGAGTCATTCGCGTGTCCTCATTGTGATTTTTCTTTAGAGGAATTAGAACCTAGAATGTTTAGTTTTAATGCTCCGTATGGTTCTTGTCCGGATTGTAAAGGGCTTGGCTTTAAGCAAAAAATAAGTGAAGATTTAATTATACCTGATAAAGAAAAAACACTTGTAAGAGGCGGAATAGAACCTCTTTCGGGAATGGATGATCAAAATATCTATATAAAAAAATTAGAAATTGTGTGCGATAAATATGGTATAGATATGAATAAAAAAATGAAGGATTTAACAAGAAAAGAGTTAGATATAATTCTTAACGGAACTAAAGAACCAATTAAGTTTGAATTTAAAACTAGAAGTGGTAATCAAATGAATAGTTACGAACCATACGAAGGGGTTTTAAATAATTTAGAAAGACGATATTTTGAAACAAATAGTGAGTTTATAAGAGAATGGCTTGGAAAATATATGGTGGAACTTACTTGTCCTACTTGTCACGGAAAAAGACTTAAAGAAAGTGTATTATCTGTTTTGATAAATAAAAAGAACATAATTGATTTAACTGATATGAATATTGATAAGTTATATGATTTTTTTGATAAGTTAAAATTAAGTAAAGAACAAGAAGAGATAGCAAGACTTCTTATAAAAGAAATAAAATCTCGTTTAGAGTTTTTACATAACGTTGGTTTGGGTTATTTGACACTATCTCGTAGTGCAGGCACTTTATCTGGTGGAGAAGCTCAAAGAATAAGACTTGCTACTCAAATCGGCTCTCAATTAACTGGTGTGCTATATGTTTTAGATGAACCTTCTATCGGCCTTCACCAAAGAGACAATCAAAGACTTATTGATTCACTTTTAAAAATGAGGGACTTGGGAAATACTTTAGTTGTGGTAGAACATGATACCGATACAATGCTTCAAGCTGATTATCTAGTTGATGTTGGACCTGGAGCTGGTGATCACGGAGGAGAAATAGTTGCTTGTGGAACTCCAAAGGAGGTCATGGAAAACACAAATAGTTTAACAGGAGATTATTTAAGTGGTAGAAAACAAATAGAAGTACCTAAAAAAAGAAGAAAGGGTAATGGAAAATTTATTGAGATAAAAGGAGCTAAAGAAAATAACTTAAAAAATATAAACGTTAAATTTCCATTAGGCAAATTAGTTTTAGTAACAGGAGTATCTGGTTCTGGTAAAAGTAGTTTAGTAAATCAAATTTTATATAAAGCTCTTGCTTTAAATATTTATTCATCAAAGGTAGTACCAGGTAAATATAAAAGTATAAAAGGTTTAGAAAACGTTGATAAGGTAATAGATATAACCCAAGATCCAATAGGACGTACCCCACGTAGTAATCCTGCAACTTACGTTGGTGTATTTGATGACATAAGAGATGTTTTTGCAAATACAAAGGAAGCTAAAATAAGAGGGTATGAAAAAGGAAGATTTTCTTTTAACGTAAAAGGAGGAAGATGTGAAGCATGTTGGGGAGATGGTGTAAAAAGGATATCTATGAATTTCTTACCTGATGTTTATGTGCCTTGTGAGGTATGTGGGGGAACTAGGTTTAATAAAGAAACTTTAGAGGTTAAATATAAAGAAAAAACAATATATGATGTTTTACAAATGAGAGTAGAAGAAGCTTTAAAGTTTTTCGAAAACCATCCTAAAATTAAACGAAAACTAGAAGTATTAATGGATGTTGGTCTTGGCTATATTAAATTAGGTCAAAGCGCTCCAACACTATCAGGAGGAGAAGCTTCTCGTGTTAAACTTGCTAAGGAATTACAAAAAAAGCCAACCGGTAAAAGTATATTTATTTTAGATGAACCTACAACAGGTCTTCATAGTCATGATATAAAAAAACTATTAATTATTTTAAATAGAATAGTTGATAATGGTGATACGGTAATAGTAATAGAACATAATCTTGATGTTATAAAAGTAGCTGATCATATAATTGATTTAGGTCCTGAAGGTGGAGATGGAGGCGGCATGATAGTTTGTGAAGGAACTCCTGAAAAAGTATCTACTTGTGCGGCTTCTTATACTGGTAAATATTTAAAAAAAATATTGAAATAATGAGTGTTTTAAAAAAATCTTAATAATAATAAAGTAGAGGTTAATATAACTTTTACTTTATTTTTTTATAGTTTTTTTGTTAGCTTAATATTAACTTTTTAAACTTTACAAATGATAAAATATATTAAGAAGGGAGATGTTAAATGATGAAAACAATAAATGTTAATTGGCCAAAGACCAAACAAAATGTAAAAGAATTAATAAATAAATATATTTATTACAATTTATCGGTTGATAATGAGTCTGCTTCAAAGGTAAATAATGATTTTTTATTAGAACAATTAAATTCTTCTCAAAATAATAATATTTATTTTCAAAAAGATGATTGTGAGCTAAAAAATAGAATTGTTTTCATTAATTATGTAAGATCCTCCTTTAACAGATTAACTACTGAGGAAAGAAAAATCATATATTGGACATACCTTGATAAAGAAGATAATTATGATGATAGATTTATAGCTAACAATCTTGGATTTTCTTTAGGTTATTACTATATTAAGAAAAAAGAAACACTTATAAGATTTGCTTATTGTTTAGGAGTAGAAGAAACATCTGAGACGTAGATTGATATATCTATTTTTGTATGATAATAAGTGACAAATATTTCACTAATCAAAATATATAATTTGAGTGAGGAGGTAAATATGAACATAGATATAATTAAGGCAGATTATAAATCAGCTTTAGCGGTAAATGGTTTATTAACGAAATTAATTGTTGATGAGAAAAAATACGATGAGAACATAAATGAAAACTGTATTGTAAAATCTCTTTATGAAAATTTTTTTGATAATGAAGACGTATGTCTTTTAATTGCAAAAAAAAGTAAAAAGTTAGTAGGCTATATTTATGGATACATACAAAATAATGGCGATTCTAAACTAAAAAAAGTAGGGGTATTAGATGCTTTGTATGTGGAAGAAGAATTTAGAAATAATGGTATTGCTCAATCTCTTATAGATGGCTTTAAAAAGTGGGCAGAAGATAAAAAGTTAAGTTACTTAGAATTAAAGGTATGTAAAGATAACTTAAAGGCGATTAAACTTTATGAGAAAATGGGCTTTAAGATGAGTAAAATCATTATGGAAGAAAAATTGGGTGATTATGATGATGTTATCTAAATTTTTTCATCACGTAAAATTAGAAGAAGATTTATATGCAATTTATAACTCTTTAATAATGGATGTGGTTTATTTAAATAAGAAAAAATATGAAGATGTATTAAATATTAATCTATCACAAGAAGAAATATTAAAATTAAAAGAAATTGGTATTTATGTTGATGATTATCATAAAGATAAAAAAGCTTTAGAAATAGTAAAAAATAGATATGAAAAAGTAACTGGAAAAATAAATATTATGTATTTTATTTTAAGTTCAGCATGTAACTTAGGCTGCAAATATTGTTTTATAGAAAATTGTCAGTTCAATAACAAAAAAGAAGTAAATATGTCTAAAAAAACAGCGCTAAGTGCTTTAATTAAATATACTAATTATTTAAACGAAAATAAATTAAGAGGGTCTGTTATTTTTTATGGTGGTGAACCTCTAGTAAATTGGGAAACAATTAAATATATTTTAAATAAATCGGTAGAATTAAATTCACCAATTGATTTTTCAATGGTTACTAATGCTACTTTACTAGATGAAGAAAAAATTAAATTTTTATCTAATCATAAAGTAGAAATAGGAATATCCATAGATGGACCAAAAAAATTAAATGATAAAAACAGAATTTATAGGACTAGTAACAAAAGTGTTTATGATGAGGTAATAAAAAAATTCCCAATGCTTGATGTTCAAAAGTGTAAGTATGGTTTATCAATAACGGTTTCTGAGGATTTATTAGATAATCAGGATGAAGTTCTTAATTGGTTAAAACAATTAGGTGTAAAAAGTATATTTTATAATTTATACCACTATACCAATTATGATTGTAATTGGGAAAAATATTATAAAAGAGCTTGCAAGTTTATTATTAAGTCACATAATATTTTAATTAAAAACAATATATATGATGGAAGGATTATTAGAAAAATAGATAGTTTTTATAATAATGAATTTAAATTTTCTGATTGTGGAGCAATTGGTGCTAATCAATTAGCGATAAAACCGAATGGGGATGTATGTATTTGTCATGGATACTTAAAAACGGATAAATATATAATAGGAAATATTAATAAAGATTCTATACAAAAAATATTATGTTCTGATGAAATTAAATTTTGGAAACAAAGATGTACTTTAAATAATAAAAAATGTTTAAATTGTAAAGCGTTATTTATTTGTGGCGGAGGTTGTGCTATTCAAGCTGAAGCGTTATTTGGTAGTAGACAGGCACTAGACAAGCCATTTTGTATGCACACAAAACAAACATTAAGGTGGTTGTTAAAAAGTGGTTATTTAATGAGTAAAGATAGTGTTAAAAAAGTAAAGGAGGTGAGACAATGAAATTTTTTGATAAAAATGAGGCAAAAAGTAAAATCTTAAGCAATCTAACAGAAATTTATGCCTCAGTATGTAGTAGTTGTGCATGTGGTGGTGGTGTTGGATCTTGCAATACTACTTGTAAAGGATGCAAAGATAAAAACGAAAATATTAAAGAAGTTAGAAAAATTTATATTAAATAAGGACTTGTTATGTCCTTATTTTTATCTAATAGGGGGGATAATATGATAATTGATGCTCATAGTCATATTGGTAAAGATTATTATTTTGGAGAATCATCACTATTTGATTATGATAATTTTTGTCTACTTAATAATATTAATATTGGACTTTTAATGCCGATGCCTTGGCCTGTTTTAAAAGATAAAAATAATAGTACGTGTGCTTTGATTTGGGAGCATACTAATTATGAAAAAATTCATTATTATAAGCAAGTTAATCATTTGGGGAAAATATTAAAGGAAAAAATATTGTGTAATCCGTATGAAAAGGTAAATAAATATTACTTTGATTTGATATCTAAATCAAATACAAAAACAAAAATATATTTTGTTCCAATGATTCATGGCGTACTAGATGATCCATATTATGTTGATAATTTAATAAAAGAAACAAAGCCTAAAGCAATTAAATTTCATGGCTTTAGTGGTGGCTTTTTTAAAGAAGATGTTAAACCGGAATTAATAGAAATTTTTAAATTTTATAACGTTCCAATAATCCTTCATACATCAGTTTATAATTATGATGACGGGTATGGACTAGAAACCAAGTTTTGGAGAAATAAATGTTGTCCTAATTCATGGGTTAGATTTTTAATTGATAACAATTTAAGAGGCACTTTAAACCATGGTGCTTGCTTAGATAAAGAAGTTATAAAAATAGTAAACAATAGTGAAAACATAATGATTGGTTTGGGACCTGATCTTGATATTTCGCTTGATCCATATAAAGTTTGTGTTCCAAAAAATAAATATTTTTCTTTAGGTTATCTTAACATTTTAAAAAAACTTGTGTCTGCAGATAAATTATTATTTGATTTAGATTATAATTGGAATGTAGATTGTTGTGGAAATATTGATTATAACTCTTTAGATAGAATAAGAAATACATGGACTTATAGTGATTGCGAAAAAATATTATCCCAAAACGCAAAGCAGTTCTATAAACTTACTAAAAATAAATAAAAAACATTAATATAAATTAATGCTGTTATGATATAATTAAATTGGTGATAATATGAAAGTGATAGTAGTAGAGGATAATAAAAAAAGTAAGAAAAATAAAAATTCAGAAATTGAATATAGGCTTAATTTGTTTTTGGAATGGCTTATATATATGTTTGGCTATGCTTTAGTCTTAATAATTACCTCTAATTTATTTAGATCGTTGTACGTAGAAAATTTTTGGTATGGATTTTTAGCAGCTATTATAATTTTTGTTCTTAATAAGACAGTAAAACCAGTTTTAGTAACAATTACTTTACCACTTATTGGAATGTCTCTTGGTTTGTTTTATTTTGTTATAAATGTTTTTATTTTATTATTAGTAAATTTAATTTTAGGAAAACATTTTTATATGACTGGTTTTTTATCACCTTTTGTTGTTTCAATATTTATAAGTTTAATGAATGTTCTTATGGAAAGTCTTATAATAAAACCACTTATAGAAAGGTGCAAAAAATAAAATGAGTAAAATAGCTATTAGCGTGGGGCCAATTACTGTAACTTGGTATTCAATTTGTATTTTATTAGGAATAATTATTGCTAGTATATTAATAAATAAAGAGGCTAAAAAAAACAATATTTCAACTTTGTTTGTAACGAACCTTGTTTTTTGGTGTGTTGTGTTTGGAATACTAGGAGCAAGAGCATATTACGTTATATTTAATTTAGATTATTATAGTGTATATCCGTTAGAAATAATAAAAATATGGAATGGAGGTCTTGCTATTCATGGGGGTATAATATTAGGATTAATAACTCTAATAATTTATTGTAAAAAGTATGGGGTAAAAGTGTTGAAGATACTTGATATAGTTGCTCCTGCTGTTATTTTGGCACAAGCAATAGGAAGATGGGGGAATTTTTTCAATGCTGAGGCACACGGAAGTGTTGTTTCAAAGACCTTTTTAGAGCAGCTTCATTTACCTAATTTTATTATTGATGGTATGCATATTGGTGGTAATTACTATCATCCAACGTTTTTATACGAATCAATTTTATGTTTAATAGGATTCTTTGTTTTAATTGGTTTTAGAAGTCTTAAAAATACTAAATTAGGTAATACTACTGCTATATATCTTATATGGTATGGAGTAATAAGATTTTTTATAGAGTCTCTTAGAACAGATAGTTTAATGTTAGGTAATATAAAAGTGGCCCAATTAGTTTCTATATTAATGATTATAATTGGAATAGTAATGTTTATAATAACAAAAACAAAGTGTAAAAACTATGCTGATGAGGTGGCGAGTGAAAATGAAATTGGAGTCTAATTATCAAGTTATTATAATAGGTGCAGGTCCAGGTGGGCTTTCAGCAGCTATATATTTAAAACGAGCAGGAATCACTCCACTAATCTTAGAATCTAATTCTCCAGGGGGGAATTTAAATAAAACTCATAAAATAGAAAATTATCCAGGTTATGTTGATCAAGATGGAACTACACTTGCTTTTAGAATGTATTCTCAAGTAGAAGAGCTTGACGTTCCTTTTAAAACAGAAAAAGTAGTAAGTATTAAAAGGGAAGATAAAAATTATAGTGTAATTACAGAAAGTAATATATATAGTGCGGAATATATAATATTAGCAAGTGGTAAAATACCAAGAAAATTAAGTGCCCTAAATGCTGAAAAATATGAAGGTAAAGGAATCTCGTATTGCACCATTTGTGATGGCACTTTGTATAAAAATAAAGTGGTTGCTATAATTGGCGGTGGTAATTCTGCTATGGAATCGGCCTTGTATATGAGTGATTTAGCAAGTAAAGTATATGTTATTAATCGTTCTTCTGTTTTAAGGGCAGATGAAAAAGAACAACGAGATATTGTTAAAAAAACAAATGTACAAATAATTTATAACAGTAAAGTATTAGAAGTAATAGGAACAGGTAAAAGAGTATCTAAAATAAAATTAGATAGTGGAACCACGTTAGATATAGACGCAGTATTTGTTTGCATAGGACAAGAAAAAAATGATGCATATTACGAAAAATTAATGCTTAAAACAGATAATAAAGGAATATTGGTTAATAATAATATGAAAACAAGCTTGGATAATGTGTATGCGTGTGGAGATGTATTAAGTAAAGAATTATATCAAGTTGTAACAGCAACGAGTGAAGGAGCAGTAGCGGCAACAAGTATAATTAAATCAATAAAAAATAGTTCTAATTTTAAAATTTAACCTATAAAGAGGACTTTAAAAAAATATAAACCTACTTTATAGGTTTTTAATTTGTCTTTTTCTAATTAATTGCTCTTTTTTTAATTTTATTTTGTCACCATCATAATAATAGTGTGACATAAAAATCCTTTCTTTTTTTTGTATTGTAGTTATATTACATCAAATTTTAATAATTACCCACTATTTTGAAGTTATACTATACCTTTTAACCAATATAAAATAATAATATCTAAGAAAAAACACCTGGATATGTTGAAAAAGAATGTGTTATTTGTTATAATTATGAAGATGGGAAAGTGATAATATGACGTTTTCAAGTAAGATAAAAAAAGAAATAAGTACAACCGAATGCACTCGTGCGGAATATCTATCAGAATTATCAGGAATTATTAGAACAAATGCAGAAATAAAAATATATAATATTAAAATCCAGACAGAAAATAAATTTGTTGCGAATAGAATATTTGGACTATTTAAAATTCTTTATGATATAAATTTAAATATTACTTTAAGAAAAAATTATAATTTCAAAAAAAATGAAATTTATGTACTTGAATTAAAAAAAGACACTCTTAAAGTTTTAAGAGATCTTGGAATTGTAAACGATAAGAACCAACTCCTTAGAATTCCTAGTGAATCTCTTCTTTCTGATGAAGAATTAAAAAGAGCTTATTTACGAGGAGTCTTCTTAGTATCGGGTAGTTTAAATGATCCAAAAACTTCTAGATATCACTTGGAATTTTTAATTGGTGATACAAAGTATGCTAGCTTTTTGAATTCTTTATTAAAAGATAATGGCCTTAATAGTAAAATATTGCATCGTAAAAAAGGTTACATGATATATATTAAAGAAGCTGAAAAAATAAGCGATTTTTTAAGACTTATTAGAGCCTATAAAGGGGTTATGTATTATGAGGAAATAAGGGTGTACAGGGAAAAGATAAACATGACTAATCGTCTTAATAATTGTGAACAAGCAAATGTTGAAAAAACGATGCTTACGTCAAATAAATTAATTAGTGATATTAAATATATTAGGGAAAAAGATATGTTTGATTTACTTGATGAAAAAATAAAAGAAAGTGCTATTTATAGAGAAAAATATCCTGAATCTTCACTTTTAGAACTAAGTAAGATAATTACTTTGGAAACAGGAAGTAAGATAAGTAAGTCTTGTTTGAATCATAGGTTTAGAAAGATAAAAGAATTTGCTGATAAAGTAAGAAAAGAAAATTAAAATTTATATATTAATAAGAAAAATTACTATAAATTAAAAATAAATGATATAATAAATGTGATAAAAAAATAACTTAATAATAAAAAAGTAGTAAGGGAGTGTAATCATGGGCAAAATAATAGCTTTGGTAAATCAAAAAGGTGGCGTTGGAAAAACAACCACTAGTATTAATTTGTCAGCATCTCTTGGGGTTCAAGGTAAAAAAGTATTGCTTATTGATTTAGATCCCCAAGGAAATGCTTCAACAGGAGTAGGTATAAATAAAGGGGATGTTTCTAAAAGTATTTATGATTTGCTTCTTGGAAGGTGTACGCCTAACGAAGCAATAATAAGAACTAATTTTAAAAATTTAAGTATTATACCTGCGACCATAAATTTAGCAGGGGCAGACATAGAGTTAATAGAAAAAGCAAAATTAGATTCAAATTTTCAAAAAAACAATCAACTTAAACAAGCGTTAGAACAAGTTAAAGATGATTATGATTTTATAATAATTGATTGCCCACCATCTCTTGGGCTTTTAACAACTAATGCACTTACTGCGTCTAATTCCGTTTTAATTCCTGTTCAATGTGAATTTTTTGCACTAGAAGGTATTATGCAACTTTTAAATTCAATAATGCTTGCGCAAAGAAAACTTAATCCAGGATTAGAAATAGAAGGAGTGTTACTTACCATGCTAGATTCTAGAACCAATTTAGGGTTAGAAGTGGTAGAAGAAATAAGGGGATTTTTTAAAGAAAGGGTTTATAATACGTTAATACCAAGATTAATAAGATTAACGGAGGCTCCAAGCCATGGAAAACCAATTGTTGCCTATGATCCAATGAGCCGTGGAACTGAGGCTTATCTTAACTTAGCTAAGGAGGTTATTGAACAAAATGAAAGAAGAAACGGGTAAAAGAAGAGCTCTAGGAATGGGGCTAGAACAATTATTTAATTCTGAAATGTTAGATTTTGATCAAGTAGAAAAAGAAATAGTAAAAGAAACTCCTAAAGATGAAATAGTAGAAATTAACATTGAAGAATTGATGAGTAATCCATATCAGCCAAGAAAAATATTTGATGATGAATCTTTAAGGGAACTTTCTTTATCAATTAAAGAACATGGTGTTTTTCAACCTATAATAGTTAAAAAAAGTGTTAAAGGTTATAACATAATAGCAGGCGAAAGAAGAGTAAAAGCTTCGAAGTTAGCAGGTTTAACAAAAATTCCAGCAATAATTAGAGATTTTACGGATGAAGAAATGATGCAAGTTGCTCTTTTAGAAAATCTTCAAAGAGAGGATTTGACTGCTATAGAAGAAGCAAAAGCTTATAAATCGATTATCGAATCACTACGTTTAACTCAAGATGAATTAGCAAAACGCCTAGGAAAATCAAGAAGTCATATTACAAATATGCTTGGACTTTTGAGGCTACCACTTAGTGTTCAAGACATGGTTTTATATAATAAAATTTCAATGGGGCATGCAAGGGTTTTGAGTAAATTGGAAAATCATGAACAAATTGAAGAACTAGCTAATAAAATTATTAATGAATCTTTAAGCGTAAGAGAACTTGAAAAAATTGCAGAAGCTTCTTTATTTACAAGGATGACCCCTGTTAAGAAAAGTGCTAGGAATAAAGAATATAAATACGTAGAAGATGCAATAAAAGAAAAACTAGGAACTAAGGTATCTATTTCTGAAAACAAAATAAAGATTTCTTTTGCAACTAAAGAAGATCTTAATAGGATACTAGAAATACTAAATATAGACGTAGAATAGAGGGATAATATGAAAATTTTTGGGCTTACAATTGCTAAAGAAATCTATATGCCAATAATTATTATAATAATAGCAGTTGTTATGGAAAAATTTTTAAAATTAGTTATAAAAAAAACGTTTAATCCAGAAAAAAAACATAATAGGTTTAGTTCAAAAAAAATAAATACAATAAGAAGTATACTTTGTAATCTTGCAAAATATTTTGTTTGGGCAATTGCTATTTTATGGCTATTAAGTGTATTTGGTGTTAATACAGCAGCAATAATAACTGGACTTGGAGTTATAAGTTTAGTAATAGGTCTTGCTTTTCAAGATATATTAAAAGATGTTTTAGTAGGTGTATCAATCTTTTTTGAAAACTGGTTTTCCATTGGTGATTTAGTAAAGATTGGGCAATTTGAAGGTACTGTTATATCACTTGGTTTAAAAACAACTAGAATTCAGGCTTTTACAGGCGAAATAAAAATGATATCAAACAGAAATATATCTGAGGTTATTAACTATAGCATGGATAAAACTTTGGCCATTGTTGATATAGCAGTTAGTTATGAATCAAAAATTGATAAAGTTGAAAAAATCCTTATGTTAACTGCTGCTACAATAAAAGATAAAATTCCATCTTTAGTAGGAGAAATAGAACTTTTAGGAATTCAAGAACTTTCTGATTCGGCAGTTATATTTAGATTGGTTGGTAAATGTAAACCTGCTAAGCATTATGAGGTACAAAGACAAATGAAAAAAGAATTTAAAAATGCTTTAGATAAAAATGGAATTAAAATTCCATATCCACAAATAGAGGTACATAATGAAAAATAATTATGAATTAGGCTCAGTTGTTCAAATGAAAAAAAATCATCCATGTGGTGGTAATATTTTCAAAATAATAAGAAATGGTGTGGATATTAAAATAAAATGTGAAACTTGTGGAAGAACAATAATGCTAACTAGGGTAGATTTTAATAAAAAGATTAAAAAGGTGTTGGAGGTTAAGAATTATGAAAAATAAAAAAATAAAAAGATCATCACATCCAGTCATGTATTTTATATATATATCGATTTTGATGATTCTTATAAGTGGAATTGCAAATGCTTTAAATTTTCAAGTTACTTATGATAAATTAACGACTATAGCAGGAGAAGTAGAATCTACGACTACGGCTGTTAATTCTCTTATTAGCTTGGATGGACTTAAGTTTTTAATAACATCAGTTTATGATAATTTAGTTTCTTTTTTGCCTTTTGGTTCGTTTTTAATTGCTTCAATAGCATTTGGAATAGCCTTAAAATCAGGATTTTTAAAAAGTTTATGTGCTAAATTAACAAAACGCATACCAAAATTTATTGTAGTATTTATATATTCTTTATTGTGTATAATAGCAAGCGTAGATGGAAATGCTGGTTACGTTCTTCTTTTACCAATTGGCGCAGTATTATTTATGAGTATGAATAGGAACCCTATAGGTGGTTTAGCACTAGGATTTGCTTGTATGGCTGCAGGACATGGAGCGGGTATGTTTATAACCTCCCTTGATTATAATTTATCTAGTTATACTGAAGCAAGTGCTAAACTTTTGGATAGTGAATACATTGTATCTCAAAGTAGTAATTTGATTTTTATTATAGTTGCAGCATTATTAATATCAGGAATTTGCACTTTTATAACAGAAAGAGTTACTTCAAGAAAACTTGGAAGAAATCTTTTTGAAGAAGAAGAGGAATTAATGCTTGAAGAAAAAAAAGAAAATAAAGGATTAATTGGTGTGCTAATTGCTACAATAATATTCCTTATTCCAATAATTCTTATGTTAATTCCAACATCTAAAAATGGATTTATTGGATTACTTCTTGATAAATCTCAAACGGTATATTCAAAAATGATTTTTTCTAACGATGCACTATTAATTAATAATTTAGTTGGTATAATGTCTTTATTACTTGCTATACAAGGCTTTGTTTTTGGTGTTATAACTGGAACAATTAAAAAGATAAGAGACTTAGTTAATTTTTCAACGGATTATTTGAAAAGTATTGGAGGAATATTTGTCCTAATATTTTTTGCAGCACAATTAAGTGCAATTGTTAAGGAATCTAATTTAGGTGTTGTAATTTTAGGTAACTTATCTAACATGATTGCTGCTTCAGAATTTTCTTTTATTCCACTTATTTTATTAATTTTATTAGTCACTATGGTAACTAATATATTTACTCCAACTCCAGTAGCAAAATGGTCTATTATAGCTCCAAATATCATGCCTGCTGTAATGAAAGCTAATATTACTCCTGAATTTGCTCAACTTGTTTTTAGAGCAGGAGATTCTATTACCAATATAATAACCCCGCTATTTGCATATTTCGTTATATTTATTGGTTTTATTGAAGTTTATACAAAGAATAAAAATGACTTTACTATAAGAAATTGTTACAAGGTAATTTTCCCTTATTTTGTAATCATCGCATTTATGTGGCTATTTATGATGATTTGTTGGTATATAATAGGATTACCAATTGGTCCAGGAGTATATCCTACCGTATAAGTAAAAAGGATTAACGTTTAATACGTTAATTTTTTTAATTACAAGTGTTTTTAAAAGAAATAAAGAATGATTAAAATGAGAGAATTTATAAATTGGGCTAGTAGCTTTCCACTTTTTCTTTAAAAAGAAATCAATTTTCTTAAAGTAATAATCATCCTTTTATTAATTTTAATATTATTATTAATATATAAAATATAAAAGAAAAGCACTATCCCAAGGGGGTAGTGCTTTTCCTTATTTTCCAACAGGAAAGCAAGCTAGCCTAGTAGGTTGCTCTCACTAAATAAATTATATAACGATAGAAAATATATGTAAACAATTTTTAAAATTATTTTTTTCACAATGTTTAAAATTTTGACTGTGGGTTAATGATATTATAAACATAAGAAACGAAAAAAGGTGGGGAAAATGAATTTTAAAAGAACAATAAGAAGATATAATAAAAACTCACTTTAAAAACAATGAAATAATTATTCTTTGTTTTTAATATATGTTATAATACCAAATGAAGGAAGTGATTTTATGTCTTTAACGGCTGGTATAGTTGGACTACCTAACGTAGGCAAATCAACTTTATTTAACGCGATTACTAAAAAAAATATATTAGCAGCAAATTATCCTTTTGCAACAATAGAACCAAATGTAGGTATGGTTACGGTACCCGATAGAAGATTGGATTTTTTAAACGAACTTATTAAACCTAAAAGTTTAGTTCCAACTACTTTTGAATTTACGGATATAGCAGGCTTAGTTAAAGGAGCTTCCCATGGAGAAGGCTTAGGTAATAAGTTTTTATCACACATAAGGGACGTTGATGCAGTAGTCGAGGTAGTAAGGTGTTTTGACGATACAAATATCACTCACGTTGAAGGTGGACCAAACCCACTTCGTGATATAGAAATAATTGATGTTGAGTTTGTTTTTTGTGATTTAGAGGTTATTGATAATAGACTTGGTAAAATAGAAAAAAAAGCCATTTCAACAAAAGATAAAGAAGCTTTAAAGGAAGTAGAGCTTTTAAAACGTATTAAAGTAGCATTAGAGGATAATATTCCCGCTAGAAAATTAGAATATTCAGAAGATGATTTAAAAATTCTTAAGGCATTTAATCTTCTTACAATGAAACCAGTTATTTATGTTGCCAATATAAAAGAAGATGAAATAGGAACAGATAATGATTATGTTAAGAAGGTAAAAGAATATGCAAAAAAAGATAATGCTGAAGTAATTACCTTATGTGCAAAAATAGAAGAGGAATTAAGTGGATTTGATGACGAAGAAAAACAAGCTTTTTTAAATGATTTAGGAATAGAAGAAAGTGGATTAGATAAATTAATTAAAGCATCATATTCTTTGCTTGGACTTCAAACCTATTTTACTGCTGGTGAAAAAGAAGTAAGGGCTTGGACTTTTAAAAAAGGTATGAAAGCGCCTTCTTGCGCTGGAATTATTCATAGCGATTTTGAAAAAGGATTCATAAGAGCAGAAGTAATAAGTTTTTCTGATTATGAAAAATATAAGGGTGAAAAAGGAGCTAAAGAAGCAGGAAAACTAAGGAGCGAAGGTAAAGAATACGTAATGCAAGACGGAGACGTTTGTTTATTTAGATTTAATAATTAATTTACTAAAACTTTTTATTTGAATATCATTAAAAAACTAAAACAAATTTATAAAAAGTAATAATTATAATTTGCTTTAAAATAATAAGTATTATAAATTATTAATTTGAATATGTTTTAATAAAAGAAGGTTTACATTAATCTTCTTTTTTGTTATAATACAAAGCGAGTAATGGAATTACTCTCTTGCTCTTAACTAGATTAAGGGCCGAATAGACCAAAAGAGGAGGATAGGTAAAATGAAATACGAAATTATGTTCATTGTAAGACCTAACATTGAAGAAGCAAGTGTTAAAGAAGTTGCTAAAAATTTTGAAAAAATTTTAACAGATAACGGTGCTAAAGTAACATCTTCAAAAGATTTAGGTCAAAAAGAGTTAGCATATGAAGTAAAAGGATTTAAAACCGGATATTACTTCTTGATTAACCTTGAATCAAATGATTCAAAAGCAATTAATGAATTTGATCGTTTAGCATTAATAAGTGAAGATGTTATTCGTCATTTAATCGTAAAAGAAGACTAATTAAAGGTGAGGAAGAAATTATGAATAAAGCTTTTTTAATTGGAAGATTAACAAGGGACCCAGAACTTAGATATTCGTCTAGCAATGCTGCTATTGTAAATTTTTCTATTGCAATAGATAGACAATATACTAACAATCAAGGTCAAAGGGAAACTGATTTTATTAATATAGTTGCTTTTCAAAAACAAGCTGAAAACATAAAAAAATATGTAACTAAAGGTTCTTTAGTTGCTGTTGATGGAAGAATTCAAACTAGAAACTATGAAGATAAAGATGGAAAACGTGTTTATGTAACTGAGGTTGTAGCAGATCGAGTTCAATTCCTTGATTCTAGAAATTCTTCAAATAATACAAGTAATAATGATGATAGTGTATCACCAGCTGATTTTCAAACTGAAGAGGCACCAAAAGAAACGAACGTATCTGATGATGTTTTTGCAGATTTTGGTAGCAGTATAGAAATAAGCGATGATGATATTGCGTTTTAATTAAGATAAGGAGGAATACAGATGGCAGAATTTTTTAGAAAGAAAAAGAAAATATGTCAAATGTGTGCTGGAAAGAGTGTAGATTATAAAGATCCTGAAATATTAAAAAAATATATAAATGAAAAAGGCAAAATATTACCAAGAAGAGTTACAGGAGCATGTTCTAAGCACCAAAGACATATAGCACAACAAATTAAAAGGGCAAGAATGATAGCATTACTACCATTCTCAAAGTAGAAAAGAAAGTAAAGGTGAAAGTTTCACTTAGCTTTCTTTTCTTTAATTAAAAATTATGATATAATACAAATACGTTATGTAATTAGGAAGGTGGGACTAATTATGAAAGTTATATTTACAAAAGATGTTAAAAATCAAGGTAAAGTTGGAGATATAAAAGAAGTAAAAGATGGATATGCTAAAAATTTCTTAATTAAAAAAGGTTATGCAGTTTCATATACTACAAGAAGTAAAGAAATACTTGATATAAGTAATAAAAATAAAGCAGATGCTTTAGCAGCAGAAATAGAAAAATGTGAAAAAATAAAAGAAGAATTAAAAAATAAAGTATTAATATTTAATGTTAAAACAGGAAAACAAGATCAGGTATTTGGAAGTATATCAACCAAACAAATTTCTAATGAATTAGAAAAAATTGGTTATAAAATAGATAAGAAAAAAATTGTGCTTGATGAGCCGTTAAGTACACTTGGATTTCATAATGTTAAAATAAATTTACACAAGAACGTTCAGGCAATTATTAAAGTTTCATTAGTTAAATAAGAAGTAGGGAAGTGATAAAATGGCAGAAAGAAATATACCAAATAGTTTTGAAGCAGAAAAAGCTGTATTAGGTTCTGCTTTTTTATCAAAAAGTGCTTTACAAAAAATTTGTGATGAATTATCTCCTGATTCTTTTTATAGTGAAGCAAATGCTAAAATTTTCGAAACTTTGCAAGAACTAAATGATGGGTCTTTTCCAGTTGATATAACAATCTTAACAAATAGGTTAAGTGATAAGAAAATATTAAGCCAAGTAGGAAACGTAGAATATTTATCTGAGATAATTGATTCTGTTCCTAGCGCTTCAAACGTTGATTATTATATTAACATCGTAAAAGAAAAAATGATTGGTAGAAAAATAATAGAAACAGCAACTGAAATAGCTAACGAAGCGTATGTTTCAGAAGATTCAATTTATGATGTTTTGGATAATGCAGAGATGAAGATGCTTAGAATTGGTAACATGAGAAAGACAACTGAATTTCAAAGAATTCAGGATGTTGCTTACCGTGAGCAGGCGAATCTTGAAAAACTAGCTGAGCAGGGTTCAGAAATAACGGGACTTGCAACAGGATTTACTGAATTAGATAGACTAACGGCTGGGCTTCAACCTAATCAATTTATAATAATTGCTGCGAGGCCAGCAATGGGTAAAACGGCTTTTGCACTTAATCTTGCAACATATGCTGCAATGCATGGAAATAAGTCGGTTGCGGTGTTTAACTTAGAAATGAGTGTTGAACAACTTGCAAATAGAATTCTTCAATCATTGGGACAAATAAACGGCTCTAAGATGAGAACGGGAAGACTTGAGCATAATGATTGGAAAAGAATTAATGAAGCAATAAGTAGATTATCTGATACCAATTTATTTTTAGATGATACACCTGGAATTACGATTGGTGAAATAAGATCAAAATGTAGAAGACTTGCTAATTCTGATAAAGGTTTAGGACTTGTTGTAATAGATTATTTACAGCTTGTAACTGGACCAAGTAAAGTTTCTGGAAATAGGCAACAAGAAGTATCAGAAATATCACGTAGTTTGAAAACAATGGCACTTGAATTAGGAGTTCCGGTTATAGCTTTAGCACAATTATCACGTGCGGTGGAATCAAGGGAAGATAAAAGACCAATCATGAGTGATTTGCGTGAATCCGGTTCTATTGAACAAGATGCTGATATTGTATCTTTCTTATATCGAGATGATTATTATAATAGGGAAAAAAGAAGAGATGATAATGCAAGTATAACAGAACTTATCATTGGAAAAAACAGAAGCGGACCTACTAAAACAATTGAGTTGTTATTTAGAATGGATACTAGTACGTTTGTTAATTTTCAAAGGGAGAATGGTGAATAGCTATGATAAAAGTGATAAAAACGGGGTTAATTTATATTCTTTCTTTTTTGCTAGCAGGTTTTATAGTTATAGTTGTTAATTTTGCTAATAACTATGAACTTAGTCCTAAAGAAGTATATAAGGTATATTTAGATGGCAAAGTAGTTGGAAATATAAAAGATAAAGAAGAATTAGAAGAATATATAAATGATGAACAAAGAGAAATAAAAGAAAAGTATTCTGTAAAAAAAGTATATATTCCAACGGGGGTTGATATTCAAAAATGTACAACCTATGAAAAAGAAGTTCTTAGCGCAAAACAAGTTCATAATTTAATTAAGGAAGAAAAACCCTTTACTGTTAAGGGTTATAAAATAACGATAAAACCAATTTCTACGGATGAAGAAAAGATTGTAATTAACGTGCTTGATAAAGAAATGTTTGATAGATCTTTAAAAGCTGTTGTAGAAGCTTTTGTAAGCGCGGAACAAGTTAAAAATTATGAAAATGATACACAACCAGAAATAAAGGAAACAGGATCTATAATAGAAGATATATATATTGACCAAGATATTACTATAAAAGAAGGGTATATTTCTACTGATGAACAAATATTTACTGATGAAAAAAAACTTACTAAATATTTGCTTTTTGGAGATTTAAAAGAAGATCAATATTATACGGTTCAAGAAGGGGATACCATTGATTCTATTGCCTATGATCATAAACTTGCAACAGCAGAATTTTTAGTTGTAAATCCTGAGTTTAATAGTTCAAAAAATTTATTATCAGTAGGACAGCAAGTAAAAGTAGGTCTTATTGCTCCAATTGTTGATGTAGTAGTTGAATCCCATACGGTATTAGATCAAGAAAGTCAGTATAAAACAACAACTGAGTATGATGCTAGTATGAATGCAGGAACCCAAGTGGTTACGGTA
This sequence comes from uncultured Bacilli bacterium, assembly GCA_947589105.1. GTDB lineage: Bacteria > Bacillota_I > Bacilli_A > RF39 > UBA660 > Aphodocola. The sequence continues at coordinate 59,811 of CANQBL010000001.1, read as the reverse complement.
GAAGGTCAAAATGGAATAGACCGTTTAACTACAAAACTTAAAACGGTAAATGGAGAAACAATAAATGTTGTAATTGTAAGTAGAGATGTTATAGCACCATCAGTTGATAAAGTTGTAAAAGTAGGAACTAAGGTTTATGCAGGAGGTGCAACCGCACCTATAATGTCTGGCTCTTGGGCATGGCCAACGATTTCACAATATTATATTTCAAGTTACTTTGGCTATCGTTGGGGTAAAATTCACGAGGCATTAGACATATCAGGTTCAGGAGAAGGTTCTCCTATATTCGCAGCAGGTTCTGGAACGGTAGTTACTTCTCAAAAAAAAGGAAGTTTAGGTAACCATGTAACCATTAAACATGAAAATGGATATTATACTTTATACGCTCATATGAATTCAAGACTTGTATCTGTTGGTCAAACGGTAGAAAAAGGTCAACAAATTGGTACTATGGGACACACTGGTTTTGCAACGGGTACTCATTTACATTTTGGTTTATATAAAAATGGTATGCCATATCGGGATGGAATTCCACTTGATCCACTTATTTTATACCGCTAATGAGAGTTTGCGTATTATCTAGTGGCAGTAAGGGAAATAGTGTATTAATAGAGGCTAGTAACACCAAGATTTTAATTGATCTTGGTGTTACAAAATCTTATATTGAAGATAAATTAAAGGAGTTAAAAGTGGATCCTAATGAGATAAAAGCCATATTAATAACTCATACACATGTTGACCATATACAAGGCTTAAAAGCATTCTTGAAAAAATACAAACCTAAGTTATATGTAAATAAAATTATTTTATCATTATTAAGAGAATATATAGAAGATTTTGATTATGAACTATATGATACTTCAGAATTTAAAATAGATGACATTTGTGTTTCAGTAATAAAAACATCTCATGACGTAAAAGGGTCGGTAGGGTTTATAATCAAAGATGATCAAAAATCAATAGTGTATATAACTGATACAGGTTATATAAATAATAAGTATTTTTCATCGTTAAGTAATCATAATTTATATATTATGGAAAGCAATCACGATATAGAAATGTTAATGAATGGTAGTTATCCGTTTCATTTAAAACAAAGAATTTTAAGTGATAAAGGTCACTTATCAAACAAAGATGCAGCATTTTATTTATCAGAATTTATTGGAAGCAATACAAATACTATTATATTAGCCCATTTAAGTGATGATAATAATACCCAAGAAGTTGCGTTAAATACTTTAAATAACGTATTAAATTCAAAAAAGAAAAAAGTAAAAAATGTTTTGGTTGCTAAACAAAAACAAAGAACGGATTGGATAGAAGTATGATTAAAATAATTTGTGTTGGAAAGATAAAGGAAAAGTATTTTACTCATGCGGTAGAAGAATATATAAAAAGATTAAGTAAGTATACAAAATTAGAGATTATTGAATTACCTGATTATAATTATGATAAAACAAAAACTATTTTAGAAGAAGGAAAAAATATTCTTTCTAAAATATCTAATAAAGATTTTGTAATAACTTTAGAAATAAAAGGAAAAAAGTTAAATTCAGTTCAATTATCAAAATTTATTAATGAAAATATTTCTAATAATATTATTTTTATAATAGGTGGATCATACGGATTATCAAATGATGTGTTAAAAAGATCTAATTATGCGCTTTCGTTTTCTGATTTAACTTTTCCACATCAATTATTTAGAGTGATTTTATTAGAGCAATTATATAGGTCATTTAAAATAATAAACAATGAGAGTTATCATAAATAGCTCTTTTTGTTTATTATTTTTAATATATGTGCTATAATAATGACCAAAAGGAAGCAATCATAGCCTTATTATGGTTAATATAGATAAAAGGAGAGGTTAATTTGTTTCATAATAATTGGGATTTGATATTGCAAGATGAAATGCAAAAAAGTTATTTTAAATATATTAAGGATTTTATTAAAGAAGAAAGACTTTCTAAAACAATATATCCACCTGCTCAAGATTTATTTAATGCGTTTAAATTAACTGATTTTAATGATATTAAAGTAGTTATTTTAGGTCAAGACCCTTATCACGGTGAAAAAGAAGCTATGGGACTTTCGTTTTCTGTTAGAAAAGGAGTTAGAACACCTCCTTCACTCAAAAATATATTTAAGGAATTAAAGGATGATTTAAACATTGAAAGGACAAATACTGATTTAACAGATTGGGCTAGGCAAGGTGTGTTTTTGCTTAACACTGTTCTTACTGTTGAAAAAGATAAGGCTAATTCCCATAAAGATATAGGATGGGAAATATTTACTAATTATGTGATAAAACAAATTAATGATAGACTAGATGGAATTGTTTTTATATTGTGGGGAAAACAAGCTAGAGATAAAAAAAGAATCATAACTAATCCTAGTCATTATATAATTGAATCAGCTCATCCATCACCTTTATCTGCTTATAACGGATTTTTCGGTAGTAAGCCTTTTTCGAAAACAAATGAGTTTTTAAGAAAAAATAATAAAAAAGAGATTAATTTTGGTATGTAAAGCTACGTTTTTAAGTTTAATAAACGTAGTTTATATCATTTTTAATCTCTTTTTAATATTTAAAATCGTAATAATCATTATCACTCATGCTTTTCTTATCAAAAAATTCTTTTTCTTTTTGTTTTTTAATAAATGAAATAATAACTTGAGGAAATTTTTTTATTTGTTTGTTGTATTCAGTTACAATATCATTATAATATTCTTTATACGCGTTTAATTTATCTTCCGTTTCGTTTATTGAAAAAGCAATTTTTTGAAATTCTTCATTGTTTTGTAATTTTTTATATTTATCTTTTATTAAATAAAACTCATTGATAAATACTAAAAGTTTTCTGTCTAATTCCATCATACTAATAGTGTCTGTACATAATTCGTCTAGATTTTCATAAATTTGTTTATTTGTACCTAGTACATCTTTTATAATTTGTTCAGAATCTTGTATTAATGTTCTTCTTTTAATGAGCGTACTATTTATTTTTTCTTCTACATTTTCAAGTTTTGTGCGTATAAAAGATAATTCTTCTTTATGTGTACTCCAGAAAAAAACTATTATACATACTAGTAATGTGATTATTATTAATTGCATTTTAATCTACCTCTAATCTATTTTTGATTATAACAAAACTAGAGGAGATTTACAAGGCTATTTATCTTTGTAAATAATACTCTGGACTATAATTTATTTTTTCGTCAAATTGCACGTAATTAAGATAAATCATAAGAAGTAAATACCATTTACCATTTTGTGGATCACTTATTATTATATGGTCTCTTCCTGCTGCCTCTATTATTCCAGTATAAGTTTTATCTCTCCATTCTACGGAATCTGGATAGGAAAAATAAAAAGTTGCTAGCTTACCTCTATTTAATCTTAAAATATTTTCAACATAAGATTGCTCAAGTTCTAACATATTATTAGTGGCTTGCATTGTCGCTAAATTATTATTGCTTGAATTATTAGTATTAGCACTTGGCTGTGAGGCTACTCCTCCCATTGCGGATACTTGCAATCCGCTTGTTCCTATATTTGGATAAGTAGGGTTAGAATAATAATTTGTATTCATTTATAAAATCTCCTTTTTTAAATTCATTTAAACATATGATTGAATTAAAATATTTATGCATGTTATAATGAATAGTAGATTAGGAGATGGTTATATGTCAGTAAAAATTGGAGTGTCCGCTAGACACGTACACTTAACCAAGGAAGATGTTCAAATTTTATTTGGAAGAAATTATGAACTTTCAAAAAAAAGTGATTTATCACAACCTGGTCAATTTTCATGCACTGAACAGGTAACACTAAAGGGGCCCAAATCTTTTATAGAAAAAGTTAGAATATTAGGACCAGAAAGAAATGAAACACAAGTTGAAATATCTAAAACTGATTCATATGTTTTAGGAATTAATCCACCCGTTAGAAATTCTGGTGATTTAAAAGATGCATCTGAAATAACCATTATTGGACCTTGTGGAAAAATTACAAGAAAAGCTGCTATTATTTCGACAAGACATGTACATGCCAATAGAAAAGAGGCTTTAAAGCATGGTTTATTAGATAAAGAATTTGTATCTTTAGTAGTAAAAGGAATAAAAGGTGGAATACTAGAAAATGTATTTGTAAGAATAAGTGAAAACTATTCATATGAAGTTCATCTTGATACGGATGATGCAAACGCGTTTTTAATAAAAAACGGTGATGAAGCTGAGATAATAAAATAAGGGGTGTTTATATGAAATATAAATTTAAAGTAGGAATACCAGCTAAAGAACATGACGAATTTGTTAAGAATTTTCCGTCCACTTCATTTATGCAAACATCTTCTTGGGCTAATGTAAAAAAAGCTTGGGTATCTACAATTATTGGAATGTATGAAAATGAAAAGCTTGTTTGTTCGGCTGTTTTACTAAAAAGAAAATTATTTTTAAATAAAAAATTAATTTATATTCCAAGAGGTTTTGTGTTAGATTATAAAGATGGGAATCTATTAAAAGAATTTGTTTGCGAGTTAAAAAAATATGCTAAAAAACAAGGCGCAATAGATATTAAAATAGATCCATTTATTTGTTTTAATCAAGACAACATTCAAAACATTAGAAAAAATAAAGGAATAGAATTAAGGAAACCATTTTTAGATAATACCAAGTTAATAGTATCTCGTTTAAAAGAAAATGGATTTAAACATGGAGGATATAAAAAAGAAGTTAATGCATACATACAGCCTAGGTATACAATGGTAATTAGTTTAAAAGATAAAGATGAAAAATTTTATGATAAGGAACTTCTTAGAAGAACTTTTCCAAAAAACACTAGAAATTATATTGGGACATATCAAGAAGAAAGAGGAGTAGAGTTTAGTTTTTCAACTGATCCAAAGGATGTTAAAGATTTAATAAACGTACTTCACTGTACTGAACAAAGGCAACATATTGCCCTTAGAAATGAAAATTATTTTAAAAAAATAATGGAATCATTTCCAGATAATGCTACATTATTTTTTGCAAGAGTAAACATTGATAAATATATAAATTTTTTAAAAAAAGATATGAAAGAACATGAAGATAAAAAAGAATTTTGTGAAAAACAAATAAAAGAAGCATTAGAAGTACAAAAAAAATATGGTAATAAACCTTTAGCAGGGGCAACGATAGTAATGATGCCAGTTTGTAAGACTGGTATTAAGGTAGCTTCGTTTTTATATGCTGGTACTAATACTGAAATCTTACCATCTTTAAAAATTACAAATGGCCTTATGTTTTATAGATTATGTTATTGTCTTGATAAAGGTTGTGACTATTGTGATTTGGGTGGAGTAGATGGTTCATTAGAAGATCACTTATCAGTTTTTAAATCAAAATTTAATCCAGAAGTTTTAGAATTAGTTGGAGAGTTTGATTTAATAATAAACAAATTTTGGTTTAGCATTTTTAACATTACTATGAAAATGCTTAAATTTCTTCGTTCAAAAAGATAGGTATAATATATTTTAAATAAAAAGCCTATTTTTTTGTCTTTTATTATATAATTATTTTAGTTGGAGTGATGTATATGTTTAAAATAGGTCAAAAAGAAATAAAAAACAAAGTTGTTTTAGCTCCTATGGCAGGGGTGTGTAACAGTGCTTTTAGAAGGATTATAAAGGAGATGGGTTGTGGCCTTTTATATGCTGAAATGGTAAGTGATAAAGCCATTGTTTATGATAATGAAAAGACTAAGAATATGCTTTATATGACTGAGGAAGAAAGACCTATTGCACAACAAATTTTTGGTAGTGATAAACAAAGCTTTATAAAGGCTGCAAAAATAATTGAAAAAAGTATGCATCCTGACATAATAGATATAAATATGGGTTGTCCAGTTCCTAAAGTAGCACTAAGAGCACAGGCTGGTTCAGCATTACTAAAAGATCCTAAAAAAGTATATGAAATAGTAAGTGCTGTTGTAAATGCTGTAAGTATTCCTGTAACCGTAAAAATAAGAAGTGGATGGGATAGTAATAGTATTAATGCTGTAGAAATAGCTCAAGCTTGTGAAAAAGCTGGAGCTAGTGCAATTACTGTGCATCCAAGAACACGCAGCCAGGGGTATAATGGCAGTGCTAATTGGGATATAATAAAGCAGGTTAAAGAAAGTGTAAGTATTCCGGTAATTGGAAATGGTGATATTTTAAGTGCTCAAATGGCAAAAAAAATGCTTGATGAAACAAAGTGTGATGCGGTTATGATTGGACGAGGAGTGTTAGGTAATCCTTATCTTATAAAACAAATAGTAACTTATTTGGAAACCGGTAAACTACTTGATAACCAAAACCCTATTGATAAAATGAAAACTTGTCTTAAACACTTTAATTATTTATTACAAATAAAACCAGAAAAGGTTGCTGTACTAGAGATGAGAACTCATGGAGCTTGGTATCTAAAGGGATTACCTGGAGCAGTGAAAGTAAAAAAAAGATTATATGAGATTAAGACAAAAGAAGAATTTGTTACTCTAATAAAAGAATATATGGAAAACTTATCCAAAAATATGGTATAATTTAATTGTAGGACAAAGTTTTCAAATGGTGCAAAGTGTAATAATTTTGTCCAAAAGAATATTTATATAGGAGGAAAAATGAAAAAGTATAATTTATTCAAGGTTTTAGCAATAACGGTATTTATAACTTGGGTGCTTACACTAATTATTCCAGGTTCATACGTTAATTATACTGGAAATATTGAGTTAAACGGTATTGCTGGTATCGGAATATGGGGCTTGTTATCAAATTTAAGCATTTCCATATCATATTTTAATGGTATTGCTATATTTTTGATTGCGTTAGCATGTTTTTATGCTATTTTAAATAAAGTTCCTGTTTATAATGCGTTTGTAGATAAGAGCGTTTCATTATTTAAAGGAAAGGAAAAATTATTAGTTTCTATTGTAACTATAGCATTTGGAATCATTTCTATTTTTGTTAGTGATTTTCTAATTTTATTAGTATTTGTTCCTTTTGTGTATACGGTTATGCATAAATTAGAAATAGATAAGAAAATAATTTTATCATCAACTTTAGTATCAAGTTTAATTGGCTCTATGTGTGGTATTTATAATGCTACTTTATTTAGTACTTTTAACTTAAAATTAAATACTTTATTACTAGTCAAAGTAATTTTATTCATTATTTCTATTTTTGCCTTAGTAATTTTAACTGCACCTAAAAATAGTGTTAAGGAGAAGTCTAAAAAAACTAACTCCAAAACTACTAAGAAAACTACTAAGGAAGAAGTAAAAGAAAAAGTAGTAAAAAAAGTGACTGTTAAAAACAAAGAAAAAAAGGTAAATAAAATAGTTTATGCAATTTTAACTCTTCTTTTTGGAGCAATTGGTATAAACAAATTTTATGCTGGCAAAATAAAATCAGGTATTTTAAGTTTGGTATTTTGTTGGACTTTAATACCAGCAGTTTTAGCTATTGCAGAATTTATTACTGTTTTAACTGAAAAAGCTGATAAAGAAGGTAAGATTTCAGTAACAAGTCCAAGAAGAACCAATGTTTTATTTGCAACTAGTTTAGTATTATTTATATTATTTGTTATAGGATCTATAATTCCATGGGAATCTATAATACAAGATTGTACAGTATTTAGTGATTTTAACGCTTGGATAAATAATATAAAAATAGGAGATTATGCTATATTTGGAAATTTAATTGGAGCCCCTGTTGTAATTGAACAAGCAACTGGAGGAGTTTCTGGAACTATTAGTGTGTTTGGAACGTTTACAATGGCTGATGTTTCAATATTCTTATTTATTCTTACTATTATTATAGGAATTATAAATAAAATTAAAGTAAATGATTTTATTGCAACTTCAACTAGTGCAATTAAAAAGATTTTACCAGTAGCAATAACTGCTATGCTTATAAGCATTGTTTTAGTTATTATGGTAACAACTGGTATAAATATAACAATAACTAATGCTATTATAAAATTAGCAAAAGGCTTTAATATTGCAACTACTACTTTAGCAACTATGGTAGGTAGTGTTCTAACCGCTGATTTCTATTATCTAATTTCAACGGTTGGTGCTGTATTTAGTGCAACGATAACTAACCAAGATTATTATGGAATTGTTGCTCTTATTATCCAAAGTATCTATAATTTAATGATGATTATCGCTCCTACTTCAGTTGGTCTAATAATCGGATTATATTATTTAGATATTCCATACAATAAATGGCTAAAATTTATTTGGAAATTATTACTTATACTATTAGTCATTGTAATAGTTGCTACAATTGTTGTATATGCTTTAATTTAAAAGACCTTATGGTCTTTTTTTAGTATTAAAATTAAATATTGTAACCATAACAATCATAGAATGAAAATGGAAGGAGAATTCTATGTTTGTTAATTTTAGTGAAGAAACAAGACATCTTTTAAAACAAGCGGAAAGAGAAAAAGAAGAGTTAAATCATCCTTATGTTGGAAGTGAGCATTTATTGTTATCAATATTAAAAGATAGTAAACTAGCTCCAATTTTAAAAAAACATAGAGTAACTTATAAAAAATTTAAGGAAAAATTAGTATCATTAGTTGGAATAGGTACGAAAAAAAATGAATTTACTTTATATACCCCTCTTTTAAAAAGAGTTTTAGAAAACGCGGTTATTGAAGCAAGGGAAGATAATAGTAAAAGTATTAATCCTGAAATACTTATAATTAATATTTTAGATGAAGAAGATGGAATTGCTTACACGATATTAAGAAGTATGAAAATAAATTTAGAAAAATTATATTTCGAACTTCGCAATATTAAAAACGTTAAAAATAATAAAAAAAGAAAACTTTTAATAGAAGATTTAGGAGTTGATATGACTAAGCTTGCTAAGGAAAATAAGCTTGATCCAGTAATAGGTAGGGATAAAGAAATATCAAAGACTCTAGAAATATTACTTAGAAGAAAGAAGAACAATCCTATTTTAATTGGTCCAGCGGGAGTAGGTAAAACAGCTATAGTAGAGGGTATAGCAAATCTTATAATATCCAATAACTGTCCTGTTTTTTTAAAAGATAAAAGAATAATTTCTTTAAATATTTTTCAGTTGGTATCGGGTACTAAATACCGAGGTGAATTTGAAGAAAAAATGAAAACATTAATAAAAGAATTAGAGGATAATGATGATATAATTCTTTTTATAGATGAAATACACACAATGGTAGGAGCAGGAGGAGCAGAAGGGGCTATTGATGCATCAAATATTTTTAAACCTGCTTTAGCACGCGGAATGATAAGAATAATAGGAGCTACTACGCTAGATGAATATAAAAAGTTTATAGAACCCGATGCTGCTTTAGCAAGAAGATTTCAAAGTGTAAATGTAGAAGAACCAAGTATAGATAATGTTATAAAAATTTTAAAAGGATTAAAACCTCTTTATGAAAAATTTCATGGCATAATAATTAGTGAAGAATTATTAAAGGATATTGCTATTTTATCTGAAAAATATCTGAATAATAGGTTTGAGCCAGATAGATCAATAGATGTATTAGATGAAGTATGTGCAAAAGCATCAGTATCAGAAAATTATAATGAAAGAAAAAAACGTATTTTAAGTGAAAGGTTAGAAAAGATAAAAAAGGAAAAAATTAAATCTTTATCAAAAAGGGATTTTAAAAGAGCTTATGAGTTAAAAACTGAAGAAAATAAGTTAATTAATTCTTTTAAAGAAATTAAAATCGATAAAAAAAATGTGACTAAAAAAGAAATTATGGATGTTATAAGAGCTAAAGGTAATATTATGTTTTTTTCTGCTGAAGATAAAGGAACAGAATTTTATAAATCTTTTGAACAAGAATTAAATAATGTAGTTTATGGACAAGAAAAAAATATTAAAAAACTTATAAGATCACTTAGAAAAAAAGAGCTTTTAGAAAAGAATTGTTGTTATTCCATTTTAGTAAATGGTAATCATGGAGTTGGTAAAACTTTGTTAGCAGAAACCTTTTCTAAAAAGTTAGTAAACGAAAAAAACATAATAAGAATAGATGCTTTAGAGTATAATGAACATCACAAAATAAGCAAATTAATTGGAACAACTGCAGGATATGTAGGCTATGATAATAAAAATAATGTTTTTGAAAAAGTAAGAACTAACCCTAATTCTGCCATAATAGTTGATAATTATGAAGAAGGTTGTGAAGAATTTAAGAATTTATTTATGAGAATACTACAATTTGGTAAGTTAGAAGATGCATCTGGCAAAATGATAGATTTTAATAACACTGTTATATTTTTTATAACTAGTGATAAAGCTAATCATAAACAACTAGGTTTTAGTAAGACAAAAAAACAATCTTTAGAAAATGATAATCATCTTTTTAGTAAAGTATCCGTTTCAATACAGATGAATGATCCTGATGATTTAACGATAAAGAAAATAATAAAGGATAATATTAATAAGACTATTAATAAATATAAACAAATTAAGATAAATTATAGTGAAAGTATTATAAATGATATTTTTAATAAAATTTGTTTAACTAAAGATTATGGAAGTATACCGAAAATTATAGAAAATGAATTTGAATTTAAGATAATGGATGCCATTTTAGATAATAAGAAAATTATAAATATAAAAAGTATTAAGCAAATAGACGAAGTGGGGTCTTTTAATTAATCCCTGCTTTCTTTCTTTTGTTATTTAGTGTATAATTAAATAAATAGGAAGTGACTAAATATGAAATTGTATAATACTCTTACAAGAAAAATAGAGGAATTTATTCCTATTGATGATAATCTTGTTAAGATGTACACTTGCGGACCAACGGTATACCACTATGCTCATATTGGGAATTTAAGAAGTTACATAATGGAAGATATTTTAGAAAAAACTCTTATGTACAATGGGTATAACGTTAAAAGAGTAATGAATATTACTGATGTAGGGCATTTATCTAGTGATTCTGATACTGGTGATGATAAAATGGTTACTAGTGCTAAAAAGCAAAAAAAAACAGTGTTGGATATTGCAAAATTTTATACTGAAGCATTTTTTAAGGATTTTAAGAAGTTAAATATTAAAAAACCAGAAATAATAGAACCTGCAACTAATTTAATTCCGGAATACATAAATTTTATTCAGGGTTTGATAGATAAAGGTTATGCTTATATTTCTGGAGGAAACGTATATTTTGATACGACAAAACTTAATGATTACTATGTTTTGACAAATCATAAAGAAGATGAAATGGTAGTTGGAGTACGTCAAGGTGTTGAAAATGATTCGAGCAAGCATAACCAAGCTGATTTCGTTTTATGGTTTACTAAGTCAAAATTCGAAGACCAAGAATTAAAATGGGATTCTCCTTGGGGATTAGGATATCCTGGATGGCATATAGAATGTTCTTGTATTAGCTTGAAATATTGTGGTGAAAACTTAGATATTCATTGTGGTGGGGTAGATAATATATTTCCTCATCACACTAACGAAATAGCTCAGACAGAAAGTTATTTAGGACATAAATGGTGTAATTACTGGGTTCATTGTGAACACTTAAATGATAAGAATGGAAAGATGAGTAAAAGTAATGGTGATTTTCTTACGGTTTCTTTACTAGAAGAAAAAGGGTATAATCCACTATCTTATAGATTAATGTGTTTACAGTCTCATTACCGTAAGCAACTAGTATTTACTTATGAAAGCTTAAATAATGCTGAGCAAGCATATAAAAAATTGAAACAAAAAACTCTTTCTTTAAGAGAAGAAGGTAATGTTAATGAAGATTCTTTTAAATTTTATAATGAAAAGTTTACAAGTGCTTTAAATGATGATATGAACACTTCAAGTGCATTAACAGTACTATATGATGTATTAAAAGATAATAATTTAAATGATGCTACTAAAAAAGAATTGGTAAAATCATTTGATAAAGTGCTTTCATTAGATTTGACAAAACAAAATACTAATGATTTAGATGAAGAGTTCATTTTATATGTTGAAAATCAAATAAAATTACGAACAGAGGCTAAAAGGAATAAAGATTTTAAACTAGCTGATAAAATAAGAGATGAATTAAAAGAAAAGAAAATAGAAATAAAGGATACTAAAGAAGGAACTATTTGGTTGGTAAAGTAGGGAGTAGAATATGGAAATTAAAAATAAAATTTTAACTACAAAAATTAATAAAATAAAAAATAAGGGTTATGATGATAATCAGGCTAAAGTTTTATATGAAGCTACATTAATTTATCCTAGTATAATAGATTTTGTAGATACCAGTTATAGTGTTTCACAAATAAATGAAGTTTTAACTTTTTTTAAGCATGAAGATCCATCTAGTATTATTTATTTATGTAATTTAGAACCATCAAAAAGAATTCTGATGATAGAAGCTTATAATAAATTTTATAGTTTAAAAGATAATAAAAATGTAGGAACATTTAGACTGGGTTATCAAATTGCATTAGAATATGATGAAGTTATACTAAAGAAGGTATTAGAAAAATTAATAACTGATAAACCGGATTATGAGTTTTTAAATCTAATTAAAAATGCCATGGATCAAAATGTTAGCTTGTATGATTTAAAACTTTTTTCTTCTTTAAAAGAAGAAAGTAAATCAAAATAGAATAAAAAAACAATTTATAATACATACTATTTTTGGTGATGTTATGTATTATTTAAATTGTTTTTTTGTATATTCAATTTTTGGTCATGCACTGGAAACAATAGTTGCTTTAATTACTCACGCAAATTTTAAAAGCGGGATTTTAAATGGATGGTGGACTCCCGTTTATGGAATAGGTGCAGTAACAATTTTATTTGTATCTGAGTATTTATTTAAAAACTTACACATGCATAGATTTTGGGAAACTGTTATCATGTTTTTTGTTGTATCGATTGTTTTATCTACCATAGAGGCATTAGGAGGGGTATTAATTGAAAAAATATTTGGCGAAGTATTTTGGGATTATTCTTCACAAAAGTTTCATATAGGACATTACATATCTTTAGAGATGACTTTAGTATGGGGTGTTATAAGTATTATTTTTATATATATCATTAATCCTTTATTAGAGGGATTTATTAAGAAAATACCTACGTGGATAACTGTTATATTAGTTATGTTATTTTTAATAGATTGTACAAAAACCTTTATAGATAAAAAAAGTAACTGATAAAATATATAAGGTTATACTTAATAATCCCGAAATATTTGGTTTTAATACTAGTTATTCTGACAGGGAAGACGCAAAAGTTTGTACTAAATAAATTATAAAAAGCTCTATTTATAAAGAGCTTTTTATAATATTTTATCAACTAAACCATATTCTAAAGCTTCCTTAGCGGTTAAATAATGATCTCTTTCAGTATCTTTTTCTATTATTTTTATATCTTTATTAGTTTTTTTAGATAATATTTTATTTAATTTATTTCTTAAGTAAATGATTCTATCTGCTACTATTTTTATTTCTGTTGCTTGTCCACTTACTCCTCCAAGAGGTTGATGAATCATTACCTCACTATTAGGTAATATGAACCTTTTTTCTTTAGTCCCACTAGCTAGTAAAACAGAAGCCATTGAAGCAGCCATTCCAACACATATTGTTGAAACGTCGCTTTTTATAAAATTCATTGTATCGTATATTGCCATTCCAGCGGTAATGCTTCCTCCAGGACTATTTATGTATAAATTTATATCATCATGTGACTTAGAATCCAAAAATAATAATTGTCCAATAACTGAATTAGCAGTATCGTCATCTATTTCTCCACTTATAAAAATAATTCTATCCTTTAATAGCCTAGAATATATATCATAAGCTCTTTCTCCACCTTTGGTTTTTTCTATAATGGTTGGAATTAAGTTCATAATTTTATCACCCTAGTAATATTATGTATGGCAAGCTTGTAAATATTACCTAAAATATTGTGACTTTTTTCATCATTTTTGATAGAATATAATATAGAAGAATAAAGTAGGTGGTTATATGTCTGTTATAAAAATAAAGTATAAAGATAAAGAATTTGAAAAGGAAAAGGGTACACTAGTTAGTGATGTTGCGAATCTTGTAAAAGAAGAGTTTAAAAATGAAATTATTGCAGCTTCTGTTAACAATAGATTAACAAGTTTAGATAGTAAGTTAAATAAAAGCTGTTCTATTGATTTTTTTGATATTACATCACCAGTTGGAATAAAGACCTATGAAAGAGGAATATTATTTTTGTTTATTAAAGCGGTAAAAGATGTTCTTAATTGTGATGTGCGTGTGCTTCACATGGTTGATGATGGAATGTATATAGAAATTTTAACTAATAATTTAATTTCAGAAGTTACGGTAGAAAAGATAAAAATAAAAATGAAACAATTATGCGAAGAAGAACTTCCTATAAATAAAATCATGGTATCTAGATTAGAAGCAATAGATTATTATGAAAAGATAAATCAATTGGATAAGGCTAATTCACTTAGATACATAAGTAATTCTAGTATAAGCCTTTATAAATTAGATGATACTCTTGATTTCTTTTATGGGGTTTTGCCAAATAATACAAAAGTTTTGAATAAGTTTAATATTAAATATATAAAAGATAATAAAATTATTCTTATGATACCTAATTATAAGAACGTTTCCAATTTTGAAAATATAAAATTAAATAAAAATGATAAATTACTTAGTGCTGCAGAAAAAAATGATTTATATTTAAATAGCTTGGGAATAAGTACGACTGTTGAACTTAATCATATGATTTCAACGGGAGATTATGGGAACTTAATACGTGTTAGTGAGGCACTTCAAAATAATGAGCTATTTGAAATCGTTGAAAAGATAAGTAAAGATAAAGATTTGAAGGTAATACTCATTACGGGCCCATCATCATCTGGAAAAACTACAATTTCAAAAAAATTAACATTATTTTTAAGAAGTAAAGGTATAAAACCATTACCGATTTCTGTTGATGATTTCTATGTTGATATAAAGGACCGGGTTTTAGATGAAAATGGTGAACCTGAAAAGGAAAGAATACAAGCAATTGATACAAATTTGTTTAATAAAAAGGTATCAGAGTTATTAAATGGTAAAGAAGTATGTATGCCAAAGTATAATTTTATAACTGGCAAACAAGAATTAAGTGATAAAATCATTAAAATGGATGAAAAAAGTGTGCTTGTAATTGAGGGTATTCATGCTTTTAACGAACAATTAACTGAGATGATTCCAGATAAAAATAAATATAAGATATATATATGTCCACTTACACCATTAAACATAGATAATCATAATATTTTTAAACAAACGGATAATAGGCTTTTAAGAAGGATTGTAAGAGATAATATGTCACGGGGAGCTTCTGCTTCAACTACTTTACAGGTTTGGAAAAACGTAAGGAAAGCTGAGGACGAAATTATTGCACCTTATATAAAAGATGCTGATTACATTCTTAATACTTCACTTGCTTATGAATTAGGTGTTTTGAAAACGTATGCAGAACCACTTTTATTTTCTGTTTCTGAAGAAGATCCTAATTATGATGAAGCAATAAGACTAATAAATTTATTTAGAGTTATCTTAGGCATGCCTAGTGACGTAGTACCTAATGATTCAATAATTAGGGAATTTATTGGAGGAAGTTGTTTTAAAGATTAACAAATGATACAATATATAAGTAGGAGATGACTAACTATAAAAAGTCAACTCATTTTTCTCAAAAATCTTAAAAAGATTTTTGTTCCACGCCAAAAAGATTTTAAAAATATTAATTTTTAAAATTTTATGTCGCGATATATATAATATAAATTAAACACCAATTAATTTATATTTGAATTAAAAGTGATATTTTCAGATTCTAATTTATAAATAATTCTTACGAGTTTTTTGGCAACATGTGTTAAAGCAACTCTATGAGTTTTACCTTCAGAACGCTTTTTATAATAGAATTCTGTGAATATAGGTTCATGCATAAAAACATAGTCTGCAGCATTCATAAGAAAATATCTTAAATGACCAGATCCATGTTTAACCATGTGACCAGTGTGAGTTTCAGTTCCAGACTCTGATATACTAGGCTCAATACCAGCAAAAGCAACACAAGCATCGGCTGATTTAAATCTAGATAAATCACCAAATTCGGAAATGATACCAGCACAAGAAATAATACCAATTCCTTTAATAGAAAGAGTTGGTGGATTAAGTTCTTTGATAATAGATTCAATTTTATCCTCAAGTTTATTTATTTCAACCTCAATTTGTGAGTGAAGATTTAGTAATGATTCCAATTCAGTTTCAAATATATCGTTTGAAATACCAATAGAATTCTTAGCAAGTTCTTTAAACTTAATAAAATTAGCAGAAGTAAATTTACCACGAGATAATTTTCTAATAGAATCAAAATCTTTCATATTTTTGATCTTATCAGGAGTTTTATATTTATTTAGAATATATAAACTGGTTTTAGAAAAATCATTATTAAAGAAAGGCTTATATTCAGGGAAAATAATATCTAACACATTAGTAATTTGAACTTCATAATAAGAACGTTGTTTAACTAACTTTTCTCTCATTCTAGATAGAGACTTTAATGAATATTTATGATAAAATTGTTTCGGATGGGGTTTGTAATCCACAGATATAAGATACTTAGTGATTAACAAGGCATCTTTCTTATCTGTTTTAGTTCTTCTGAGAGTTTGAGTTGAAATAAATCTTTTAACAAGAACAGGATTAAATTCCATAAAAGAATAATTATTCTTTTCAAGGAATAGCTTAAGGTTCATCCCATAATGACCAGTAGCTTCAAATCCTATCCTTATTTCTTGATTATTATCTAAAGATTTTAATAAATTAAGTAATTGAATAAATCCTTCATTGGTGTTTGTGAAAGATAAATTTTCTTCAATTACTTCACCTGTTTCAGAACAAATGAAACAATCATGTTTGTATTTTGAAATATCAATACCAACAAAATACATAAAAAAAACACCTCCAATTAGTTTTTGATGCACTGTATGTTTTACACAAGACTTCTATTTATGTATTCACGTAAGATATAAAACGTCAAAGCGTTAACTAACTAATTACCAATAAAAATAAAAGCCTGTGGTAGTTGTCATCTCCAACCAGTCAAAGCCGTAAAAATATAGGAACAAATCCACAGTGCTTAAATATTATATCTCATTTCAGATGTAATAAAAAATATCATAGAAAGGAGAATCTAATATAGTGATTAATAAAAAATCACATAATTAGATTATACGTGATATAATGGCTATTAAAGTAGCAATAAATGGTTTTGGTAGAATAGGAAGATTAGTTTTTAGGTTAATGCAAGAAGATCCATCATTTTCAGTTGTTGCAATAAATGATTTGACCGATGCCTCTCAACTTGCTTACCTACTTAAGTATGATACTTCTCATAGAAGATATAAAACCGAAGAAATAACAAATGATGATAAAAACATTATAATAAATGATAATAAAATAAGGGTATATAGTGAATCTGATCCAAATAATTTACCATGGAAAGACCTTGATATTGATGTTGTATTTGAATGTACCGGATTTTTTACAAGTAAGGAAAAAGCTTCTGCTCATATAAATGCGGGAGCAAAAAAGGTAATAATTTCTGCTCCCGCTAAAGGAGATTTAAAAACAATTGTGTATAACGTAAATCATGAACAATTGGATGGTGATGATAAAATAATAAGTGCTGCAAGTTGTACTACTAATTGTTTGGCACCAGTCATGAAATTATTATGTGATAAGATAGGCGTTGAAAAAGGATTTATGACTACTGTTCACGCGTATACTAACGATCAAGCAACCCTTGATGTTGCTCATAAAAAAGGACATATGTCACGACGTGGACGTGCTGCAGCTGCTAACATAGTTCCTTCTTCAACAGGAGCAGCAAGTGCAATTGGTCTTGTAATTCCAGAATTAAAAGGTAAGTTAGACGGAACGGCAATGCGAGTTCCTGTCACAACGGGTTCTGTTATTGATTTAACTTTAGAACTTAAAAGAAATGTAACAATTGAAGAAATAAACGAATTGTTTAAGAATAATCAATCTGAAACAATAATGTATACGCAAGATCCTATTGTATCAAGCGATGTTATTGGTATACAGTGTGGTGCTTTAGTTGATGGATTATTAACTAATATTGTGGAAGTTGATAATAAACAATTAGTTAAGATTGTCGCTTGGTATGATAACGAAATGAGTTATTCTGCTCAGATGGTTAGAACTGCTAAATATTTTGCAAGCAAACAAAAATACTAGTATAAAAGCTAGTGTTTTTTTTCTTTGTTTCGTGTTATAATACTCTTGTAAAATAAAAGGTGGTGCTACACATGGATAATATGAATTATTCTACTGATGTTGAATATGAATCCCAAAATAAAAAAAAGTTTCAAATAACCAGGGGTATGGTTATTTTAGCAATATTAGCATTAATTATTTTAATAACTGTAATTATTATAATAATAAGGGTAACGGGTTCTACAAAAAAATATACTAACGCTGATTTTAGTAGACTAGAAGCTAGAATGTTAGAAGAAGCTCCAACCTATATATCTCAAAAACAAATAATACTAACTGATAAACAAACAAGAATAGATTTAAAAGATTTATTAATAGAAAATGGAGGTTTTATTGATTCTAGTAAGGTAAAGGCAGCAAAAGTTTGTCAAGGGTACGTTATTGCCATAAAACAAGAATCAGAAAAATATTATGCATATATAAAATGTGGTAATATGTATACTTCTACAGGTTACATTAGTAATGATAATGGTAATGATGTTTCTACCACTCAAGCTGCGATAGAAGATAAAACTGCGCCAATAATTACACTTATAGGAGAAAGTGAAATGTCAATTAAGGTTGGTGATGATTTTGTTGATCCAGGGGCAAAAGCAACTGATAATATTGATGGAAACTTAACATCTAAAATTGTAAAAAGTGGTACTGTTGATACTAAAAACGTTGGAAGTTACGTAATTACGTATTCAGTAACTGATACATCTGGAAATAAATCTGATGTTAAAAGAACTGTTAAAGTTATCCCAAGTATAACAACTCAGCCTGCCACTACTAAACCAACTTCAAATAAAACAACAACTACTAAAAAAACAACTGCTCCTAAAAATATTACAAAACCTACAAAACCACCAACGATAATTTTATTGGGTAATAAAATTATTACTATTGAAGTTGGCAAAACATATCGGGATCCAGGTTATTCGGCTACTGATTATTTAGGAAAAAATATAACTTCTTCAGTTAAGGTTTCTTCAAATTTAAACACTAGTTATCCTGGTACCTATTATGTAACTTATAATGTTTCGGATAGTTATGGTAATAAGGCAAGTGTTACTAGGACTATTATAGTTAAACTAACTAGTATCCAACTAAGTGGTATTAAATTATCGCCAAATAGCCTTGAAATGTCACCTGGACAAACAAAAACATTGACGGTTTATTATACTCCTTCCAATGCTACTGATAAAACTATTTCTTGGAGTAGTGATAATCCTTCTGTTGCAACCGTAAGTAATGGTGTGGTTACTGCAAAATCTAGGGGAATAGCAACAATTACAGTTAAATCTTCAAACGGAAAAAAAGATACAGCAAGAGTTACTGTTAAATAGGAATTTACTTCCTATTTTTTTATTATACGTGTTATAATAAAAATGGAGGACATCATGAAAAAGACTATAAGAGATTTTGATTTATATGATAAACGAGTAATAATAAGAAGTGATTTAAACGTCCCTTTAAATAATGGTGTTATTTTAGATGATAACCGTATAAAAGAAAGTATTAAAACAATAAATTATGCAATAGATAAAGGTGCAAAGGTGATAATTTTATCTCACTTGGGCCGAATAAATAGTCAACAAGATAAGATTAAAAATAATCTTTATCCAGTTTCGTTAAGATTATCAGAACTATTAAATAAAAAAGTTATTTTTTCTAATGAAACACGTGGAACTGTGCTAGAAAAAATAATTGATAATATGAAACCTGGTGATGTGGTTTTAGTTCAAAATACAAGGTATGAAGACTTCCCAATAAAAAAAGAAAGTGGCAATGATATAAATCTCGCAAAGTACTGGGCGAGTTTGGCAGATATATTTATAAATGATGCTTTCGGCACCTCACATCGCAATCATGCTTCTAATGTTGGTATTGCAAGTAATCTACCATCTGGAATAGGTTTTTTAGTAGAAAAGGAACTTAAAATGCTTGGAAAAGAATTGACAAATCCAATAAGCCCATATGTAGTTATTATGGCAGGGGCAAAAATAAGCGATAAAATTAAAGTTATTGAAAATTTAGTTACTAAGGCTGATTATATATTGCTTGGTGGAGGAATAGCAAATACTTTTTTAAAAGCTAAAGGAATAGATTTAAAAGAATCAATTTATGATAAAGATAATCTTGATTTTGCTAATAGCATGTTAGCAAAATATAGCGATAAAATAATTTTACCAGTTGATGGGTACGGTTCTTCTTCTTATAAAGATGGTTTAGAAGTTGTTTATTCAGATATTAATAATATCCCAAATAAAATTATGGTTTTAGATATTGGCCCTAAAACGGTAGAATTATTTTCTAAATATATATTATCTTCTAAGACGGTTTTTTGGAATGGACCTTTAGGGGTGTGTGAATTTAAGAATTTTGAATATGGTACAAGAGAAATTTGCAAATTACTAGTAAATAGTGGTGCTAAAGTTATTGTTGGAGGAGGAGATTCTGCATCTGCAGCGATAAGGTTTGGTTATAAAGATTCTTTTTCACACGTTTCAACAGGCGGAGGGGCAGCACTTGAATTTATAGAGGGTAAAAAACTACCAGGAATTGAAATAATAGAAGAAAAATAGGTGTAGTATGAAAAGTAAGAAAATTAATTTAATCGTATTGTTATTTGTGCTATCACTGGTTCTTTATTTTACTTTGAAAGATAATTTTAAAGAAGTTGTTTATGAATTATCTAAAGTAAATATTTTGATATTTTCTATAGCAATTTTAACTTTTATTGTATCGTTGGTTTTTAAATCAATAAGTTTACATATATTTATTAAAGAACACCAAAGCAAATATTCTTTTAAAAATATTTTTAAGTTGACGTTGATAGGACAATTTCTTAATGGAATAACCCCATTTCAGTCTGGTGGACAACCATTTCAAATTTATTTATTAAAAAAAGAAGGGCTTAGGATAAGTGATTCTACTAATTCTATGATAAAAGATTTTATTTCGTTTCAAATTGCCCTTATATTGATTAGTTTGGTATCAATTTTTGTAAATACTTGGTTAAATATTATTCCGGCAAAACCCCATTTAACTTGGATAATAGTTTTAGGATTTTTAATAAATGTAATGGTTCTTTTATTTTTAATACTAATAACAACTGCTAAAAAATTTTTACTAAAAATATTAAATAAGTTCTTTAATCTTAAATTAATAAAAAGAATTAAAATAGATAAAAAAAGAATAATAGATGGGTTAGAAAACTTTTATGATGGTAAGTTGAATCTTAAAAAAGATAAAAAAAACTTTATCTTAGCAATTATAGTTAATCTTATAAATCTTACGTTTTTATATGCTGTTCCGTTCGTAATTTTTAGATCAATTGGTTTTTACAAAATTACTTTGTTATCTTCGATTATAACTACTTCGCTTGTTGTTTTAATCGGTAATTTTATTCCAATTCCTGGTGCAACAGGAGGGATAGAGTATGGCTTTATTAGTTTTTTTAGAGTTTTTAATATACCATTTTCAATTTTAACAGGAGCTATGTTGTTATGGAGATTTGTTACATATTTTTTAGGTATGTTAATTGGTTTTGTTACTTTAGCCTTAAAAGAAGGAGTTGATAAAAAATGCGTATAGGTCTTTTTACGGATACTTATCCACCATATATTAATGGTGTTTCTACTAGTGTTTTGATGTTGAAACAAGGTTTAGAAAAACTGGGCCATGAAGTATTTGTTGTTACGGTTAATAGTGAAAATTTTCATTATAAAAAAGAGGATAATATATTAATGATTCCGGGAGTTCCAATCGGTATATATGATTTTAGATTAACTAGTTTATATCCATTAAAAGCTCAAAAAATAATTAAAAGTTGGCACCTTGATGTTATTCACACACATACTGAGTTTGCAGTGGGTTCATTTGCAAGATTAATTGCAAAACAATACAACATTCCTTTAGTTCATACTTATCACACTATGTATGAAGAATATATATATTACATAACAAAAGGTTATTTTGATGGTGCATCTAAGAAATTAGTTGAGTATTTAACACTATTTTTATGTGATAAAACGGTTGAAGAACTTATTGTTCCTACCAAGAAAACTTATGATTTGTTTAAGGAAAAATACAAGGTTAAACGAGATGTGCACATTATTCCAAGTGGAATAGATGTAAGCCGTTTTTATAAGGAAAATGTAAATTATAAATCTGTTTTGGAATTAAAAAAAGAACTTGGTATAAAACGAGATGACTTTATAATATTATATGTTGGTAGAATTGCAAAAGAAAAGAGTATTGACTTTTTAATCATAAACTTAAAAGAAATAATTAAAAAGATTCCTAAAGCTCGTATGATAATTGTTGGAGACGGTCCTAATACTAATGAACTTGCTATGTTGGTTCATAAAAATAAATTAGATAACCATGTTACTTTTACAGGTAAAGTTCCTTGGACTGACGTTCCAAAATATTATAGAATAGCAGATGTTTTTACCACGGCATCAAAAACTGAAACACAAGGGTTAACTGTAATAGAAGCAATGGCATCAGAAAAACCGGTTGTTGCAATAAAAGACGAAAGTTTTGAACTTGTTATGACTGACAAACAAGATGGTCTATTTTTTGAAACTGATAAAGAGTATCAAGAATTAATTATAAAAATATATAGGGATAAAGAATATAGCAAAATGATTGCAAAGCAAGCAAGAATAACCGCTAATGCTTATAATCCAACTATATATGCATCAAGGGTACTTAAGGTATATGAAAAAGTTATTAATAAAGATACTAATGTTTTAAAAAAGACCATTCATAAAGTAAAAAAAGTATTTTCTAAAAGTGGTGATAAAAATTGAAAAAGATTTTAGTATGTAATCAAAAAATGTATTTAACTTTGGATGAAGCAAGGCAATTAAAAAGTCAAATGGATTTTCTTAATACATCAAACATAGATCTAATCGTTTGCCCTAGTTATTTAAATTATGACGTATTTAAAGAATATGATTTAGGGGCTCAAGATTCATTTTATGAAGATAAGGGACCTTATACTGGTAAAATATCGGCATACGATTTATCTCTTAGGGGAATAAAGTATTGTTTAGTTGGTCACTTTGAAACAAAGGATTATGATGAAAAAATGGTTAATTTAAAACTTAAATCGATTTTGAAAAATTCCATGACACCAATTCTTTGTGTTGGAGAAACTAAAATTGATAGAGAACTAAGAAGAACGCCTGAGGTAATAAAAAAACAACTTGAAATAGCTTTAAAAGATGTTAAACTAGATGATTATCAGCAATTGTATATTGCATATGAACCTACTTACTTAATTAGTGGGAAAAATTCTTTATCGAAAAATGAAATTATTGATGTTATTAATTATATAAAAAAAATAATAGATTATATGGGAATTAAAAAATATAAGCTTTTGTATGGAGGGTCAGTTAACTCACAAAATATAAATTCTATAACAAATGATAATATAGATGGTTTTTTACTAGGTTTATCTTCTGTATCGTTTGATGAGTTAAAGAAAATAATAGAGTGTATAAAATAGTGTAAAGAAGAATAAATTTCAACAATTTATTCTTTTCAATTTAACTAAAATTATGTTATGCTAATTTTACAAGGTTAGGAGGGTTTTATATTATGCCACAGGGAACTACTTTTCCTTTAAATAAAAATTTATCTTTTAAAAGTGAATTAATTGATGCTCTTTTAGATATACGTATCACCTTAAGTATAAAAAGAATTACAAGTGAATTTATCAAGAAAAGTGAATTAAAAAACATTATTGATGAAGCTAAAAAACAAAAAGAAAAAGAGGTTATAGAAGCGATTGATGATGTGTTTAGTG
The DNA here is from genome assembly GCA_947589105.1 of uncultured Bacilli bacterium. Lineage (GTDB taxonomy): Bacteria > Bacillota_I > Bacilli_A > RF39 > UBA660 > Aphodocola. Next base: position 35,674 of record CANQBL010000001.1, on the reverse strand, counting down.
AATACTTTGAGACTAAGAACATAGTTAATAATGAAACTAATAACTTGCCAATTGAAGAAGTTCTAAGTTCAATGGATAATCAAATTCACCAAGATTCTGGAGGAAAAAATGGTATAAGCTTAGTAAAAGCAGATAAAAACCATCGTACCGGTGAAAATCAAGATTCTGCAGTAGTATAAATTAGTAATTAATAATAAATTAGGATGTAGTAGTACATTCTTTTTTTATTCGACAATCTTTGATAATTTAATCGAAAACAAAGCAATATAATACTAAGTAGTAAGCAAGGAGGAATATAAAATGAAAGAAGAAAAAGAAATAAGATTACTAGTTGTGGATGATAATGAGAGTTTAGTTGAAATGTTAAAGGATTATTTTGCAGAACACAAAAAGATAAGGGTTGTAAAGGAAGCTTATAATGGATTAGATGCGGTTAGAGTTATTGAGGAGAACTTAGATAATTTTGATGTTTTATTACTTGATTTAATTATGCCTAAAAAGGATGGTATATACGTATTAGAAGAGTTAAATAAAAAAGGAATACAAAAACCAGTTGTAGTGGGAACTTCTTTTAATGCCGATGAAACTATTTCTAGAGTATCAAAATATAATCCAAAGCACTTTATATTAAAACCATTTGATATGACTGATTTAGAAAGTAAAATTCTTGATGCAGTTAATTACGTTCCGTCTAAGGATAGTAAAATAAATTTGTATCATAATAATTTAGAAATTTCAGTTACAAAGTTATTACATGGCCTTGGTGTGCCTTCTCATATTAAAGGATATCAGTACATTAGGGAAGGAGTAATATTAATGTATGAGAAACCTGATATTGTTGGTGCAATAACAAAAGAATTGTATCCTGAAATAGCAAACAGGTTTGATACAACGGTATCGCGAGTTGAAAGGGCTATTCGTCATGCGATTGAAGTTAGTTGGAATCGTGGAGACATTGATTTGATGGAAGAAATATTTGGACATAGTGTTGATTATGATAGGGCAAAACCTACTAATAGTGAGTTTATTGTTACGGTATCTGATAAATTAAGATTAGAATTTAATGGTGCCAAGAAAATTAGCTAAGTTTTTAGCTTTTTTTAATTTGTTTTAATATTTTTATATAATTTAGTGATATAATAAAAGTAAAGGAGGATTTTATATGGTTATTAATAATGAAAAAATGAGTAAGTTTTTTAGCGGAATTTACTTATGGATGTTTATAGGATTATTAGTTTCTGGAGGAGTTGCTTATTATACTTCAATATCTAAGGAAATGATTAGGATTGTGTATAGTTCATACGTTTGGATAATTTTATTAGAATTTATTATAGTGATAGTATTTAATGCTTTAAGAAAAAAAGTTTCATCAACAGGAGCAAAAGTTTTATTTATTACGTATTCTGCTGTAAGCGGACTTACGTTATCTTCTATTTTTTTGGTATATAAAATACAAAGTATCGTAACGTTTTTCTTGGCGGCAGCTTTAATGTTTGGACTTTTAGCACTTTATGGTTATACTACCAAACAAGATTTATCGTCAATGGGAAGAATTCTTATTTTTGCTCTTATTGCGATAGTTGTAATGTCTTTAATAAACATATTTATAAATAATTCCTCATTCGGTATTGTTGTATCAATAATATCTATAGTTATTTTCCTTGGACTTACCGCATGGGATATGCAATCGCTAAAAAGTATTTATGCTTATTATCAAAATGATCAAGAAGAATTAAATAAGATGACGGTATATGGAGCTCTTGATTTATATTTAGATTTTATTAATATATTTTTGCAGTTACTTAATTTATTTGGTAAAAATAATGATTAAAAAAGAAATTACTAGATTTATTTTTAGTAATTTTAGTGTAGACAAATTAGTGAAATTTCACTAATTTTTTTAATTAAATAAAGAAACCAAATAAAAAAGTAATAATAAATAAATTTATGTAGTATGTTTTAAATTATTTTTAATAAAATTTTATAAGAAGAAAAAAAGTTAAAAAACTTATAAAAAGCCCTTGAAATAAAGGGATTCTTCTGATATAATTGTTACTGCGTGTAGTTGCATGGATGTGCGAGGTTGCTGATACACCCGGTTAAGTTGTTTTTATAACTAAATGGAAATCAGGTAATTCGTTCGGAGCAAGTCTATACCAGATATAGGCGAAGGGAGGATATATGAGTATGTCAAATAAAATTCGAATTAGATTAAAAGCATATGATCATCGTTCTTTAGATTTAGCTGCTTCTAAAATTGTTGAAACAGTTAAACGTACTGGAGGTAAGGTAAGTGGACCTGTACCACTTCCAACCGAAATTCAAAAGTACACTATCTTAAGAGCAGTTCATAAGGATAAAGATTCACGCGAACAGTTCGAAATGCGTACCCACAAAAGATTAATTGATATCGTTGAACCAAGCAAGGAAACGATTGATGCGTTACAACATCTTGACTTACCAAGCGGCGTTGATATCGAAATTAAATAATTATAGGAGGAAAAAATGGAAAGAAAAGGAATCTTAGGTCGTAAGCTAGGAATGACTCAGGTTTTTTCTAAGGATGGTAAATTAATTCCTGTTACCGTAGTTGAAGTAGAACCAAACGTTGTAACTCAAATTAAAACTATGGAAAACGATGGATATGAAGCTATTCAATTAGGCTTTGATACCAAAAGAGAAAAACTAAGCAATAAAGCTGAAAAAGGTCATCTAGCAAAAGCTAATACTGCTCCTAAGCGCTTCTTAAGGGAAATCCGTGGAGTAGATATTAGTAAGTATGAACTTGGACAGGAAATTAATTGCCAAGTATTTGAAGAAGGGGAAATGGTTGATGTTACCGGAATCTCTAAAGGAAAGGGTTTCCAAGGCGTAATAAAACGTTATAATCAATCAAGGGGCCCAATGGGACACGGATCTCAATATCATAGAGGTGTTGGTTCTTTGGGAACAATGAGACCAATGCGTGTATTTAAAGGCAAGAAATTGCCGGGTCACATGGGACACATTACTGTTACTATGCAAAATTTAGAAGTAGTTTCAGTTATGCCTGAAGAAAATGTAATTTTAATTAAGGGTAATGTTCCAGGTGCTAAAAAGTCTTTAGTTATCATCAAGTCAGCTGTTAAAAAGCCTAACGTTAAGAAAGAAAAAGTTGAATTAGTTAGTTATGAAACTAATGAAACCAAGGCTTTAGAACAAACTGCACCTGAGGTAAACGAAGCATCACAAGAGACTGCTGAATAATTGTAATTATATTATTTAAACATTTATACTTGTGATGAAAGGAGGAACTAAAATGCCAAAGACAGCACTTTTAAGTTTAAAAGGTGAAAAAATTAAAGACATTAAATTAGATGATAACGTTTGGGGAATAACTCCAAATGATCAAGTTGTTTATGAACACATAAATTTAATTATGGCTAACACAAGACAGGGTAGCCATTCCGTAAAAAATCGTAGTGAGGTTTCTGGTGGCGGAAGAAAACCATGGAGACAAAAAGGAACTGGTAATGCAAGACAAGGTTCTACAAGAGCACCTCACTGGGTAGGCGGTGGAGTTGTGTTTGGACCTAGTTCAAATAGAAACTACACTAAGAAAATGAATAAAAAGGAACGTCGCTTAGCTCTTAAATCAGCTTTAACTTATAAAGCAAATGATAAAGAAATAGTTTTGATTGAAAAATTTGAAATTCAAACAAATAAAACTCGCGACATGCTTAAATTATTAGAAGGTTTAAATCTTAAAGGTAAATTACTAATTGTTACTACTGAACTTTCAGAAAACGTTATATTAGCAACTAGAAATATTGCTAATATAAAACTAGTATTAGCAAATGAATTAAATACTTATGATGTTTTGTACTGTGATAAATTAGTTATTACCGAAGACGCTTTAAAATATGTTGAGGAGGTGCTTAAATAATGAAAGATATAATAAAAGCACCAATAATAACTGAAAAATCAGCTAATATTTCTGCTGATGGTAAAAAGGTAGTGTTAAAAGTATCTAATGATGCTAATAAAGTTCAAATTAGGCAAGCTGTAGAAAATGCTTTTAACGTAAAAGTAACAAATGTTAACACTGTAAGTGTACGAGCAAAGAAAAAAAGAGTAGGACGCTACGAAGGAAAAACTAAAGCTTATAAAAAAGCAATAATAACTTTAGCAGAAGGTAGCAAACTAGACTTAAGCTAATAAGGAGGAAATATAATGCCAGTTAAAAAGTTCAAACCAACTACAAATGCTAGAAGACAAATGAGTACTTTGGTTAACGATGAAATAACTAAAAATACTCCTGAAAAAAGCTTAGTAGTTAATAAGAAAAAAACAGATGGACGTAATAACTTAGGCCGTATAACCGTAAGACACCGTGGTGGTGGTGAAAAACGTAAGTATCGTATAATTGATTTTAAAAGAAATAAAAACGATATAACAGGTAAGGTTGCAGCTATTGAATACGATCCAAATAGAAGTGCTAATATTGCACTTATAAATTATAAAGATGGTGAAAAAAGGTACATTATTGCACCAAAAGGTTTAAAAGTTGGTGATGTGATTGTTAGTGGACAAAACATTGACGTTAAAACAGGAAATGCAATGCCAATTATGAACATACCAGTAGGAACCATTATTCATAACATCGAATTAAGGCCTGGTAAAGGTGCACAGCTTGCCCGTAGTGCTGGATCTAGTGCACAAATTCTTGGACGTGAAGAAAAATATGTATTAATAAGACTAAGAAGTGGCGAAACAAGAAAGATACTTGGAACTTGTATGGCTACAATCGGTGAAGTTGGAAATGAAGATTATTCATTAGTAAACTTAGGTAAAGCAGGACGTACTCGTCACATGGGAATTCGTCCAACCGTACGTGGTTCTGTTATGAACCCTAATGATCACCCTCATGGTGGTGGTGAAGGTAGAGCTCCAGTAGGACGTAAACAGCCAATGACACCTTGGGGTAAACCAGCTCTTGGTATGAAGACTCGTAATAATAAAAAGGCTTCAACTAAGTTGATAGTAAGCCGCAAGAAATAAAGGAAAGGAAGAAATGTAAATGGCAAGAAGCGTAAAGAAAGGACCTTATGTATTTCCTAGATTACTAGCTAAGGTTCAAAAATTAAATAAAGAAGGTAAAAAAGAAGTAATAAAAACTTGGTCGCGCCGTTCAACAATATTTCCAGATTTTATAGGACACACTTTTGCGGTTCACAATGGTAAAGAATTTATTCCAGTTTATGTTACTGAGGATATGGTTGGTCATAAATTAGGAGAATTTTCACTTACTCGTAAATGTGGTGGACACGGCGAGAACAAAGATAAAAAGTAATAACTAGAAGGGAGATAATAATATGGAAGCGAAAGCAATTGCGAAAACAGTTCGTATTTCCGCTTTAAGATCTCGTTTAGTTATGAGGTTAATAAACGGAAAAAACGTCAGCGAAGCTATGGGTATTTTAAACAACATGAATAATAAAGCTGCACGTATTATAAAAAAGGTTTTAACATCAGCAGTGGCAAATGCTGAAAATAATCATAATCTTGATAAAACTAAGCTATATGTTAAAGAAGCTTACATTAATGATGGTCCTGTACTTAAAAGATCAGTACCTGATTCAAGAGGAAGAATTGCAAAGAATGATCACCGTACAAGTCATGTGACAGTGGTTGTTGCAGAAAGATAATATAAGGAGGAAAACTAATGGGTCAAAAAGTTAATCCTGCAGGTTTGAGACTTGGTATTAACAAGGATTGGACTGCTAAATGGTATGCACCAAGTAAAGATTTCTCTAAGACATTAGAAAACGATATGAAGATTCGTAATTTCTTAAGCAAGAAATTAAAGAATGCTGCGGTTTCTTCTATAGCAATCGAAAGAAGCAATAAGAAGACCGAAGTAAAAATAAACACTGCAAAACCTGGTGTTGTTATTGGACATGGCGGAGAAGAAATCGAAAAATTAAAGAATGGACTAAGTAAATTAGTTGGTGAAGAAATTCAAATTTCTATAATGGAAATTAAGAACCCTGATTTAGATGCTCAACTAGTTGCAAACAACATAGCAAGTCAAATTGAAAATAGGGGTTCATACAGAATGGCTCAAAAAAGAGCTATTAGAAATACTATGAAAGCTGGAGCAAAAGGAATTAAAACTCTATGTTCTGGCCGTTTAAACGGAGCTGAAATTGCTCGTAGCGAAGGCTATAATGAAGGTACTACACCTTTACATACTTTAAGAGCTGATATTGATTATGCTACTGCTGAAGCTGATACTACTTATGGTAAAATTGGCGTAAAAGTATGGATATATAAAGGTGAAATACTTCCTTCTAAAAAGAAAACTGGAGGTGTTAAAGATGTTGATGCCAAAAAGAACTAAATATCGTAAACCTCACAGAATTTATTATGAAGGAAAATCAAAGGGAAATACAAAAGTAACTTTTGGTGAGTATGGTTTAATGGCAAAAGAAGGAGCTTGGATCACTGCACAGCAAATAGAAGCTGCTCGTGTTGCTATGACACGTTACATGAAACGTGGAGGAAAAGTTTTTGTTAATATTTTCCCTCATTTATCATTAACGAAAAAACCTCTTGAAACTCGTCAAGGTAAAGGTAAAGGTAATCCTGAAAGCTGGGTTGCTGTTGTAAAAGAAGGAAAAGTTATGTTTGAGGTTTCAGATGTATCTGAAGAAGTTGCACGTGAAGCACTTAGACTTGCAATGCACAAATTACCAATCAAGTGTAAATTTGTAACAAAAGAAGATGGTGGTGAAAAAAATGAAGGTTAATGAAATAAGAGAGCTAACCACTGAGCAAATCGAAGCAAAAATAGTAGAAGCTAAGGATGAAATATTTAATTTACGTATGCAGCAAGCTACCGGTAACTTAGAAAAACCTTCAAGAATACATGAATTAAGAAAAGACGTTGCTAGAATGAAAACAATTTTAGCAGAACGTAAAGAAGCTTAAAGGAGGGTTTACTAATGGAAAAAGTAAGACATGAAGTTATTGGTAAAGTCGTAAGTGCTAAGAATAATAAAACAATTACGATTTTAGTTGAAACTTATAAAAAGGATCCAAAATACGGTAAGCGTGTTAAGTATTCAAAAAAATATACAGCTCATGATGAAAATAATCAAGCTAAAGTTGGAGATATAGTTAAGGTTGTTGCAACAAAACCATTATCAAAAACAAAGAGATTTAGTTTGACAGAAATAGTAGAAGAAGCCGTAATTTTATAGGCACTTTACAAATAAGAAGGAGGAAACATTTATGATTCAACAACAAAGTCGTTTAAAAGTTGCTGATAATTCCGGAGCTCGTGAACTAATGGTTATTAGGGTTCTAGGCGGAAGTACTCATAAAACCGGAAATATTGGTGATATCGTAGTTGGAACAGTAAAAAAGGCAACTCCAAATGGTAATATATCAAGCGGTAAAGTCGTAAAAGCGGTTATCGTTAGAAGCAAATTTGGAATGCGTAGAGATGATGGTTCTTATATCAAATTTGATGATAATGCTTGCGTTATTATAAAAGATGATAAGACACCAGTTGGAACAAGAGTTTTAGGTCCAGTAGCACGCGAATTACGTGATAAAGATTTCATGAAAATTGTATCGTTAGCAAAAGAAGTGTTATAGACCTTTTAAGGAGGAAAATCATGAATTTAAAAGTTGGAGATAAAGTAATTGTTATTGCTGGTAAGGACAAAGGTAAAGAAGGAAAAATCATCGCTAAGAAAGGTGAAAAGGTTTTTGTAGAAGGTATTAATATGGTAAAAAAACATATTAAACCAAACGGACAAGACCAAACTGGTGGAATAATTGATAAGGAAGCCGCTATTCATATTTCTAATGTTATGATTATTGATCCAAAAACGAAAAAACGTGCCAGAATAGCAAAACAAATCGATAAAGATGGAAATAAAGTTAGAGTTTCTAGCAAGTCAAAAAACAAATTAGACTAACCTGGAAGGAGGGTAACTATGAACAGTTTAAAAGAGCAATACATAAAGGAAGTTGTTCCTGAATTAACTAAAAAATACAATTATACTACTGTCATGGCTGTACCAAAGCTAGAAAAGATCGTAGTTAATATGGGAGTTGGTGATGCAACTTTAAATAGTAAACTTTTAGATGTTGCAGTTTCAGAACTTGAAAAAATAACTGGGCAGCAGCCTGTTATTACAAAGGCTAAGAAATCGATAGCAGGTTTTAAAATAAGGGAAGGGCAAGCAATCGGATGTAAGGTTACATTACGTGGAGAAACTATGTATACTTTCCTTGAAAAACTTATTAAAATCGTATTACCTCGTGTACGTGATTTTAGAGGTATATCATCAAAGACTTTCGATGGAAGAGGAAATTATACACTTGGTATAAAAGAACAAACAATATTCCCAGAAATAGTTTATGACGAAGTTGTAAAAGTACGTGGAATGGACATTGTTTTTGTTACAACTGCAAAAACAAACGAAGAAGCATTAGACTTATTAAAAGGTTTTGGTTTACCTTTTAAAAAGTAAGCAAGGGAGGAATAAAGTGGCAAAGAAAAGTATGGTCGTAAAAGCTAAAAGACCTAAAAAATATAAAGTACAAGAATATACTCGTTGCAACAGATGCGGTCGTCCACATTCAGTAATGAAAAAGTTTGGTATCTGCCGTATTTGCTTTAGAGAATTAGCCTACAAAGGAGAAATTCCTGGGGTTAAAAAGTCAAGTTGGTAAGAGTAGAAGATACGAAAAGGAGGATTCATATGTCAGTAACAGATCCAATCGCAGATTTACTTACGCGTATTCGTAATGCAAATCAGATGCGTTATAATGAAGTGGTTATTCCTTCATCTAATATAAAATTAGCAATTGTAAAGATTTTAAAAAATGAAGGATATATAGAAAATTACAAAGTTGAAAAAAATGAAGTACAAGATAACATTATTGTTACTTTGAAATACGGAAAAAATAAAGAAAGAGTAATTTCTGGTTTAAAAAGAATATCAAAACCAGGACTACGTGTGTATGCTAAAGCTGAAGAAGTTCCAATGGTTTTAAATGGTCTTGGAATATCTATAGTTTCAACATCAAAAGGAATTATGACTGGGAAAGAAGCTAGAAAAGAAAACCTTGGTGGAGAAGTTTTAGCATATATATGGTAATTCAAACAAGGAGGGACTAAAAGATGAGTCGTATTGGAAATAGAGTGTTAACGGTTCCAGAAAATGTTACCGTAACAAACGAAAATGGATGCATCACTGTAAAAGGACCTAAGGGAGAATTATCATTAAACTTAGACGCAAATATAAGCGTTACAGTAGAGGGTAACGAAATTAAGGTTACAAGAAACAGTGAAACAAAAAAAGCAAAACAAATGCATGGTACTACAAATGCTTTAATTTTAAACATGATTAAAGGTGTTAAAGAAGGTTATGAAAAAGGACTTGAAATTATTGGTGTTGGTTATCGTTTTAATGTAAAAGGTAAAACTTTAGAAATAAACGCTGGTTATTCACATAAGATTGAACTTGAAATTCCTGCTGGATTAACCGTTGAAAGTGTAAGTGCAACAGAAATAACCGTAAAAGGTATTGATAAGGAAGCAGTAGGAAAATTTGCTGCAGAAATAAGAGAAGTTAGAAAGCCAGAACCTTATAAGGGTAAAGGTATCCGTTATAAAGGTGAACATGTTCGCCGTAAAGAAGGAAAGAAAGCTTCTAAATAATAGGAAAGGGAGATTATTACAATGATAAAGAAAACATCACGTAATGAAGCTCGTAAAGCTAGACATGCTAGAATAAGAACAAGAGTTAGCGGAACTAGCGAGTTACCAAGACTTTGTGTATTTAGATCACTAAAAAATATTAGTGCGCAAATTATTGATGATACTAAGGGAGTTACGTTAGTTAGTGCATCATCAATTGATAAAGATTTAAATATTAAAAATGGTGGTAACATAGAGGCAAGTAAGCTTGTAGGAGCTTTGGTTGCAAAAAAGGCAAAGAAAGCAAAGATTAGTAAAGTAGTATTCGATAGAGGAGGCTACTTATATCATGGTCGTGTAGCTGCACTTGCAGAAGCCGCACGAGAAAATGGATTAGAATTCTAAAGGAGGGTAACAAAGTGGAAAGAAGAAATAGCAAACCACGCGAAAAAGAATATAACGAATCAGTTATTTCAGTTAATCGTGTTACAAAAGTTACCAAAGGTGGACGTCGTCTTCGTTTTGCTGCAACTGTTGCAGTTGGGGACGGAAAAGGTAAGGTTGGCCTTGGAACTGGTAAAGCAAACGAAGTTCAAGATGCAATCAAAAAGGCAATTCAAGATGCAACTAATAACATAATTAAATTAGATTTAGTTGAAGAAAGAACTGTTTCTCATGATGCTATTGGTACAGCAGGAGCAGCTAAGGTTTTAATTAAACCTGCAAAGGCTGGTACTGGTATCATTGCTGGTGGTTCAGTTCGTGCAATCTTAGAATTAGCTGGAGTTAAAGATATTATTTCAAAATCACTTGGATCTAATACAAAATTAAATACCGCAAGAGCAACCATCGAAGCTCTAAAAAGTCAAAAATCAGCAGAACATATTGCTGAGTTAAGAGGAAAATCTGTAGAGGAGATTTTAGGATAATGAAGTTAAATGAATTAAAATATAACGAAGGTTCTAAAAAAGATATTAAAAGATTAGGTCGTGGTTCTAGTAGCGGTACTGGAAAAACAAGTGGTAAAGGACATAAAGGACAAAATGCTAGAAGTGGTGGAGGAGTAAGACCTGGATTTGAAGGTGGACAATTACCTTTATACAGAAGGCTTCCTAAACGTGGATTTTCTAATGCTATGTTCAAGAAAACTTATTCGGTTATAAATGTATCAGATTTAAACATGTTTGATGATGGTACTGTTGTAACTCCAGAATTATTAAAAGAAATGGGAGTTATAAAAAAAGAATTATCAGGTATAAAAATTCTTGGTAATGGAAATTTAGAAAAGAAATTAACTGTTAGAGCACATGTTTTCTCTAACGTTGCAAAAGAAAAAATAGAAACTGTAGGTGGAAAAGCTGAGGTGATGTAAGATGTTTAAGATTGTTAAACAAATCTTTGCACCTAGTAATAAGGATGTAAGAAATAAGATTTTGTTTACTCTTCTTATATTATTCATCTATAAAGTAGGAACATTAGTTAGGGTTCCTGGAACAAACAACATAACTGAGGATTTGGGATTTTTGGAATTATTAAATGTAATGGGTGGAGGTTCTTTAAAAAATTTCTCAATTTTTGCATTAGGAGTAACTCCATACATTAGTGCTTCAATTATTGTCCAATTACTTCAAATGGATATAATTCCTTATTTTTCAAATCTAGCTAAAGAAGGATATACCGGTAGAGTTAAGTTAAATAAGATTACAAGATACATGGGAATTGTACTTGCTTTCTTACAAGGTTTGGTAATGTCATTTTCCTTTCTTGGAGAATCAGCAACTGCTATAGAATATTTAAGGGTATCTATTATTTTAACTGCTGGTACATGTTTTCTACTATGGCTTGGTGATCAAATTACTAGAAAAGGTGTTGGAAACGGAATATCAATCTTGATTATGGCAGGTATATTAATAAGTACTCCATCAATGATGGTTGATGCCTTTGGTTCTTTTGTTACAACTGGAACCGTTCAAGAGGTTGCATTTGGAATAACTAAGTTTATTTTGTTTGTATTAGTATACGTTTTAATAATAGTTGGAGTGGTATTTATAGAGAAATCAGAAAGAAGGGTTCCTATTCAATACACTAACAAAACTTCAACTGCTTATGGCGCAAAACAAACCTATATTCCATTTAAATTAAATTCTGCTGGGGTAATGCCTGTTATCTTTGCATCAAGTTTAATTTCTATACCATCGTTAATTGCAGCTTTTATAAAAAATGATAATTTCTCACTTTTTATAAATAAATATATTAACTACAGTACGGTAACGGGATTCATATTATACATTTTATTAATAATATTATTTGCATATCTATATACTTTTATGGCTTCTGGATTAAAACCAAAGGAATTATCTGAGAGTCTTAATAAAAATGGTGGTTATATTCCTGGGGTAAGACCAGGAAATGAGACCAAAAGGTATATAAGTATGGTTTTATCAAGAATAACCTTTTTAGGAGCAGTATTCTTGGTTGTTATAGCAGGACTTCCAATTTTGGTATCAAATTTTAGTAGCTTACCTACTAGTGTTACTGTTGGAGGAACTGGATTATTAATTGTTGTTGGTGTTGCCCTTGAAACATATAACCAAATAGAGAGCACATTATCAGCTAGAAAATATGAAAGGGGTTATCGTAAATAATGAAAAATATTATATTTTTAGCACCTCCTGCCGCTGGTAAGGGGACGCTATCTGAAATGTTAGTAGAAAAGTATGGTTATGGACATATATCTACAGGGGATCTATTAAGAGAAGAAATAAAAAATAAAACGGAAATAGGAAAACAAGCTGAAAGTCTTATGAAAGAAGGTAAGTTTGTTTCTGATGAAGTTATAATAGAGCTTATTTCAAATCGTATAACAAAAAGTGATTGTGAAAACGGATACATATTAGATGGTTTTCCAAGGACTTTAAATCAAGCTTTAAAATATGATGAATTATTAGATAGGCTTGGAAAAGAATTAGGTGTTGTAATATATATCAACATTGATAAAGAAGTAGCTATGAAGCGTGCATGTTCAAGAATTACTTGTCCTAAGTGCGGACGTATTTATAACAAGTATTCAAATGAAATGAAACCAAAAAAGGATGGTATGTGTGATGATTGTAATGTACCATTAACACAACGTGCTGATGATAGCGAAGAAACCTTTATTAAGAGGTTTGATGAATATGTAAATAAAACAATGCCACTTTATGATTACTATAAAAATAAAGGGGTATTAAAAGTAATAGAAGCTCATGAAAGTAAATTTGAAACCTTTAATGATGCTGTTAAAATAATTGAAGATTAAGAAGGCAAAAAATGATAAGTATTAAATCAAAAAGAGAAATTGAATTAATGGTTATTGCGGGTAACATAGTTTATCAAACTCATAAGTATTTAGAACCTTTCATAAAACCAGGTGTTAGTTTGTTAGAACTTGACGGGTTAGCTGAAAAGTTTATAATAAGTAAAGGAGCGAAGCCTTCGTTTAAAGGGTATGAGGGGTTTCCAAATGCAACTTGTATATCTGTTAATGAGGAAGTTGTGCATGGCATACCATCAAACCGGAAGTTAAAAAAGGGAGATATAGTATCTATTGATATCGGTGCGGACTATAAGGGTTACCATGGTGATTCTGCCTGGTCATATGCCGTAGGAGAAATAGATGATGATAAAAAATATTTAATGGAACATACAAAACAAGCATTATGGGAAGGCATTAAAGAAGTTAAACCAGGTGCTAGAATTGGTGATATTGGTTATAAAATTGAACGTTATGCTAATGCTCATAATCTAGGTATAGTAAGAGAATTATGTGGGCATGGAGTTGGAAATAACCTTCATGAGGACCCAGATGTTCCTAACTATGGTTCAGCTCATACTGGTCCTGTCCTAAAAGAGGGTATGGTAATAGCGATAGAACCGATGCTAAATTTAGGATCTGATGATATAGTAGTTGAAGATAATGACTGGACAATAACAACTTTAGACAGAAAACCTTCGGCTCACTTTGAGCACACGGTTTTGGTTACTAAAGATGGTTATCAGATATTAACGGGAGAGTGATTAATAAGTGGCCAAGGAAGATGTAATAGAAGTTGAGGGTAAAGTAGTTGAACTTCTTAAAGGCGGAGATTTTAAAGTAGTATTAGAAAATGGACACACTGTAGAAGCCCGCGTTTCTGGTAAAATGCGAATGAACAAGATTCGTATCTTACCAGGTGATACAGTGTCTTTGGAAATATCGCCTTATGATTTAACACGTGGGCGTATAACCTATAGAAAATAATAGGAGGAAAAAAATATGAAAGTTAGACCATCAGTAAAGAAAATTTGTGATAAATGTAAAATTATTAAACGTAATGGGAAAGTAATGGTTATCTGTGAAAACCCAAAACATAAGCAAAGACAAGGATAATAGGAGGTGCGATAGTAAATGGCACGTATAAAAAACGTTGATTTACCAAACGAAAAAAGAATTGAAGTTGCTTTAACTTACATTCATGGTATAGGTAGAAAGTTATCAAGGCAAATTTTAACAAAGTTAAATATTAACCTTGACACTAAGGCAAAGGATTTAACAGATGAAGAAATTTCTAAAATTCGTAAGGAACTAGATAATTATTTATTAGAAGGTGACTTAAGAAGAGAAGTTTCTATGAATATTAAAACCAAGATGGAAATCGGTTCTTACCAAGGTATTCGTCATCGTAAAGGATTACCTGTAAGAGGTCAATCTACTAGAAGTAACGCAAAGACTCGTAAAGGTAGAGGTAAGACTGTAGCAAACAAGAAGAAGTAGGAAAAAGGAGGGTAAATAATGGCTTACAAAGCAAGAAAACGTAAGGTTAAAAAGAACATTCCTGAAGGACATGCTCATATTCACTCAACGTTTAATAACACGATTGTAACAATTACTGATAAAGAAGGTAATGTAGTATCATGGGCAACAAGTGGAACTTCAGGTTTTAAAGGAAGTAAAAAGAAAACTCCATTCGCTGCTGGAATGAGTGCTGAAGCTGCAGGAAAGGCAGCATATGATTCTGGTATGAGAAAAGTAGATGTTTTTGTAAAAGGATTAGGATCAGGTAGAGAAACTGCTATTCGTTCGTTACAAACTGCAGGATTAGAAATTCTTTCAATTACAGATGTAACACCAGTACCACATAATGGTTGTCGTCCACCAAAACGTCCACGTGGATAATTTTAAAAAAGGGAGTGATTTTAGGTGATAAAATTTGAAAAACCACAATTTAAAGTTTCTGAATACGTAGAAAGTAGAAACTATGGAAAGTTTGAAATCGAACCTTTAGAAAGAGGTTTCGGTACGACTCTTGGAAACGCTCTTAGAAGAGTAATGTTATCTTCATTACCTGGAGATGCTATAACTATGGTTCACATCGATGGTGTTCTTCATGAATTCCAAACGATTGATGGAGTTATTGAAGATGTAACACAAATTATATTAAATTTAAAGAGTGTGGTTGTTAAAAATCATACTAATGAGCCTAAGACGATTAAATTAAACGCAAGTAAAGAAGGAGTAGTTACTGCAGCTGATATAGAAAAAGATGCTGATATTGAAATTATTAATCCAGAACAAGAAATTGCTACCCTTGTTAAAGGCGGAAAATTAAACATGGAAATGACTGTTGGAAGTGGTCGTGGATATGTTAGAGCAGAGGCTAATAAGAAATTATTTGGTGATGCAAAATTAAACACAATTGCTATGGATTCTAATTTTTCTCCAATTGAAAGAGTTAATTATGAAGTTGAAGGAGCTCGTGTTGGGCAAGATGATACTTATGATAAATTAACCATGGAAGTTTGGACTAATGGTTCAATGAAACCAGAGGAAGCGATTGCTTTAGCATCTAGAATAATAATAGAGCATTTTGAAATTTTAACTAAGTTAGACGAAATAGCTGATGAAACAGGACTTATGAAACAAAACGTAGATGATTCAAAAACAAAAGCTCTAGAAATGTCAATTGATGAGTTAGAATTTTCAGTTAGAGCTTATAACTGTTTAAAAAGAGCTAACATTAATACATTACAAGACTTAACGCAAAAAAGTGAAAATGAAATGATGAAGATTCGTAACTTAGGTAAAAAATCACTTAAAGAAGTAATCGATAAAGTTAAAGAAATGGGATTCTCATTTAGAAACGACGACTAAAAGTAAGGAGGAATTAAAGTGGCTTATAGAAAATTAGGACGCACTAATAAACACAGAAAAGCTATGCTTGCCAACTTAACTAAGGACCTAATTAAAAATGAACGTATTGAAACAACAGAAACACGTGCAAAAGAAGTACGTAAATGCTTTGATAAAATGGTTACTTATGGTAAGAATGGAAGCTTAATTTCTAGACGTAACGCACTTGCTTTTTTGCATAATGATGAAGAAGCTGTGAAAAAAGTATTTAATGAGCTTGCTAAACGTTATGAAAACAGAAATGGTGGATACACTAGAATACTAAAATTACAAGAAAGAAAAGGCGACGATGCATTAGTAGTTGTCCTAGAGTTAGTAAAATAATAACGTAATAAGTTAATACGATAAGTATTAACTTTTTTTATTAAAATTTAAAAAAAATTGCCATTTTTTTCATAGTATTATTGTATTTTATATTAACATAATATTAGTGTAATCTTAGAAAGGAGAAATAATGGCAAAGAAAATTTTTATGTGTTTTTTACTTATTGTAGCCTTTTTTAGCTTGAATTATTCAGTTAAAGCTTTAACTAAGTATGAGTTTAATGACTGGGTAGCTGAAGGACAATATGGAACTAAAGAAAAAATAAGTGATAATATAACAAGATTAAAAGAAAAAAATGGTAGTGGTCCATATAGCAAAGCAAGTACTTCTAAACTTAAAGATGGAATTACTGAGGAAACTTATATAAAAATTGATTTTCCATCAATTGAAAATAGTGAATTATTTGAAGTATCATTAGCTTTAAGAAATGGTAACAATGAGTATGTGTCAGAAGCAGTTGTTATGACACAAAAATCCGGTGACAATATTTTCGTAACCGCTGGCTGGGCTCCTAGCTTTAAGGCAACGATTAAAGAAAATGGAATTTATACTTATCAGTGGAAGATGTTTATTAAAGATAATAAAACATATGTTAGATTTACAATTTTAAATTATGATAAACAAATCGCTACAACAGGTAATATAGATTTTGATACTATTGTTACTAAAGATACCAAAAATCCTATTACTTCACAAAAGGATGTTTCGGTTAAATATTTATGGTTTTGCAACATAGATATTAAAAATGGAATAGATGTATATACAAATTTACCAATTAGAAATACTGATGTAACAACTCAAGCTATAGAAGATAATCCAAATACTTCTGATAATACGAACTTATTTTTTGTATTATCAGTTATTGGATTAGGAGTTTCATTAGTAACTATTAAAAGCTTAGTTAAACGTAGGTAATATGAAATATTAAAAAAACAAGGCTTAAAAGGCCTCTTTTTAAAATAATTATATTTTATATATATCATTTGTTTTTAATTTTTATTAATATTACTATTTTATTACCTTTACTATTCTTACAGGTATAAAGTTCTAAAAGTTTTGTCTTTTGCAATTTATTTTGATTAATAATTTATTATATAGTATAATTAACATGGTGATGATATGAAAGCTTTGATAACAGGAGCATCAAGTGGAATAGGGAAAGAAATTGCTATAAAATTAAGTAAAAAAGGATACGATGTTATCTTGGTATCTAGAAATGAAAAGGAATTAAAAAAAGTAGCAAATTTATGTTTTAGTAAAGCTGAAATTTATATTGCTGATTTATCTAACATAGAAGATTGTAAAAAAGTTTTTTCAAAGTTTAAAGATATTGATATATTAGTAAATAATGCTGGTTACGGAATCTTTGGTGAATTTGCTAAAACTAGTTTAGATAAAGAATTAAATATGGTTGATGTTAATTTAAAAGCTGTTCATGTATTAACAAAATTATATTTAATTGAAATGATAAAAAAAGACGAAGGAAAAATATTAAATGTCGCTTCTACAGCAGCATTTTTACCTGGACCTTTAATGGCAACGTATTATTCTTCTAAATCTTATGTTTTAAAGCTTACGCTGTCTATTTATGAAGAATTACGAAGATCTAAATCAAATGTTAAAGTATCCGTTTTATGTCCGGGCCCAGTAAATACAAACTTTAATAACGTAGCTGGAGTTAACTTTGCTGTAAAAGGAATATCTAGTGATTATGTGGCTGAATATGCAATTAATAAAATGTTTAAAAATAAACTAATTATAATTCCGGGTCTTATAAATAAATTTTGTGTTATGGCAAGTAAACTACTTCCATTAAAGTTATTAGCAAAAATAGATTATAATGTTCAAAGAAAAAAGGAGAGATAAAATGAATAAGAATAATAATGGATTTACTTTAATTGAATTATTAGCAGTAATAGTCGTTTTAGCAGTAATAATGACTATTGCAGGCATAGCTGTATTAAGGCAAAAGAAAACGGCTAACCAATCTGAAGTTGAAAGTATTTACAATGATATAAAAACTTTTGGACCAGATGTATATATTTCTGAAAAAACTAAATTAGTGGATGATAAATATTATTTTGATATTGATTATTTAAAGGAAAATGGATATATAAAATCTGACATTAAAAATCCTACTGGGGTAAAAGATACCTGTGATGTATATTTATTAATAGATAAAAATTCTAATGATAATATGTTTGATGCATATGTTAATTGTCCTGGTTTAGAAGCAGTAGGTAAAAATCCAACGGGAAATTACAAAAAATTTGAATAAGAAAGTCATATTAGATTTGGCTTTTTTTTAATTTTGTTATATAATATTTCCTTAGCTTTTAAGGAGGTGACCAAAGTTGAATATAATTGAGATAAACAATCTTACTTTTAGATATGATAAAAAGTTTATTTATGATGATTTTAGCTTAAATATAAAGCGTGGAACTTGGGTCACCATAGCTGGACCAAATGGTGCTGGGAAAACAACTCTTGTTAAAATAATAGCAGGACTAGTTAAAACTTATTCGGATGTAAAAGTTTTTGGCAATAAAATTAATCGCAAAAATATTAGTGAAATAAGAAGAGAAATTGGTTTTGTTTTCGATAATCCAGATAATTTTTTTGCTTGTGAAACAGTAGAAGATGAACTTGCGTTTTCTTTAGAAAACATGGCTGTTTATCCATCTACAATAAACAAAAAGATAAAAGAAATATCTCACCTTCTTAAAATAGAAAACATTCTTAAGGAAAATCCTTATAATTTATCCGGAGGGGAAAAGCAAAAAGTTGCTCTTGGTTGTGCCCTTATGCTTGAACCTACAATACTAGTTTTAGATGAAGCATTAATGATGGTTGATATTAATGAAAGGGATAAATTATATAAAATACTTAAAGAATATAACCTAAAAAAAAGAGTAACGATAATTTCTTTTACTCATAATTTAGAGGAAGCTATATATTCTGATAGGTTAGTAGTATTAAATCAAGGTAAAATTGTTGTTGATGGTTCTTTTCCAGTTGTTTTTGATGAAGAAAGGGTTATGAGAAAAATAGGATTGGAAGTTCCGTTTTCGGTAGAACTAAGTCAAAAGTTAAGATTATATAATCTTGTGGATAAGATATATTTAATTCCTGAAAGGCTGGTTGATGAAATATGGAAATAATTTTTAGAAATGTTAGTTTTTCTTATAATGATAGTGAACCAAATAATAAAAAAGCTTTAGATAATATAAGTGTTTTTTTAGAAGGTAATTTAATACATGGAGTTATTGGTCCAATTGGTAGTGGGAAATCTACTATGTTGGAACTAATGAATGGTATAACTAAACCAACTACTGGTGAGGTAGTAATAGGTAATTATGAGTTAACTAAAAAATTTGATTTTAATAAGTTTAGATATGATGTAGGGCTTGTATATCAATTTCCAGAAAAGCAGTTTTTTTGTAGTACAGTAGGTGAAGAAATTGCTTTTTCTAGTAAAGTATTTGAGCCTAAAAACAAGAATATAAAAAATAAAGTTAAAAAAGCTTTAAGAATGGTAGGATTGGATGATACTTATATTAAAAGAAGTCCGTTTAGTTTAAATGCAGGGGAAAAAAGAAGGGTTGCAATAGCATCGGTTTTAATATCAAATCCTAAATTAATAATAATGGATGAACCAACCATTGGACTTGATAACAATAGTAAGAGAAAATTAATGAAACTTATTAAAAATTTAAAAAATAGATACATGAAAACCATAGTAATAGTTACGCATGATGTTGATATGCTTTATGAAATAGTAGATGATGTAGTGGTATTAAATGAGGGAAAGATAATAAAACAAGGAAGTAAAACGGAGGTTTTTAGTAATATTAAACTTCTTGAAGAAAATAAAGCTCCTATTCCAAATGTTGTAAAGATTTGTGACATTATTAAAAATAAAACCGGAATAGATTTTGGTTACGTAGACAACTTAAATTCGTTAGTAAGGAAGATAGCTAATAATTTTAATAATAATACAGTAGGGGTGATACAAGATGAATAAAAAACATTCGTTTTTTAAGTACATTCCTAGAGAATCAAAGGTTCACATGATGAACTCAAAAATGAAAGTTGCATGGTTTTTATTATCAGTTTTTATTACTTTACTTTTAAAAGATTATTTTTCTGTTTTGATAGTTTCCTCGTTTTTAATATATATAGTTATTAAAACAAAGATAGATTTTGATGTTTATGCTTCAAATATTTTAATACTATGGTTTATATATTATTTTACTTTTTTATTATCATTTTTAGTTACGTTTGATTTATTATTATCATTATTAATTGTTTTAAAGTTAGTGTTAATAGTTATTTTATTTCTTATTTTAACATTTACTACTTCTCTTAGTGAAATAGCTTGGGGGTTTGAGAGCCTTTTTAAGCCTTTAAAAAAAATTGGATTTCCGGTATCTAACGCATCTCTTATGATAGCTCTTGCCATTAAGTTTTTTTCCAATTTATTTGATCAATCAAGAGCGGTTAGAAAATCGATGGCTTACCGGGGTATACCATATAAAAAAAATAGAATAACTACTTTTAGGAAAATGACTATTCCTATAATTAGGTTATCTTATAAGCTTTCTACAAGAACAATTGCGGTGATGAAGTTAAGATTTTATGGTTATGGTAAAAATCGCACTAATTATCACGAAAATAAGGTTACTAAATTTGATAAAACTCTTATAATATTAGATTTTATTTTATTTTATTTTGTAATATGGTTAGGGTGGTTAAAATGAGATATTTAATTGATTTTTCATATTCAGGTGAATCATTTAGCGGATATCAAAAACAAAGTGGTTTAAGAACCATTCAAGAAGAACTTGAGAAAGTTTTAACCAGTATAAATAATTTTCCTGTAATAGTTTGTGCTTCTGGAAGAACTGATGCTAAGGTAAGCGCTCTTCATCAAAAGGCTCATTTTGATTTACGAACTTCTATACCATGTTATAAGCTAAAAAAAGCTTTAAATAGTTACTTACCACAGGATATACACATTAATACAGTTACAATGGTTGATGGTGATTTTCATGCTAGATATATGGTTAAGTCAAAAACTTATCAATATACAATAAATACAGGTAATTATAATCCCATACTTCGCACCCACGTGTATCAATATTGTAAACCTCTTAATGTTAGACTAATGAAAAAAGCAATAAAAGATTTTATTGGGATTTATGATTTTACATCTTTTTCATCAGCACAGGATAAAAGAACAAATAAAGTTAGAGAAATTTTTGAAGCAAATATAAAAGTTAGTAATAATAATATAATTATTACTTTCAAAGCCAAAGGATTTTTAAAGTATCAGGTAAGAAGCATGGTTGGTACTTTAATAAAAATAGGAGAAGAAAAGATTGCTGCAAATTCTATTCCAATTCTAATTGATAAAAAAGATAGAAAGAGTGCTCCTTTTATGGCACCTGCTAATGGTTTAACGTTAATTGATGTAGAGTATTAATAAAAAACAGTTTTCATCATGAAAACTGTTTTATTTAATGTCATTTATTAGTTCTGCAAGTGTTTTAATGCTTATTAAACCACAAATACCAACTAAAATATATACTATTTTAGATCCTAAGGCATTTGCTCCGCCGAATATGGTTGCGACTAAATCGAAATTAAATAATCCTATTAGTCCCCAGTTTAAAGCACCAATAATCACAAGTGCTAGCGATATAATTTGTACTGTTTTCATAATTTCCTCCTTTTATACTTATATGATAATCAGAAAAAGGATTTTTATACATGAATATTAATAAAATTAAACCATATAATTAAATGAAAATAAAAGAGGTGAATTAATGAAAAAAATTTTGAGTGTTTTATTGATTTTAGTTTTTACAATATGCTTAACAGGTTGTGGGAAGGAAGATAAAAAAACCATTCTGAATAAACTTGATAAAAAAGTTAATAATGTTAATGGTTACAAATTAGAAGCTGAAATGGAATTAATAAATAATGAAGATTCTTATAAATATGATGTTACCGTATCTTATAAGAAAAAAGATAATTATCGTGTTTCTCTTAGAAATAAAACTAATAATCATGAACAAATTATTTTAAAAAACGAAGATGGAGTTTATGTTTTAACCCCAAATCTTAATAAGAGTTTTAAATTTCAAAGTAAGTGGCCATATAATAATTCTCAAAGTTATTTATTGCAATCCGTAGTAAGTGATATGAAAAGTGATTCTAAACTTAGTATGAGAAAAGAAAAAGATTGTTATGTATTTACTAGTAAGGTAAATTATAAAAATAATGCTAGTTTAACTCACCAAGAAGTTGTTGTAGATAAAAACTATACAATAAAAAAAGTTACGGTATTAGATGAAGAAGGAAATCCAGGAATTAAAGTATCTTTTAAATCAATTGACATGAAAGCAAAGTTTAAAGATAATTATTTTATTTTAGAAGAAAATATGGAAAATGTTATGTCAAACAATGAAGATAATCAGTCTGTTAAAAACGTTTTTGAGGAAGCTATTTATCCAATGTATTTACCAGAAGGAACATATTTAGAAACCGAAAAAACAGTTGAATTAGACGAGGGTTCAAGAATAATTCTTACCTTTAATGGAGATACTCCTTTTATGCTAGTTGAAGAGCCGGTCTCAAAAGAAGAAGAAATGACAGTAATACCAACTAGTGGAGATCTTGACATTTTTATGGATACGGTAGCAATAGTTGATGATTCATCTATTAGCTGGTCAAGCGCAGGAGTTAACTATTATTTGGTATCTAGTGATATGACAACTTTAGAGTTGATTAATGTTGCAAAATCAGTTTCAGCACTTCCTATAAGTAAATAATATATTCACTATTTATTTGTTTATGCTATAATGTTTATGGGTGAAATTAATGAGCAAGGAAATAAAAAGTTTAATAACAATTACGTTAACGGTTATTTTAGTAATAGCTATTGTATATTTAACAACCGCTATTTTTATGACAGGGGAAATAGGTAATGGTAAAAAAACAACTAAAGATAAAACAACAACTACAAGTCCTTCTATAAGCAAAATGTATGATAACATGATAATAGCAAGTAAAACTTTTGATCAAAATAAAGAAGAATACAAGGTAATATTCTTTTATGGTAAAGATATTAGTGAAGAATTAAATGGCGCAATAAATTCATATGATTCTTCTAGTAAAGAAATAAAACTTTATAAAGTAAACCTAAGTGATGTTATAAATAAGTTCGTTATATCAAAAGAACAAAATAGCAAGGCAACTAGTTATAAACAGTTGAAAATAAACGGTGTAACTTTAATAACTATAAAAAATAAAGTTATAACATCTTACGTAACTGATGAGAAAAACATTATTAATGAACTTAAGTAACTTTTAGTTACTTTTTTTCTTTACGTGTGTTATACTTTTATTATGCGGAGGATGACTTGATGAAAAATAAAAAAGAAAAAAAGCATTATTATGAAAAATCTTCGATAAATTATAAATTAAATAAAAAAAGTGATTTTAAAATATACGAACTTATATTATTTGGGGTTCTAATAATAGTTACGACGATATTTTTAACTGTTGTTGTAATTAATGAAACTAATAATAGTAAAATGTTTAAGTATAATAAAAACATTGTTGATAAAGATGATGAAGCACTAGAAGAGTTTGAAGAAGTGTATAACTTAATTAATGATTCTTATTATAAAGATGTTTCTAAAGATGAATTAATTAATGGTGCTATAAATGGGATGTTATCTTCCTTAAATGATCAACATACAAGTTATTTTAATGAAAAAGAAATGGAAAGTTTTAATGAAGTTATGAATGGTTCTTATATTGGTATTGGAGCCGAAATATCTATGGATGCTAATAATAACATATTTATATTAACAGTATTTAAAAATTCTCCTGCCTGGGAAGTAGGACTTAAGTTCGGGGATGTAATATTAGAGGTAAATGGAAAATCAGTTAAGGGATTAACAACTACTGACGTTGTAGATTTAATTAAAGATAAAAATGTAGAAAAGGCTCATATAAAAGTAGAAAGAGAAGGAAAACAACTAGAGTTTGATGTAAAAAGAAGAAACGTGGTAATTGAATCAGTAGAATCTAAGGTACTTAATAAGAATGATAAAAAAATAGGTTATATTATAGTAAATACTTTTGCTAATAATACTTATGATCAATTTCGTCAAAATATAGAGGAGTTGGAAAAAGATAACATAAAAGGATTGATTATTGATGTTAGGGGAAACTCTGGAGGATATTTACATTCTGTAACAGATATGATAAATATGTTTTTACCGAAAGGTAAAGTAATATATCAAATTGCGGATAAAAAGACAACTTATAAATATACAGCAACAACAGATGAATCAAGAAATTATCCAATTGCGGTTTTAGTTAATAAATCTAGTGCTTCTGCTTCTGAGATTCTTGCTATAAGTTTAAAGGAATCTTATGGTGCCTATGTTGTTGGAACATTTACATATGGTAAGGGTACCGTTCAAACTACTAAGGACTTAGAAAGTGGTGGCATGATAAAATACACTATTCAAAAATGGTTGTCACCTAAAGGTAACTGGATAAATGAAATTGGAGTTGAACCTACTCATAAGGTAGAATTACAAAAAGATTATGAAAATAATCCAGTTATGGAAAATGATAATCAATTACAAAAAGCTTTGGAGTTAGTTTCAAGCAAGTAAAAACAATATTTAAATAATACTGTTTTTACTTGTTTTTTCATATAAAAAAGTATAATATAGAAGCGTTGGGAGATAAAAATATGAAAAATATGAAAATAGGAGATAATTATACAATTCATTGTTATAAGCACGATGGAAGTATTCATCGAAGTTGGGATGAAGCAATGTTAATAGATGTTAATAAAGATTTTTTAGTATTTGCTAACAGGCGTGCAAGGGTCAATAATAGTGATGGTAGAATTTGGTATACGAACGAACCTGCAATAATTTTTTATTATAAAAATAAATGGTATAACATAATAACCCAGTTTAAAGATAGTGGTATTTATTATTATTGCAACATAGCAAGCCCTACGATAATAGAGGGAAAGGTAATAAAATATATTGATTATGATTTAGATCTTAGGGTATTTAAAGATGGTACATATAAAATATTAGATAAATCTGAATATGAATATCATAAAAAGAAAATGAATTATTCTGATGAGATTGATACAATTGTAAAGCAAGAGTTAAAAAATCTTATAAAATTATACGAATCAAAACAGGGACCATTTGATTATGAATGTGTAAAAAAATATTATGATAAATATATGCTTTTATTAGGTAATAAAAAATAAATAATAGCATATATTAAATAAGAATGATCATTATAAAACATTAAGAATACTATAAAGAATAAGGAAAAAATGCATTTTTTGCAAAAAAAGTAAAAAAAACAAAAAAAATTAAAAAAAGTTGTTGACATGGTCATTTGGATGTGGTATATTTATAACGCACTTGACAAAAAAAGAGTGTAAAAAACCTTTGTAAAGCAAAGGAAAAAATGATCTTTGAAAACTGAGCAAAACGTCAAGATTATTTGAGTAGCTAGGAAAAAACGAACTAAAAAAATTAATATATTTTTGAGAGTTTGATCCTGGCTCAGGATGAACGCTGGCGGCATGCCTAAGACATGCAAGTCGTACGAGATGGCCCATTGAAGTTTGAGTGCTTGCACAATTTCTGATTTGGATTTTCCATCTAGTGGCGGACGGGTGAGTAACACGTGGGTGACCTACCTTTGAGTTTGGGATAACTACTGGAAACGGTAGCTAATACCGAATGACATACAGTTTCGTTTCTGTATTAAAAGGCGCTTTAGGGCGTCGCTCTTAGATGGGCCTGCGGCGTATTAGCTAGTTGGTGGGGCAATGGCCTACCAAGGCAACGATGCGTAGCCGGACTGAGAGGTTGAACGGCCACATTGGGACTGAGACACGGCCCAAACTCCTACGGGAGACAGCAGTTAGGAATATTCGTCAATGGGGGAAACCCTGAACGAGCAATGCCGCGTGAGTGATGAAGGTCCTTCGGATTGTAAAACTCTGTTGTATGGAAAGAATGACCAGACTAGGAAATGAGTTTGGAGTGACGGTACCATACCAGAAAGCTCCGGCTAACTACGTGCCAGCAGCCGCGGTAATACGTAGGGAGCAAGCGTTATCCGGATTTATTGGGCGTAAAGGGTGCGTAGGCGGTTTATTAAGTATGAGATTAAAGCCTGGAGCTTAACTCCAGTTCGTTTCATAAACTGATAGACTTGAGTATGGCAGAGGTAAACGGAATTTCTAGTGTAGCGGTAGAATGCGTAGATATTAGAAGGAACACCAGTGGCGAAGGCGGTTTACTGGGCCATAACTGACGCTGAGGCACGAAAGCGTGGGGAGCAAATAGGATTAGATACCCTAGTAGTCCACGCCGTAAACGATGAGTACTAAGTGTTGGGGCAACTCAGTGCTGAAGTTAACACATTAAGTACTCCGCCTGAGTAGTACGGTCGCAAGGCTGAAACTCAAAGGAATTGACGGGCACCCGCACAAGCGGTGGAGCATGCTGTTTAATTCGATGCTACGCGAAGAACCTTACCTAGACTTGACATCCCGGTGACCGCTCTGGAAACAGAGCTTTCCCTTCGGGGACACCGGTGACAGGTGGTGCATGGTTGTCGTCAGCTCGTGTCGTGAGATGTTCGGTTAAGTCCGATAACGAGCGCAACCCTTCTCCTTAGTTGCTAACATTTAGTTGAGAACCCTAAGGATACTGCCGGTGACAAACCGGAGGAAGGTGGGGATGACGTCAAATCATCATGCCCCTTACGTCTAGGGCTACAGGCGTGCTATAATGGCCGGTATAATGAGTCGCAATACCGTGAGGTGGAGCTAATCTTTAAAGCCGGTCCCAGTTCGGATTGAAGTCTGCAACTCGACTTCATGAAGCTAGAATCGCTAGTAATCCCGAATCAGAATGTCGGGGTGAATACGTTCCCGGGTGTTGTACACACCGCCCGTCACGCCACGAGAGTTTGTAATACCTGATAACGGTAGCCTAACCTTTTAGGAGGGGGCCGATTAAGGTAGGACAGGCGATTGAGGTGAAGTCGTAACAAGGTATCACTACCGGAAGGTGGGGATGGATCACCTCCTTTCTATGGAGAAAGATTTATTTACGAATTAGCTACTTCAGATAATAATCGTTTTGCTTAGTTTTGAGAGATTATTTTTCTCTCAAGAAATAGTTCTTTGAAAACTTGATAATATGGTAGTCATATTTTCTCCAACGAAAATATGACATTAAGATCTCTTGAAATGATCTCATCAAATTAGAAAATCAATGGTGGTTAAACTAATAAGGGCGTATAGTGGATTGCTTGGCATTAGAAGCCGATGAAGGACGTGACTAACTACGATATGCCTCGGGGAGCTGTAAGTAAGCTTTGATCCGGGGATTTCCAAATGTGGCAACACGCTAGTGGTAATGTGCTAGCATCTAACAGTGAATTCATAGCTGTTAAGAGGGTAACCCAGGGAACTGAAACATCTTAGTACCTGGAGGAAAAGAAAGAAAAATCGATTTCCTTAGTAGTGGCGAGCGAAAAGGAAAGAGCCCAAACCAGTCTTTGGACTGGGGTTGTAGGACCTTATATACGGAGTTACAAAACCATAATATAGCTGAATTAACTGGAAAGTTAAACAACATAAGGTGATAGTCCTGTAAGCGAAATATTATGGACTCTTTAGGGTATCCTGAGTACGGCGGGGCACGTGAAACCTTGTCGGAATCAACGGGGACCATCCCGTAAGGCTAAATACTCTCTAATGACCGATAGTGAACAAGTACCGTGAGGGAAAGCTGAAAAGAACCCCGGGAGGGGAGTGAAATAGATAATGAAACTATATGCTTACAAAAAGTCAAAGCCCGTTAACGGGTGATGGCGTGCCTTTTGCAGAATGAACCGGCGAGTTATTGTATTATGCAAGGTTAAGTGGAAAACACGGAGCCGTAGCGAAAGCGAGTCTTAATAGGGCGACTTAGTATGATGCAATAGACCCGAAACCAAGTGATCTAGCCATGAGCAGGTTGAAGGTGAGGTAATACTCACTGAAGGACCGAACTGGTGTACCCGGAAACGTGCTCAGATGACTTGTGGCTAGCGGAGAAATTCCAAACGAACTTGGATATAGCTGGTTCTCCCCGAAATAGGTTTAGGCCTAGCGTTATGATTAAGCTTGCTGGAGGTAGAGCACTGAATGGATGAGGGCGGCATCTCGCTGTACCAATTTCAATTAAACTCCGAATGCCAGTGTAGTATTCATAGCAGTCAGTTTATGGGTGATAACGTCCATATGCGAGAGGAAAATAATCCAGATCACCAGTTAAGGTCCCAAAATTTATGCTAAGTGGGAAAGGATGTGGAGTTGTCAAAACAGCTAGGAGGTTGGCTTAGAAGCAGCCATCCTTTAAAGAGTGCGTAATAGCTCACTAGTCGAGTGGCACTGCGCCGAAAATGTACCGGGGCTAAGCATAATACCGAAACTGTGAATTCTTTTGAATGGTAGGGGAGCGTTCCAAGTACACTGAAGGTAGACTGTGAAGACTGCTGGAGTGCTTGGAAGTGAGAATGCCGGTGTGAGTAGCGCAAGTGAGGTGAGAATCCTCACCACCGATTGTCTAAGGTTTTCTGGGGAAGGTTCGTCCTCCCAGAGTAAGTCGGGACCTAAGGCGAGGCTGAAAAGCGTAGTCGATGGACAACAGGTTGATATTCCTGTACCACCTATGTAACTGATGGAGTGACGGAGAAGGCTAACAAGAGCCAGTTATTGGATTCTGGTCTAAGCATAAAGGTTTGTGAGTAGGTAAATCCGCTACACTATAAGACTGAAATGTTATGGTGACGAGAACCTCGGTTCTTTAAATCTTGTGACGCCATGCTTCCAAGAAAAGCTTCTAGGGTTAATTACATAGGTGCCCGTACCCAGAACCGCCACAGGTGGACAAGAAGAATATTCTAAGGTGAGCGAGAGAACTATGGCTAAGGAACTCGGCAAAATGACCCCGTAACTTCGGGAGAAGGGGAGGTTACTTCGGTAACCCGCAGTGAATAGTCCCAGGCAACTGTTTACCAAAAACACAGCTCTCTGCTAAACCGTAAGGTGATGTATAGGGGGTGACACCTGCCCAGTGCTGGAAGGTTAAGAGGAAGGGTTAGTATGGCGTAAGCTATGATACGAAGCTCTGAATTGAAGCCCCAGTGAACGGCGGCCGTAACTATAACGGTCCTAAGGTAGCGAAATTCCTTGTCGGGTAAATTCCGACCCGCACGAAAGGTGTAATGATCTGGGAACTGTCTCGGCCATAGACTCGGTGAAATCTTAATACCTGTGAAAATGCAGGTTACCCGCAACAGGACGGAGAGACCCCATGGAGCTTTACTGTAGCTTGATATTGAGCTTCGGTATGTTATGTAGAGGATAGGTGGGAGACGTTGATACTATGGCGCCAGCTGTAGTGTAGTCATCCTTGGAATACCACCCTTAATATACTGGAGTTCTAACCTAGACCCATTATCTGGGCCAGGGACAGTGTCTGGTGGGCAGTTTGACTGGGGCGGTCGCCTCCCAAAAAGTAACGGAGGCGCTCAAAGGTTCCCTCAGAATGGTTGGAAATCATTCGTAGAGTGTAATGGTATAAGGGAGCTTAACTGCGAGACCAACAAGTCGAGCAGGTGCGAAAGCAGGACATAGTGATCAGGCGATTCAGTATGGAATGGTCGTCGCTTAACGGATAAAAGTTACCCTGGGGATAACAGGCTGATACCACCCAATAGTTCATATAGACGGTGGTGTTTGGCACCTCGATGTCGGCTCGTCACATCCTGGAGGTGGATTCGCTTCCAAGGGTTGGGCTGTTCGCCCATTAAAGTGGCACGCGAGCTGGGTTCAGAACGTCGTGAGACAGTTCGGTCCCTATCCGTTGTGGGCGTTGGAAAATTGAGAAGATCTGTCCTTAGTACGAGAGGACCGGGATGGACTTACCTCTGGTGTATCTGTTGTAGCGCCAGCTGCAGTGCAGAGTAGCTATGTAGGGAATGGATAACCGCTGAAAGCATCTAAGTGGGAAGCCAACTTCAAGATGAATTTTCCTGTTTTTTAAAAACTAAGATCCCAGAAAGACTATCTGGTTGATAGGCTAGACGTGGAAGCGTAGTGATACGTTGAGCTGACTAGTACTAATAGATCGAGAGTTTAACCCTATTAATTTGTTGACCGTATTATCATGTTTTCAGAGAATTATTTCTCTATATTTAATTGGTAACGATAGCAAAGTGGATACACCTGTTCCCATCTCGAACACAGCAGTTAAGCACTTTTACGCCGACGATAGTGTAAGCGAAAATAGGAAGTTGCCAATTTTTTTTTGTATTAAAAAGGACCAAAATATTTGGTCCTTTTACTATACATTTGAAAAATAATATTAAATATCTAATATTTAAAAACAGTGTTCATTTTTTTTCTAAACACTGCTCAATCATGGAAATTATTACATTATTAAATGACGTATTATTTTCTTTCGCTATTTTTTCAATTTCCTTAATTAATTTTTCTTTTATGTATAGTGACTTATAGCCTGCTGGCTCTTTTTCTTTTGTTCTTTTTGGAACAAAAGCCATAATATCACCCCTCATATAAATTGTAATATATTAATATAATGTATGATATATCAGAAATTTCTGATATTATTTTTATTGCTTTATTATTTTATAATTTTTTTGGTAGGTGTTGGTATGAAGTTTTGTGCTAGTCGTATGTATTGTAAATATGTTATAAACATTCTTAATAATGCTATAAAAAAGATTCGTTCTAAAAGATTAGAAGATAAATTATTAGAAGATGAATTATTTGAATCTTATTTAAAACTTGAAGAGCTTCTAGAACAGGAAAACTCTTAAGTTCATTTTTTATTATATTTTTTTTAATTTATATATTTTGTAACATTTTGTAAAAAACGCGTTTTATATTGTAACAAACGTTTTTTTTTTGCTATAATGTTTATGGTGATTAATATGGAATATAAAATTACAACTAATTCAGAAGAAGAAACCGTAGTATTAGCCCAAAATTTTGAGTCTGAAAAATTTAATAATATGGTTATATGCTTAATAGGTGAACTAGGAAGTGGCAAAACTATTTTTACTAAAGGTTTTGCGGGAGCTCTTGGCGTAGAAGAAAACATAACTTCTCCTACGTTTAACATAATAAAAGAATACACTTCGGGAGAAATGAATTTATATCATATGGATGTTTATAGATTAGAGGGTGATACTTCTGAATTAGGGTTGGAAGAATATTTAAAAAAAGATGGTGTTATCATAATAGAATGGGCTGATATGATTGCATCAGAATTACCTGAAGAAAGATTAGAAGTTAGATTTAAAATCACCGGAGAAGAAAAAAGAATGCTTACCATTATTCCATACGGAAGTAAATATGAAGATTTATGTGAGGATGTTCTTTGATAACATTATTTATAGATTCGTCTAGAAAGAGCTTATCGGTTGCACTCGCTTCCCAAAGTAAGCTTCTTTTTGTATCAAACGTTAATTCCTATAGTAAGCATTCTAACTTTTTAATGAAAGAAATTGACAAAGTACTAACCCAAACTAAATTAACTCTTTATGATGTTGACAATATAGTTGTTTTAAATGGACCAGGTAGTTTTACGGGAGTTCGTGTAGGTGTTACAATTGCAAAAACTTTAGCATGGGTACTATCAAAAAATCTATATCAATTAACTACTTTGGAGGCCCTTAAGGAAAGTACAATAGATGATGTTGTTATTTCTGTCATTATGGATAAAGATGAATTTTCTTATGTTGGTATATATGATGATGGTACTAGTATAATGGATTATTTATCAATTGATAGTGACTTATTAAAATTCCAAAATAAAAATATAACCATTGTAACCATGGAAGATAACTCTTTTGTTAAAGAATTATCAAAGAGGTTATTGAAAAGTAATAATGTTAAATTAGAATTATTAAATGATTATGATTATCTAAAGGTAATTAATAGTGCTTTAAATAAGGCAAAGATTAATCCTCATTTGGCAGAACCTGTATATTTAAAAAAGATAGATGCGGAGAAGAAATTTGGAAATTAGAAAATACGAAGAAAAAGACATTGCTTTAATTGCTTGTTTAGGTAGCAAGCTTCATAATGATTTTAGTTTTAATTTAGATGTTTTCTCTGATTGCTTGATAATTAAAGAAGAAGATAATTTAATAGGTTTTGTTATTTATTCTATAATTTATGATAGAGCGGAAATAATAGATATAATAATTGAACCATCATTTAGAAGTAAAGGTTATGGAAAAAAGTTATTAAAAAAAGCTATAGAAATAATAAAAGATTCAAATTGTTTAAATATAACTTTGGAAGTAAGTAAAGAAAACATAGTAGCTATAGGTTTATATAGTTCTTTAGGTTTTAGAAAAAAGGCAATAAGAAAAAAATATTATAACAATGTAGATGGTTATTTAATGGAAAAGAATTTGAGGTGAAGTTATGAAAGATACATATATATTTTCAATTGAAACAAGTTGTGATGAAACAAGTTGTAGTATAGTAAAAAACGGAAATGTAGATATTGCAACCGTAACTTCAACCCAAATAGATATTCATAAAAAATTTGGTGGCGTGGTTCCAGAAATTGCAAGTCGAAATCATACTGGTGTAATAACCTTGTTATTTGAAGAATGTTTAAAGAAAGCAAATATGACATTTAATGAAATAGATGCGATTGCGGTTACCTATGGTCCTGGACTTAATGGTGCATTATTAGTTGGAATAGAAGCAGCTAAGGCACTTTCTTTTGCTACTAAAAAGCCACTTGTTCCAGTAAATCACATGGCAGGTCATATATATGCAAATAAATTTACAGGTAAATTTAAATTTCCTTTATTATCACTTGTTGTCTCAGGTGGACATACCGAGTTAATATATATGCAGGATGAATATTTATTTAAAAAAATAGGAAGTACTTTAGACGATTCGGTAGGCGAAGCTTATGATAAGGTGGCAAGGGTAATAGGCATTCCTTATCCAGGTGGCCCTCTTATGGATAAAATGGCAAGTGTAGGAAAACATTCTTATAATTTGCCAGTTCCTAAGAATGATAACTCTTATGATTTTAGTTTTAGTGGTATAAAAAGTGCGGTAATAAATTTGGTACATAATGAAAAACAAAGAGGTAAAGAAATAAATAAAGAGGATTTAGCAACATCATTTCAAGAGACAGTTGTTGGTATTTTAGTAAAAAAGACGGTTAAGGCAATAAAAGAATATAATGTAAAACAACTCTTATTAGCAGGGGGAGTATCTGCTAATAGTGGGTTAAGAAAAGCTCTTGATACAGCTTGTAAAGAGCTTAATATAGAGTTTTTAAAACCTGATATAAAGTATTGTACTGATAATGCTTCAATGATTGGAGCGGCAGCTTATTATGCATATAAGCGTGGTGATAGGGCAGGTTTTAATCTTAATCCAGAACCGGGTTTAGATTTAGATAAGGAGTGGATTAATAATGAATAAAAAAGGTTTTACTTTAGTTGAGTTACTAGCTATAATTATTGTTTTAGCTGTAATTATAGTTATTGCAGCACCAAATATGACTAAGCAGATTAAAAAAAATGAAGAAGAAACTCAAAATATTTTAAATCAAAAAATAGAAAATGCTTCAAAATTGTATGCTGCAAAGTATCATGCTAACGAGATAGTAAAAGGAGTTTCTTTTTCTTTTACTTTAAGTGATTTAGAAAACGATGGTCTTTTAGATTTAAAAGATAAGTGTAATCAAAAACTAACAGAAGAAATTAAATATAAAGATGGGGTATATAACTATGAAAATATATCTGATAATGGCAAAGATTGTTATAAGTGAGGAATAAATTAATGAAAGATAAAAAAAGAATTATTATCCTTATATTTAAATTTATGGAAGATGAAGAAAAACAAAATGTTATGGATTATATAAAAAACTTTAGAAGCAGTGATTATTTTGAATTTAAAAGTATGCAGCAGGTAAATAGTTCCTTTGATGATAAAATAAATGAATTTTTAACTGATTTAAATCAGGAAGATACTTTGTTATTAAGAATGTATACTGGATATAAATATAGAGATATAAATGCAATTTTAAGAGATGATTGGAATTATGATATAAATGGTTTAAAAACAGATGATATAAAGAAAGAATATGAAGATATAGCAGAGCAAATTGATAATATTATTTATAAATTTCCTAAATTAAATCTTAAGTTTAAAACTTTTAGAGGAACAACACTTTCTTATTTTAAAGATTATAATGTTAATAATTTAAAAGATTTAAAGTCTTTAAGTGGAGAATTCATATATGAACCAGGTTTTACCAGTACGTCTATAATTAAGAATAATGATTTTTTTAATAAACAAAACGATTTGGGTTTAAATTATAATATAAGAATAGTTTACAGTATTGATGGCAATTATAAAGATGGTGCATTTCTTTATAATGATTCATTATCGTATTCTAAAGGGCAAACTGAGTTTATTATTAATAAATCAAGTTTATCATATGTAAATGAAGTAATAGTTGATGAAAACAATAATGAAGCAACTATGTATGTAACTTTAATTCCAACTGAAATATGGGATAAAAGAAGATATGAAATGGTTAACGAAACAAAAAGTATATGCTAAAAAAGTAATTATTTAAAACCTAGTTGAATTTGATATTCAACTGGGTTTTTATATTGAAGAGAAAATTATGGTTTATTAGTATAGTAGAAATAATTGGTTTATTAATAAAGCTAAATTTATGCGGACAAGTTTTAATTTATAAAACATGTTATGGATATTTCCAGTAATTGAATCATCCAGCAATAACATTAAAACCTTAAGATATAGGTATAATACCAGTTAAAGGTTAAACCTTTTCTTGTCACACAACTTAGTTCCTAGTTTAGTCATATTACGGTTGAAGTGCTAGATAACAAAACGCAAAACGTTCGGTTAGAACCTTTATGTGATGAATAATGTGATAAGTTAAAATAATAGAAAAAAATTAAAAAAAGTATTATCAAACAAATGTTTGCACTATATAATGTTTTTATCAAGGAGGTTTTATATGAATAAAAGTAAATTAGAAACAATATCAAATCTATTTGAAGGTAAAGAAATAAGAAGTATTTGGGATAAAGAAAAAGAAGAATATTATTTTAGTGTTATTGATGTTATTGGTGCATTGACTGAAAGTGATGATCCATCTCATTATTGGAGGACTTTAAAATCCAGAATGATTAAAGAGGGAAATGAAACCGTCACAAATTGTGACACTTTCAAATTAAAAGCAAGAGATGGAAAAATGCGTAGTACCAACATGCT